>RFRL01000108.1 GCA_009924545.1 Planctomycetia bacterium | reverse complement strand
AAGCAGTCGCTGTGCCACGAGTTCCACGACGGGCTCATCCAGTACGCCGTCGGCTCGCGGATGCTCCTCGAGGCCTATCTCCGCGACCATCCCGACGTACCGCAGCGCGACGTGCTGGAGACGGTGATCGGCCACCTCGCGCGGGGGATCGATGACGGGCGGATGCTGATCCGTGGCATCCGCACCGCCGTCCTCGACGACCTCGGACTCGAGGCCGCCCTCGACGACCTCGTCGACCAGTCGGCCGCCGCCGGCGTGGCCGTGGCGATGGCGCTGCCCACCCTCATCGGGCCCCTGCCGCCCACGCTCGAGACCACGATCTACCGGGTGGTGCAGGAGTCGCTCGCCAACGTGCGCCGGCACAGCGGGGCTGCCGCCGCCCGGGTGTCCCTCACCCGGGAAGGCGACCGGATCTCCCTGGAGATCGCCGACGAGGGCTGCGGCTTCGATCCGGCCACCGCGCGGCACCGCGGCTTCGGTCTCACCGGGATGATCGAGCGCGTCCGCCTGGCGGGGGGCGAATGCCGGATCGACAGCGCCCCCGGGCGCGGCACGCGGATCGGCGTCACGCTCCCGGTGCCGGTGCCCGCTTCGCCAGCGCCCGCCCGGCTGTGACCAGCGCGAAGACGGCCGCGCCGACGGCCAACCCCACCACCCATCCGCGCCACGGCGCGTCCCCCACGAGCCCGCCGACGATCGTGCGGACGGCGTCGTGGACGGCCGGCAGCGCGTGAGCCACGATCCCGCCACCGACGAGGAACATCGCCGCCGTGCCCGCCACCGAGAGGGTGCGGAGGAGCCGCGGGGCGACGGTCACCAGCCCCCGCCCCAGGCGCGCGATCCACCCGGTCGGGCTGGCGGCCAGGCGCAGTCCGAAGTCGTCGAGCTTCACGATCGCGCCGACGAGACCGTAGACGAAGAGGGTCATGAGGATGGCGACGGCGGAGAGCACCGTCGCTTGGAGGAGCCACGACTGCCCCGCCACGACGCCGAGTGTGATGACGATGATCTCCGCCGAGAGGATGAAATCGGTGCGGATCGCGCCGCGGATGCGGTCCCGCTCGCGGCCCACTTCGGCAGGGGACGCACCGGGCACATCCGCGCCGGACGCGTGTTCGGTCCCGGGCCCGGTTCCGTGTCGCCGGAGGCGGGCGTGGAGCAGCCCGTGTACGAGCTTCTCCACCCCTTCGAAGCACAGGTAGGCCCCGCCGAGCATGAGCAGCGGCTGCACGATCCACGGCGCCAGCCAGCCGAGGGCCAGCGCCGCCGGCACGAGGATCGCCTTGTTGACGGCCGAGCCCCGGGCCACCGCCGCCACGACTGCCAGTTCGCGGTCGGGGGCCACGCCCGCCACCTGCTTGGCGTTGAGGGCCAGATCGTCGCCGATGACGCCGGCCGTCTTGGCGGCGGCGGCTTTCGTCATCGTCGCCACGTCATCGAGCGCGGAGGCGATGTCGTCGAGGAGGAGGAGGAGGCTGCCGGCCATGGCGCTGGATCCGCGGGTGGGACGGGAGGAATGCAACGGTGTGCCCGGTGGCCCCGCCGCTCAGGCGGCACCGGCCACGGCGACCCGCGGCGCGGCGGCGGCCGATGCCGCGGCCGATGTCACCGGCCACAGCCACTCCAGCCACAGGTAGACCACCGGGGTCGTGAACAGGGTGAGCACCTGGCTGGCGGCCAGCCCCCCCACGATCGCCACGCCGAGGGGCCAGCGCAATTCGGCGCCGGGACCGGTGCCGAGGGCCAGGGGGAGGCCGCCGAGGAGGGCGGCGAGCGTCGTCATCGTGATCGGCCGGAAACGGAGGACGCACGCCTGGAGGATCGCCTCCTCCGGCGACAGGCCCCCGCCGCGCCGCGCTTCGATGGCGAAGTCGACCATCATGATCGCGTTCTTCTTCACGATCCCGATGAGGAGGATGATGCCGATCATCCCCATGACATTGAGCTCCATTCCGCAGGCGAGGAGCGCCAGCAGTGCCCCCAGGCCGGCGCTGGGCAGCGTGGAGATGATCGTCAGCGGATGGACGAGACTCTCGTAGAGGATGCCGAGGACGATGTACACGGTGACCACGGCGGCGAGGAGGAGCAGCGGCTGGTCGGCGAGCGAAAGGAGGAACACCCGCGCCGTCCCCGAAAAGCCCCCCTGCACCGTGACCGGCATGCCCAAGCTCGCCACCTTCTCCTCCACCGCCGTCACCGCCCCGCCGAGGGCGACGTCGGCGGCGAGGTTGAACGAGACCGTCGCCGAGGGAAACTGGCCGGTGTGATTGACCGACAGCGGTGCGTTGCCGGTGTCGGCGCTACAGATGCTCTCCAGCGGCACGCGGGCCCCGTCCCGGCCGGTGACGTGCACCAGCCGCAGCGCCGCCGGGTCGGTGAGGAACTCCGGCTCCATCCCCAGCACGACGCGGTACTGGCCCAGCGGCCGGTGCATGATCGACACCTGGCGCTGGCCGAAGGCGTCGTACAGGGCCTCGTCGATCGCCTGGGGCGTGACCCCCAGCCGGGCGGCCGCGTCGCGGTCGATCGCCAGGCGCGCCTGGAGGCCGCGCGTCTGCTGGTCGCTGCGCACGTCGGCGATCTCGGGCATGCTCCGCAGGGCACGCACCATGCGCGGCCCCCATGTCTCGAGGTCGGCGAGGGTGTCGCTGCGCAGCGTGTACTGGAATTGCGAACTGCTCGGCCGGCCGCCGATGCGCAGGTCTTGCACCGGCTGCATGACGAGCGTCGCCCCGGGCGTCCCCCCGAGCTTCTGCCGCAGGCGGCCGATGACCTCCATCGCCGACAGCGTCCGCTCCGGGCGCGGCACGAGGCTGATGAACATCCGCGCCGCGTTCGGGCTCCCGCCCGCCGCCCCACCGGTCGATCCCGTCACCCCGGCCACCGCCGGATCCTCGACGATGGCCCGCGAGAAGCGCGTCAGCAGGCCGCTCATCGCCTGGAACGAGGCATCCTGATCGGCATCGAGGGTGCCGGTGAGCCGGCCGGTGTCCTGCTGCGGAAAGAACCCCTTGGGCACAACCGTGTAGAGCCACACGGTCAGCGCCATCGTGGCCACGTTCACCGCCATCGTCAGCCGCGGGTGCCGGATCACGACGCGCAGCATCCGGCCGTAGGCACGCGCGGCGAACCCCGCCTCCCCGGCGCCGGCCCCGTGCGTCCGGCCGAGCGGCCGCAACAGCCACGCGCACATCATCGGCGTGGTGGAGAGCGACACCACCATCGACACGGCGATGGCCACCGAGAGGGTGACGGCGAACTCGCGGAACAGACGCCCCACGATCCCGCCCATGAGGAGGATGGGGATGAACACCGCCACCAGCGACACGCTGATCGACAGCACCGTGAAGGCGATCTCCCGGGCGCCGCGGAGGGCCGCCGCCCGCGGGCCCATCCCCGCCTCGCGGTGCCGGGCGACGTTTTCCAACACCACGATGGCGTCGTCGACCACGAAGCCGGTGGCGATCGTGAGGGCCATGAGGGTCAGGTTGTTGAGGCTGTAGCCGAGCCAGTGCATGGCGGCGAAGGTGGCCACCAGCGACACCGGCACCGCCACCGCGGGGATGAGCGTGGCCCGCCAGTCGCCCAGGAACAGCCACACCACCCCGACCACCAGCAGCACCGAGAGGAGGAGCGTGTGCTGCACGTCGGCGATGCTCGCGCGGATGACGCTCGTCCGGTCCATGGCCACGTCGAGGCGCATCCCCGCCGGGATCTGCCCGCGGAGGGCGGGGAGCAGGGCCTGGACGCGATCCACCGTGTCGATGATGTTGGCGGTGGGTTGGCGGTAAACGATGAGCATGATCGTCGGTTCGCCGTTGTAGACGCCCGCCACGCGCACGTCTTCCACCGAGTCGGTCACCGTGGCCACGTCGCCGAGCCGCACCGCCCCGCCGGGCCGGGCCGCCACCACGAGCCGGCGGTATTCGTCGGCGGTGAACAACTGGTCGGTCGTGGCGATCGTCCAGGAACGGGTGCCGTCGTCGAGGGTCCCCTTGGGGCGCGCGGTGTTGGCCTGCTGGAGCACCGTGCGCACGTCGTCGAGCCCGAGCCCGTAGCGCTCGAGCACCGTGGGGTTGACGCTCACGCGCACGGCCGGCGCCGCCCCACCACTGACCACCACCTGCCCCACCCCGGGGAGCTGGGAAAGCTTCGGCTGGAGGATCGTGGCCGCCACGTCCTGGAGCCGTGGTTTGTCGTGCAGCGGCGAGGTGATCGCCAGGATCATCACCGGCGAGTCGGCGGGGTTGACCTTGCGCGCCGAGGGGTTGCCCGGGAGATTGGCGGGGAGGCGGCCCCGGGCGGCGTTGATGGCCGCCTGCACGTCGCGCACGGCGGCGTCGATGTCGCGGTCGAGTTCGAACTGGAGCGTGATCGAGGTCTGGCCGAGGGTGCTCGCGGAGGTCATCTCCGTGACCCCGGCGATGAGGCCGAACTGGCGCTCCAGGGGCGTGGCCACGGCCGAGGCCATCGTCTCCGGGCTCGCCCCGGGCAGGGCCGCGCCGACGTTGACCGTCGGATACTCGATCTGCGGCAGCGGCGACACCGGGAGGAGGAACCAGCACAGCCCGCCGGCGAGCGTCAGCGCCACCGAGAGGAGCGTGGTGCCGACCGGACGGTGGATGAACCAGGCGGAGAGGTTCATGCGTCCGGCTCCGGGGCCGCCTCGGCGGCGGGAGCGCCACCGCGGAACCGGGTCGCCAGCCTGTCGAACCACAGGTAGATCACCGGCGTGGTGTAGAGCGTGAGCACCTGGCTGACGACGAGGCCCCCGATGATCGTGATCCCCAGCGGCCGGCGCAGCTCCGAACCGACGCCGCTGCCGAGCGCCAGGGGCACCGCCCCGAGGAGGGCCGCCATGGTCGTCATCATGATCGGGCGGAAGCGGAGCAGGCACGCCTGTTCGATCGCCTCCACCGCTCCCACCGGGCGGCCGTCGATGCCGTGGCGGGCGGCGTCGAGGGCGAAGTCGATCATCATGATCGCGTTCTTCTTCACGATGCCGATGAGGAGGATCACCCCGATGAGCGAGATCACGTCGAGGTCGAGCCCCCGCCACAACAGCGCCGCCAGCGCCCCCACGCCGGCGCTGGGGAGCGTGGAGAGGATCGTCACCGGGTGGACGAAGCTCTCGTAGAGCACGCCGAGGACGATGTACACGGCGACGATCGCCGCCAGCACGAGCACCGCCTGGTTGGCGAGCGACGATTCGAACGCGGCGGCGGTGCCCTGGAACGCGGTCTGGATGCCCGGCGGCAGGCCCAGATCGCGCCGCGCCGCGGCGATCGCCGCCACCGCGTCCCCCAGCGACACCCCCGGCGCCAGGTTGAACGACACCGTGACGGCGGGAAACTGCCCCTGCCGGTTGATGACCAGCGGCACCGTCGTCTCCTCGAGCCGGGTGACCGCCGCCAGGGGCACGCGGCCGGGAGCGTCGCTGGCCCGCTCCCCGGCGCGGCGGACGGCGGTCGCCGCGGCGCGGGCGGGGACGAGGACGTGGAGCCCCGCCAGATCCTCCGGCCGGCGCCGGAACTCCGGGAGCGTCTCCAGGACGACACGGTACTGGTTGAGTTGGGTGAAGAGGATGGAGATCTGCCGCTGGCCGCAGGCGTCGTAGAGCACGTCGTCGATCATCTGCGGCGTCACCCCGAGGCGCGCGGCGCTGTCGCGATCGATCACCAGGCGGGCCTCGAGCCCCCCCTCCTGCTGGTCGCTGGTCACGTCGGCCAGTTGCGGCAGCGCCGCCAGCCGCTCCACGAGGCGCGGCCCCCACTCGGCCAACTCGGCGGCATCGGCCGACTCGAGGGCGTACTGGTACTGCGTGCGGCTCACCCGGGTCTCGACCGTCATCTCCTGCACCGGCTGCATGTGGAGCGTGATCCCCGCCACCGCGGCGGCGCGCTGGCGGAGCCGGCGGATGACGGCGGCGGCGTCCTCGTGCCGCGCCTCGAGGGGCACGAGGTTGACGAGGATCCGCCCGGCGTTGGGGGTGGCGTTGATGCCGTCGACGCCGATGAAGCTCGACAGGCTCTCCACCGCCGGGTCGGCGAGGAGGGCCGTGTTGAGCGCCTGCTGGCGCTCGGCGAGGGCGGTGAACGAGATCGACGGCGGCGCCGTGGTGATCCCCAGCACCACCCCGGTGTCCTGCGCCGGGAAGAAGCCCTTGGGCACGCGCCGCGCGAGTTCGACCGTGAGGCCGAGGGTGGCCACCGCCACCGCCAGCGTCAGCCCCTGGTTGCGGAGGACGGCGCGGAGCGTGACCGCGTAGGCGGCCAGCGCCCCGTCGAAGAACCGTTCGGTCACCCGGTGGAACCAGCCCTGCCCCCCGGCCGACCGGTGGGTGAGGAGCGTGGCGCACATCATCGGCGTGAGGGTCAGCGACACCACCGCCGAAACGAGGATCGTCACGGCGAGCGTGACGGCGAACTCGCGGAACAGCCGCCCCACGATGTCGCCCATGAAGAGCAACGGAATCAGCACCGCCACGAGGCTCACGCTCAGGCTGACGATCGTGAAGCCGATTTCCGCCGCCCCCACCAGCGCCGCCTCCAGCGGCTTCGCCCCGCGCTCCAGGTGGCGGACCACGTTCTCGATCATCACGATCGCGTCGTCGACGACGAACCCCGTGGAGATCGTCAGCGCCATGAGGGTCAGATTGTTGAGGCTGTAGCCGAGGAGGTGCATCACCGCGCAGGTGCCCACCAGCGACAACGGCACCGCCACGCCGGGGATCACCGTGGCGGTGAGGTCGCGGAGGAACACGAAGATGATGAACACCACGAGGGCCACGGTGAGCAGCAGTTCGTGTTGCACGCCGGCGATCCCGGCGCGGATGGTCGTCGTCCGGTCGGTGAGGACATGGACCCGGACGGCGGCCGGCAGCGCCGCCTCGAGTCGGGGGAGGAGCGCCTTGATCGCATCGACCACGGCGATGATGTTGGCCCCCGGCTGCCGCTGGATGTTGACGATCACCGCCGGCCGGTCGTTCATCCAGGCGGCCTGATGGACGTTTTCCACGCCGTCGACCACCTCCGCGACGTCGGTGAGGCGGATCGCCGCGCCATTCCGCCACCCGATCACGAGGTCGCGGAACTCGGCACTGGTGAGGAGTTGGTCGTCGGCGGCGATCGTGAAGGCCTGCCGGCTGCCGTCGAGGCTCCCCTTGGCCATGTTGACGCTCGCCTGGACCAGCGCCGACCGCAGGTCCTCCATCCCCAGCCCCATCGCCGCCAGGGCGGCGGGGTTGGCCTGGATGCGGATGGCGGGCTTCTGGCCGCCGGAGAGGGTCACGAGCCCGACGCCGGAAAGCTGCGAGATGCGCTGGGCGAGGCGCGAGTCGGCGAGGTCCTGCACGCGCGAAAGCGGCAGCGTGTCGCTGGTGAGGGCCAGGGTGAGGACCGGCGCGTCGGCGGGGTTGGTCTTGGTGTAGACCGGCGGGTTGGGGAGGTCGCGGGGCAGGTACGCGGCGGCGGCGTTGATCGCCGCCTGCACCTGCTGCGTGGCCACGTCGATGTCGAGGTCGAGGGCGAACCGCAGGGTGATCGTCGAGCATCCGGCGGAGCTGGTGGAGGTCATCTGCGCCAGGCCCGGCACCTGGGCGAACTGCCGCTCCAGCGGCGCGGTGACCGTGGCGGTGATCACCTCGGGGCTGGCGCCCGGATGAAAGGTGACCACCTGGATCGTGGGGTAATCGACCTGCGGGAGCGCGGAGATCGGCAACGCCCGCCAGGCCAGCAGGCCGGCCAGGAGGAGGGCGACCATCAACAGCCAGGTCGCCACCGGCCGGAGAATGAAGGGCCGGGAGAGGCTCATGGGTCAGGGCCCCGGGGCCGGCTGCGGCTTGCCTGCCACCGCCGCCGGTGCGGCGCCAAAGTCGCGCGGGCCGCTCCCCTTGACGTTGTCCTTGACGCTCACCTTCGCCTTGTCGGTGAGCCTGTCGATCCCGTCGGTGACCACCTGCTCGTCGGCCGCGAGCCCGTCCACCACCGCCACCTCGTCCCCCTGCACCGCACCGGCGCGCACCTTCCGCAGGGCCACGGTCGCATCGGGCTGGACGACGTACACGAACGACGAATCGGGCCCGCGTTGGACAGCGGCCGCCGGCACGACCACGGCGTCGCGGACCGTCTCCACGAGGAGCCGCGCGTTGACGAACTGGCTGGGAAAGAGCGTGCCGTCGTCGTTGGGGAACACCGCCTTGAGCCGCACCGTGCCGGTGGCGCTGTCCACCTGGTTGTCCACCGCCAGCAGGGTGCCGGTGCCGAGACGGGCGCGGAAATCGCGGTTGTAGGCCTCCACCGGCAAGGCCGCCGACGCGGCCAGGGCGCGCTGCACGCGGATCACGTCGTCCTGCGGCACCGTGAACACCACCGTGATCGGGCGGAGCTGCGCCACCACGGCGAGTCCGGCGGGATCGTTGGCCCGGACGATGTTGCCCGGATCGACCAGCCGCAGCCCGATGCGGCCCGAGATCGGCGCCGTGATCCGGCAGTAGTCGAGTTGCAGGCGCACGTCGTCGATCTGCGCCCGGTCGATCTCCAGGGCCGCCTCGCACTGGCGGACGAGGGCCTTCTGGGCGTCGATCTGCTGGCCGGTCACCTGGCGCAGTTCGCGCAGCGACTCGTAGCGCTCGAGATCGAGCCGCGCCGCCTCGAGCGCCGCCTCGTCGCGCGCCAGTTGCCCCTCCGCCTGGCGCAGCCGCACCTGGAAGGGACGCTGGTCGATCTCCGCGAGGAGATCCCCCTCGGCGACGTCCTGCCCCTCGGTGAAGGCCACGGTCACCAACTCGCCATCCACCCGGCTGCGGATCGTGACGCTCGCCGTCGGCACCACCGACCCGAGGCTGTCGAGCGTCACCCCGACATCGGCCCGCCGGGCGGGCACGGTGCCCACCGGCACCACCCGCGGCGGCGGTGGCTTGGCAGGGGCAGCCGCCGGCTCGACGCGCTTCCGGATCTCGTCGACGAGGCCCGGTTCCACGAGCACCGCGCCCGTGGCCGCCAGGATCAGGCCGCCGAGCGCCATCCCCCACCACCCGCGACGGCGCGGGGGCAACGCGGCGTTGTGCGGGGAAGCGTCAGGCGCGGCGTCCGGGTTTGAACCGGGTGCCGGCGACAGGGTGGTGGTCATGCTCGGTCCGCCTCGGGCCAGCGGCGGGGAACGCCGCCCGCGGCCGATTCTATTCCCATCCCCCTCGCCCTGCAGGGGGGGACAGCCCGGGACTCGCCCCCGGTCGGGCCGACGGGCGCCGGATCTGCCGGTTGTGCCAGGTGTTCCCGCCACCCGGCCGGCCGGCCCCACCCCACGCCTCCCGCGGTATCCTGCCACGGGCCGCTCCGCCCCCCGAGGACCACGCCATGGGCCACAGCTCGACCATCGCGACGATCGCGGCCTGGCTCGCCTGGAGCGCCGCAGGGCTGCCCGCCGCCGGGCCGCTGCCGGCCGCCGCCGGCCTCCAGGCAGGCGCGGTGGTGGTCGACGTCACCCCGCGCACGCTCCCCACCCTCGTCAACGGGGGGATGCTCACCCGGTCGCTCGACCGGGTGAAGTCGCCGCTCCATGCCCGGGCGATCGCCCTCGCGGCCGGCCCCGAGCGGCTGGCGCTCGTGATCGTCGACAGTTGCATGCTGCCGCGCGAATTTTGCGACGAGGTGAAGGCCGCCGCCGCCGCGCGCGTGGGCATCCCCGCCGCGCGGATCCTCGTCGCCGCCACCCACACCCACTCCGCCCCGGCGGCGATGGGCTGCCTGGGGACCGAGGCCGATCCGGCCTACGTGCCCTTCCTCCGCGAGCGCCTCGTCGAGGCGGTGGCCGGCGCGGTGGCGGCACTGGCACCGGCACGGATCGGCTTCGGCCGCATCGATGCCGCCGGCTTCACCGCGTCGCGCCAGTGGATCCGGCGGCCCGATCGCCTCGGCGAGGATCCGTTCGGCAACCGCACCGTCCGCGCCAACATGCATGCCGCCGCCAACCCCGACGACGTCACCGGGGAGGCGGGCCCAGAGGATCCGGAACTGGCCGTGATCTCCCTCCAGCACCGCGACGGCCGCCCGTTGGCAGCCCTGGCGACGTTCTCCATGCACTACTTCGGCGACCAGGAGATCAGTGCCGACTATTTCGGCCTCTTCTGCTCCGCCCTCGGGGAGCGGCTCGGGGGCGGCGTGGTGGCCCTCGCCCACGGCTGCAGCGGCGACATGTGGCGCGTCGACTACGCCGTGCCCAAGGCGGAGCGCCCCGACGACACGATCGGCGACTATGCCTCGCGCCTCGCCGACCTCGCCGCCCGGGCCGTGGCCGGCATCCCCCACCATGACGACGTCGATCTCGCCATGGCCGAGCGGCGTCTGACCCTCGACTACCGCCTTCCCGACCGGCAGCGGCTGGAGTGGGCCGAGCGCATCGTGGCGGCGATGGGCGATCGCCCCGCGCGCGACACCACGGAGGTCTACGCCCGCGAGCAGATCCTCCTCGACCGCCTGCGCCGCACCGAGGTGGTGGTGCAGGCGCTGCGGATGGGACCGATCGCCATCGCCACCACCCCCTGCGAGACCTACGCCATCACCGGCCTGCGCCTCAAGGCCGCCAGTCCACTGGCCGACACGGTGGTCATCGAACTGGCCAACGGCGGCGACGGCTACATCCCGCCCCCGGAGCAGCATCCCCTCGGCGGCTACAACACCTGGGCGGCGCGCACGGCCGGGCTGGAGACGGCCGCCGAGCCGAAGATCGCCGCCGCGGCGCTCGAACTGCTCGAGGAGGTGTGCGGCCAGCCGCGCCGGTCGGAGGCCCTGCCCGCCGGCCCGCTGCTCGCGGCGACGCTCGACCTCGCCCCCTGGGCCTGCTGGCGGCTCGACGAGTTCACCGGCCCGCACGCCGCCGACGCCACCGGCCGGGGCCGCGACGCCCTCTACGAGGCGGGGATCACCCACGCGCTGCCCGGACCGGCCGGCCCCGCCTTCTGCGGCCCCGGCGCCACACCCCGCGCCGCGTGCACCGCCGGTGGCCGGATCCGCGCCCGGCTCGAAACGATCGGCACCGACCTCACTCACCGTGTCGGCGTGGATCTGGAACGGCATGCCCGCCGACGCCCGGCCGATCGCCGGTTGGTTCCTCTCGCGCGGCCCCGATCATGGCCTCGGCCCCGACGGTGATCACCTCGGACTCGTCGGCAGCGGCCCCCACGCCGGCCGGCTCGTGCTCCTCCACGGCACCGGTCCGGAACCGGCGGCGCTGGGCCGGGGTGTCGTCCCACGCTGGACGTGGGCCCACGTCGTGTTCGTCCGCGCCGGCGACCGCGTCCGCGTGTGGCTCGACGGCAACCTCGACATCGACGCCCCCTGCCCACCGGGGAGGCTCGGCAACCACCCCTGCCTGTTCCTCGGTGGCCGCTGCGACAACGAGTCGAACTGGGAGGGGCGGATCGACGAGGTGGCGGTCTTCGATCGGGCCCTCACCGACGCGGAGGTCGCCCGGCTCCGGCCGCGCTGACAGGCGCGGGCTCCCGCGCGGCTCGGATCGCGTACAGCGCGGCGGCCGAGCGGATGTAGAGCACGCCGTCGGCCACCACGGCCGAGGCCGACACCGCCTCGCCGACGTCCACCGAACCCACCAGTTCGAACGTCCGGCCGGCGCGGACGACCGACACCCAGCCGTCGTTGGAACCGAAGTACAGCCGCCCGTCGACGAGGAGCGGACTGGAGCGGTGCTGGCCGGTGTGCGTCCGCGACACGTAGACATTCTCCCCGGTGGCGGCGTCCACGCACTGCAACTGGCCGTCGTTGTGGAGCAGGTAGACGAGCCCGTCGGCGATCACGGGGCAGGCCACGTCGGGCGTGCGCGGGTTGACCCACCGGACCAGCGCCCGCTTCGCCGTGCAGTCGCCGGCCAGGTCGTCGTTGACCTCGAGGGCCACCGTGGGCCCGCCCTTGGCGGTGGGGAGGACGATGAGCCCGGGGGCGAGCCCGGGGGAGGCGACGAAACGGAAGGTGGCGTCGTGCGGCTTCGGGTTGGTGGCGGTGGGGCCGTTGAGGCCGCCGAAGCGCCACAGCTCGCGCCCGTCGGCGAGGGCGTGGCCGGTGGTGCAGTCGGCCCCGTGGACGACGAGGAACTCCCGGCCGTCGTGCCGGTAGAGGAGCGGCGAGGCGTAGGAATGCTTGCATTCGAAGCCGGCGTCGGTGATCCGGTCCACTTCCCACACGGTGCGGCCGCTGCGCGCGTCGAGGCGGATCACCTTGCCGACGCGCGATTGGTCGTCCATCCGCATCGGGCCGTGGATGAGCTGCAGGTAGAGCGCGTCGCCGTCGAGGACCGGGGTGGAGGTCATCCCGAACTGGATGTCGAGGCGGCCGAAGCGTTCCCCGACGTCGCACCGCCACACCTCGTCGCCGTCGATCGTGTGGCAGGCGAGGATCCCGGTGCCGAAGAAGCTCCACACGTGGCGGCCGTCGGTGGTGGGCGACGGCGAGGCGGAGTTGCCCTCGCCGGCCCGGGCATCCTGATTGCCGCTGCCGACGGTTTTCTTCCACAGGATGGCACCGTCGGCGGCGTTCACGCACACGAGCACCAAGCCCGCGCCGTCGTCGATCGACAGGTCGTTGCTGGTGAGGAAGATCCGGCCGCCGTGGACGCACGGCGTGGCCCCGGCGCGGCCCGGCAGCGCCGTCCGCCAGCGCAGGTTCTCGCCCGGCGACCAGGAGGTGGGGATCCCGGTGCCGACGGCGATCCCGTCGGAGTGCGGCCCGCGCCACTGCGGCCAATCCCGCCCCGACGGCTCCTGGGCGCTGCCACCGACCGCCATCGCAGAGGCCATCACCGCCGCCACGAGCACATCGCGCCGCATCATCCCCTCCCTTGCTTCACGGGCCCCCGGGCCACCGGCAGCGTTGCCAGCCCTCGAGCGGCGGCTCCTTCGGATCGAGTCCCGGGTGCCCGGCCTCGCGTGCCGGCGATCCAGCGCCAACCCGGTCAGACCAGTTCCACCGGCACCCGGCCCCCGGGCACGAGTTGGATCGGCCGGCCGGTCAAGTCGACGACCGTGTCCTCGATCGACAGGCCCATGGCGTGGTAGACGATCGCGCAGAAGTCCTCGACGCCGACCGCGCGGGAGGTCGGGTATTCCGCCTTGTCGTTGGTGCTGCCGATCACCTGGCCGTGGCGGTAGCCGCCGCCGGCGAGGAGGATGCTCTGCGCCTGGGGCCAGTGGTCGCGGCCGGCGTCCTTGTTGATCTTGGGCGTGTGGCCGAACTCCCCCGCCACCACCACGAGCGTGTCGTCGAGCATCCCCCGGTCGGCGAGGTCGGCGATCAGCGTGCCCACCGCGCGGTCGTGGCGCGGGAGCTTGTCCTTGAGCGCCGGGCCGATGTTGCCATGGTCGTCGAAGTAGCCGGTGTTGAGCGACACGTAGCGCACCCCGGCCTCGATGAGGCGCCGGGCGAGGAGGGCCTGCTCTCCCCAGCCGGGTCCATACCGGTCGCGGACCGCCGCCGGTTCCTCCCCCACGTCGAACGCCTTGCGGACGCGCCCCGAGAGGACGAGGTCCATCGCCTGCTGCTCGACGAGGTCGAGCTGGTCGAAGACGCGCTCCCCGTCGATGCGCCGCTTGAGACCGTCGAGTTGGCCGCGGAGGGCCAGCCGGTCCATCAGCCGGCGGTCGGAGAGGCCGTCGGCGAGGGCGAAGCTCTTGGCGTCGCTCGAGGGGAGGCTGCCCGCCTCGTTGCCGTAGCTGAACGAACCGCACTGCAGCGGGTTGTGGTTCACCCCCAGCCAAGCGGCGCCGTGGAACCCGAAGCCCCCGTCGTTCATGTTCACCGCCGCCAGCGCCCCGGGCAGGCGGGGTCCGAGGAGCCGGCTGGCCACCGCGCCCATCGAGGGATAGCGGGCCTTGCGGTCGCTCCCGTTGGCCCCCGTGCGCCCAGTGAGCATCCAGTGCGCCGCGGCCCAGTGGTCGCCGTTGCCGTGGGAGAAACTGCGGATCACCGTGCACTTGTCCATCACCTTGGCGTGCTCGGGCAGCAGCTCGCAGATCTGCAGCCCCGGCAGGTTCGTGCCGATCGGCGCGAACGGCCCGCGGTACTCGGCTGGCGCCTCCGGCTTCATGTCGAAGGTGTCGAGTTGCGACGGCCCCCCGTGCATCCACACGAGGATCACCGACTTCTTCCCCTTCGCCGCGGCCGGCACGCCCCCGGCATGCTCGGCCCGGAGGAGGCCCGGCAAGCCCAGGCCGAACGCCCCCAGGCTGCCGATCTCGATGAATCGGCGCCGCGCCAGCCGGTCGCAGAAACCGCCCGAGCGGAGGTTGCGCCCCTGGATCGTGAGCATCGGAGTGGTCTCCCGGCGGATAACGCCCCTGACGGCACCGCTTCCCCCCTCGCTGTGGGATCGGCGGCGGTTGGGTGCCGAGTTTACCGGAACCACACGGCGCCGGCTGCGCGGGGGGTCGAACGGCTGCAAACCCCTGTGGACAAACGACGTGCGACGAGCGACTGCGGCTTCACCCGGCCGGCGTGACGGTGCC
>RFRL01000107.1 GCA_009924545.1 Planctomycetia bacterium | reverse complement strand
TCCCGGCCTCCGCTCGCTCGGATGCCGACGGCGCTTCGCCATCCATGGTCGCGCTTGTCGGCATACGCCGGCTCTCGGGGCATGGGCAGCCCCTCGACGCGGGTGCGGGGCGCGTCAGGCTTTGGGACGGAAGGCGATCAGGCGCTCCGGGCGCGTGTCGAGCCGCGGGGGGTGTGGGTCGCCCGTGTGGATCAGGTCGATGCAGTAGGGGATCGCGGGGAAGACGGCGTCGAGGCATTCGCGGATGCTCCGCGGCCGGCCCGGCAGGTTGACCACCAGCGCCCGTCCGCAGACACCGGCCGTCTGCCGCGAGAGGATCGCCGTGGGCACCTTCTCCAGCGACACCTTCCGCATCAGCTCGCCGAATCCCGGCAGGAGCTTGGTGCATACCCGCTCCGTCGCCTCCGGGGTGACGTCGCGCGGGGCGGGCCCCGTGCCGCCGGTGGTCACGATCAGGCAGCAGCCCGCCGCGGCCAGATCACGGAGGGCCGCCGCGATCGTCTCGAGGTCGTCGGGCACGAGCCGCTCGTGCGCCTCCCACGGTGTGGCGAGCACCTCGGTCAGGTAGGCGCGGATCGCCGGCCCCCCTTCGTCGGCATACGCGCCGCGACTGGCCCGGTCGGACACGGTGACGATGCCGATGCGAACGGTGGGCGACTCCATGCTGGCGAGGATACCCTTTCACCGATGAACGCCACGATCCTCCTCGGAGTGGTTCTCGAGGGCCTGGGCACCGAGCAGCTCGAGGCCGTGTTCATCGGCAACGCCGCGGCGGATGTTCAGGGCGCCCCGGTGACGGCGCGACGCGCTCAGATCACCCCCCGGCTCTCCAGCAGCGCGACCAGTTCGTCGACGCAGCGGGCCACCGGCCACTGGTGCGTGGGGAGGACGAGGTCGGGCGCCGGCGGCGGCTCGTAGGGCGCCGACACGCCGGGGAAGTGGCTCAGTTCGCCGGCGTCGGCACGTGGGTAGTGGCCGTCGGTGTCACGCTGCCGGCAGACGTCGAGCGGCGCCGCCAGGTGGACCACCAGGCAACGCTCGCGGCCGATCCGCTCCGCCGCCTTCTGCCGCACCGCTTCCTCCGGGGCCACGAACGCGGCGATGCAGATCAGGCCCGCCTCGTTGAACAGGCGGGCGATCTCGGCGCCGCGGCGGAGATTCTCGCTCCGCTCCCCGGCGCTGAAGCCGAGGTCGCGGCTGATGCCGAGGCGCAGCGACTGCCCGTCGATCACCCCCACCGCTCGACCCATTTCGAACAGCCGCCGTTCGAGCGCCGCCGCCAGCGTGCTCTTGCCCGAGCCGGTGAGGCCGGTGAGGAGGAGGGTGACCGGCTTCTGGCCGAACCGCGCCTCGCGCTCCGCCGGGGTGACAGCGCTGGCCAGCCCCTGGAGGTGCGCTCCGGTGGCGGCATCCCAGTGCGCCGTGCCGCGCCCCTCCTCCGGTTCGCGGTCGAGGATCATCCCGGCGCCGACGGTGGCGCTCGTGATCCGGTCGATGATGATGAACGCGCCCGTCGTCCGGTTGCGCCGGTAGGCGTCGTGCATGATCGGCTCGGTGAGCGTGATCGCGCAGCGGCCGATCTCGTTGAGCGCCAGGCCGGGGGCGTCCTCGCGGTGCAGCGTGTTGACGTCCACGCGATAGCGGAGCGTGCTCACGGCGCCGGGCGTGACCTTCGAGGTGTGTTTGAAGAGGTACGGCTTGCCCGGAACGAGCTTCTCCTCCGCCATCCACACCACCAGCGCCTCGAAGCGGTTGTCGACCTTGGGCTGGTTGCCGGGGCGGACGAGCATGTCGCCGCGGCTGGAGTCGATCTCGTCGTCGAGGGTGATCGTCACGCTCTGCGGCGCGCAGGCCTCGGCGAGCTCGCCGTCGAAGGTGACGATCGACCTCACCCGGCTCTTCCTCCGCGACGGCAGCGACATCACCTCGTCGCCTGTGCGGATGATCCCCGAAGCGATCGTGCCGGCGAAGCCGCGGAAGTCGAGGTTCGGCCGGAGGACCAACTGCACCGGGAAGCGGAAGTCCTCCAGGTTGCGATCGGAGCCGATGTACACCGTTTCCAGGAGCGTCATCAGCGGGCTGCCGGTGTACCACGGCATGTGGGCGCTGTTGGTGACGACGTTGTCCCCCTCGAGGGCCGAGATGGGGAGGAAGTGGACGTCGGGCAGTTCGAGCCGCGCGGCGAAGGCCTGGTAGTCGGCGCGGATCCGCTCGAACACCGCCTCGTCCCAGCCGACGATGTCCATCTTGTTGACCGCCACCACCACGTGGCGGATCCCCAACAGCGAGACGATGAAGCTGTGCCGCTTGGTCTGCGTGAGGACCCCGTGGCGGGCGTCGACGAGGATGATCGCCAGGTCGGCGGTCGAGGCCCCGGTGGCCATGTTGCGCGTGTACTGCTCGTGGCCGGGGGTGTCGGCGATGATGAACTTCCGCTTGTCGGTGGAGAAGTAGCGGTAGGCGACGTCGATCGTGATCCCCTGCTGGCGCTCGTCCTCCAGGCCGTCGGTGAACAGGGCCAGGTCGACCTCGCCGCCGGTCGTGCCGTAGCGCGACGAATCCTTGCGGATGGCGGCGAGCTGGTCCTCGTAGATCATCTTCGATTCGTAGAACAGCCGGCCGATGAGCGTGCTCTTGCCGTCGTCGACGCTGCCGCAGGTGATGAAGCGGAGCAGTTCCTTGCGCTCGTGCTGGGCGAGGTAGGCGTCGATGTCGGTGGCGATGAGGGATGACTGGTGGGACATGGTCAGAAATACCCCTCCTTCTTCTTCTTCTCCATCGAGCCGGCCTCGTCGCTGTCGATGAGCCGTCCCTGCCGCTCCGAGAAGGTGGTGAGGAGCATCTCCTGGATGATCTCCGGCAGGGTGGTGGCCGTGGAGTCGACGGCGCCGGAGAGCGGGTAGCAGCCGAGCGTGCGGAAGCGCACGCGGCGCAGCTCGGGCGTCTCGCCCGGCTTCAGTGGCAGCCGGTCGTCGTCCACCATGATCATCACCCCGTCACGCCACACGACGGGCCGCTCGGCGGCGAAATAGAGGGGGACGATCGGGATCTTCTCGAGGTGGATGTACTGCCAGACGTCGAGCTCCGTCCAATTCGACAACGGGAAGACGCGGATACTCTCCCCCTTGCGGACCTTGGTGTTGTAGAGGTTCCACAGTTCCGGCCGCTGGTTCTTCGGATCCCAGCGGTGGTGCTCGTCGCGGAAGGAGAACACCCGCTCCTTGGCCCGCGACTTCTCCTCGTCGCGCCGGGCGCCGCCGAACGCGGCATCGAAACGGTACTTGTCGAGCGCCTGCCGCAGGGCCTGCGTCTTCATCACGTCGGTGTGCACCTTGCTGCCGTGGGTGATGGGGTTGATCCCCTGGCGGCGCCCCTCCTCGTTGACGTGGACGAGGAGCTTGAAGCCCAGTTCCTTGGCCACGTACTCGTCCCGGAGGCGGTACATGTCGCGGAACTTCCACGTGGTGTCGATGTGCATCAGCGGGAACGGGGGCAAAACGCCTTCTCCGCCAGGCGGACCATCACCGCCGAGTCCTTCCCGATCGAATAGAGCATCACCGGGTTCTCGAACTCGGCGGCCACCTCGCGGATGATGTGGATGCTCTCGGCCTCGAGGAGCCGGAGGTGGGTCAGGCTGTAGGAGGGCATCGCCGGGGGCTGGCTCACGGGATTGGATTCCACCCAGGGGGGGCTGTCGGTTCCGGGACAGGAGCAGGTCGGCTTACCGTAGGCGATCGGTTTCGATTCGGACACTCGACTCGTCCCCCTCCGGACGGATCCTTGCCACATCGAAGGGCGGAGGGGGCACACGCTGCGGTGGTTTTCGGTCGTGACCCGGTCCCGACCCCAATCCGGGCCCCGGGACGGCGCCGGCACAGACCGATTGTGCTCGACGGATGTCTTTTCCAGAAAAAGCTTTATGACAGAAAAACCGGGGTCTGGCAGGGGTCGACTTTGCGATGCTGTTCCGACTGGGCGATACTTGACGGATCACCCGCTGTGGGGATCCCACTCTCGGAGGAGGTGGCCGATGGCCGGACCGGTGCGACTCGTGGCGGTACTGGCGACCCTCGTGGCGCTGGTGGGGATCGGTGGGGCGACTGCCACCCTCGCCGCCGACCCGCCCTCCGCCGCGATCGGCGCCCTCGATGTGTCGACCGGTGCGGAGGCACCCGCGCCCCTGTTGATCGTCGGGTCGGAAGGGCGGCGCCAGTTGATCGTCTCCGGGCTTTCCACCCCTGGGGGGGGCGTCGTCCGCGACGTCACCCGCGAGGTCTCCTATGCGGTCGAACCGCCGGCGCTGGCCACCGTGTCTCCCGGCGGCGTGGTCACCCCCGCGGCCGACGGACGGGGTGAGATCGTCGTCCGTCTGGACGGTGCCCCCGAGGTGCGCGTGCCGCTGGTGGTGGAGCGCTTCGGTGCCGATCCGCCGCTCGATCTGGCCGTCCACGTGGTGCCGGTGTTCACCAAGCATGGCTGCAACGGCGGCGGCTGCCACGGCAAAAGCGGCGGGCAGAACGGCTTCCGCCTGTCGCTGTTGGGCTTCGAGCCGGCCGAAGATCATGAGCATCTGGTGAAGGAGGCGCGCGGCCGGCGCGTGTCGTTGGTGGCGCCGGAGGAGAGTCTCCTCCTGGTGAAGGCGACGGCGCTGGTGCCCCACGGCGGCGGGCGGCTCATCGAGACCGGTTCACCAAGCTACCGGACGATCGCCCGCTGGATCGCCGAGGGGGCCCGGCCGGCCGATCCCGCCGCCCGCAAGGTGACCGGGATCGAGGTCTTCCCCACGATCCGAGTCATGCATCCCGGGCAGGCGCAGCAGGTGCGCGTCATGGCGCTCTATTCCGACGGCTCGCGCGAGGACGTGACGAGCATGGCCCAGTACGAGGTCAACGCCCCGGAACTGGCGAGCGTCGACACTGCGGGGCTGGTCACCGCCACGCCGCGCGGCGAGGGTCCGCCGCGGAGCGGCACCGTGGGGCTGATGATCCGCTACCAGAGTCAGGTGGCGGTGTTCCGCGGCACGATCCCCATGGAGTCGCCCGCGGAGCGGATGCCGGCCCGGGAGGCGTTCGCGAAGAACTTCATCGACGGCCACGTCCTCGACAACCTGGTGGCGATCGGGTTGCCACCGTCGCCGCCGTGCGACGACGCCACGTTCCTGCGCCGCGTCACGGTCGACATCGCCGGTCGCCTGCCGACGCTCTCCGAAACGGAGTCCTTCCTCACCGACGCCGACCCGGCCAAGCGTGCCGCGCTCGTCGATCGGCTGCTCGACAGCCCCGATTACGCCGACGCCTTCGCCAACAAGTGGGCGGCCATCCTCCGCAACAAGCGCACCGACGACACCCTCCACCGGCGCGGCAGCTACGCCTTCCACGCCTGGATCCGCCAGAGCCTCCTCGACAACAAGCCGTTCGACCAGTTCGTCCGCGACATCCTCACCGCCGCCGGCGAAGCCGGGACCAATCCGCCGGTGATCTGGTACCGCCAAGTGGCCGAGGCGAACCAACAGGTGGAGGACGCGTCGCAACTGTTCCTCGGCCTCCGCCTCCAGTGCGCGCGGTGCCACCACCACCCGTTCGAGAAGTGGAGCACCGACGACTACTACCAACTGGCGGCGTTCTTCTCGCGCGTGGGGCGGAAGAAGGGGGCCCAGCCGGGCGAGGATCGGATCTTCCACAACCGCGGCACCCCTCAGGCCGCGGGCCCCAAGGGGACCCTCAAGCCGGTGGCCCTCGGGGCGGAGCCGGCGGAGATCCCCGCCGACGACGATCCGCGCACCGCACTCGCCGAGTGGATGACGGCAGCCGACAACCCGTTCTTCGCCCGCTCGGCGGTCAACCGCTACTGGAAGCACTTTTTCTCGCGCGGGCTGGTCGAGCCGGAGGACGACATGCGGCTCACCAATCCTCCCACCAATCCGGCCCTCCTCGACGCCTTGGCAGCCGACTTCGTCGCCCACGGCTTCGACCTCAAACACCTCGTGCGGACGATCTGCAACTCGGCCACCTACCAGCTCTCGGCCGAGCCCAACGAGTTCAACGCCGAAGACCGCCAGGCCTTTTCGCGCTACTTCCCGCGGCGGCTCTCGGCGGAGACGGCGCTCGACGCCATCGACACCCTCACCGGCAAGCAGACGACCTTCGGTGGCACGCTCGCCGGCACCCGTTCGGTGCAGTTGCCCGATCCCAACTTCAACAACTACTTCCTCACCGTCTTCGGACGGCCCAACGGCGACAGCGCGTGCGAGTGCGAGCGGGTTGCGGAGGCGAATCTCGCCCAAAGCATCCACCTCATCAACTCGTCCGACATCCTCGGCAAGCTCGGCGGGGCCGACGGCCGGGCGGCGAAGCTGGCGGGTGACGCGGCCCGGGACGACGCCGGGAAGATCGACGAGCTCTACCGGGTGGCCTTCTCGCGGCCGCCGTCGGCGGAGGAGCGCGCGCTGGTGGAGCAGTACCTCGCCGCCCATGCCGACAACCGCCCGGCCGCGTTCGAGGACGTGATCTGGTCGCTGCTCAACACCAAGGAGTTCCTCTTCAACCACTGATCGGCAGCTCTCGTGGCCAGCGGCCCCGGTGGCGGGGCGGGTCGCCTTGCCGGTGGTGTGCCACGGGGATCGCACGGGGGTGCCGCCGATGATCAGTCGCTGGTCGGTCGGGGTGGCCTGTGGTCGCCGGTTTGCCGCCGCCGTGCTCGCGGTGCCGCTGGGAGCTCTCCTGGTGGGCCTTTCCGCCCGGGGAGAACTGCCCCAGCCCCTGCTCACGGCCATCCATCCCGCCGGCGGCCAGCGCGGCACCGAGGTCACGGTGACCGTGACGGGGGCCGATCTCGACGAGGTCCGGGGGATGCTCTGCGCCCATCCGGGGATTGTCGCCCGGCCGGTGCTCCCGGCGCCAACGGAGTTCGACCCCGAGCCACGGCCGATGCCGGGGAAACTGCTGGTGTCGATCGCCGCCGACGTGCCGCCGGGGATCTACGACGCCGCCGTCGTCGGTCGTTTCGGGGTGAGCAACCCCCGCGCTTTCGCCGTCGGCATCGCGCCGCAGCTGATCAAGGAGAAGGAGTGCGACTCTCCGGCCGCGGCGCTCGCCGTCCCCACCGACGCCACGGTCGCCGGCCGGGCCACCGCGGCGAAAGCCGATCACTACGCCCTCGAACTCGCCGCTGGGCAACGGATCCACCTCGAGGCCTGGTGCCGCCGGCTCGACTCGCGCATGGTGCCGGTGCTCGAACTGCTCGATCCGGCCGGCAAGGTGATCGCCGTGGCGCGGGGCACCAGGCAGGACGACCCGTTCATCGACATCGCCGTGCCGGGCGCCGGTCGCCACGTGGTGCGGATCCACGACCTGTTCGCCGGTGGTGGCGACGAATCGTTCTACCGGCTCGCCTGCTCGACCGGACCGTGGGTCGACTTCGTGTTCCCCCCGGCGGGCCGACCGGGGGAGGCGGTGCGCGTGGAGGTCTTCGGCCGCGGTCTCCCCGGCGGGAGCCCCGCGCTCATCGAGGGGGGCAACGCCGGACTGGAGAGCGTGGTCGTCGACGCGCGGCTGGCCGCACCGGCCGCTGGGGCGGCGGCCCGGTTCAACTGGCGGCTGTTCTCCCCGCGCGACGCGGCCGCTGCGCTCGCTGACCTTGGCGGTGGTCTGCTCGACGGTGGTCCGCAACCGCAGCCGGCGCTGGCTGTCGCGGCGCCGGTGATCCGCGAGCACGAGCCCAACGATGACCGAGCGGCGCCGCAGGCGATCGAGATCCCCGGGTGCGTGGCGGGGCGCTTCCAGCCGCGGCACGACCGCGACTGGTATGCCTTCACGGCCAAGGCCGGCGACGTGCTCTGGTTGGAGGTGACCTCGGCACGCCTCGGCCTCCCCACCGACCCGGCACTGGTCGTGGAGAGCCTCTCCACCGATGCCGCCGGCCGGCCGGTGGGCAAGGAGGTGGCCGCTGCCGACGACGGCCCGGGCGATTTCGCCGGACCGCTCGTCGATCGGCCGAGTGCCGATCCCGTCCTCGAGTTCAAGGCGCCCGCCGACGGCACCTACCGGGTGCTCGTCCGCGACCTCTCTGCCGACTCGGTGGCCGCACCGCACCACGTGTATGTGCTCGAGGTGCGGCGGCCGGTGCCCGACTTCGAGGTGGTGGCGCTCCTCGCCCATCCCAACCGCGCCGATGCCAACCGCCAGCAACTCGCCACCCTCAGCCTGCCGGTGGGGGGAGCGCTCCCGATCGACATCCTCGTCGTCCGCAAGGAGGGCTTCAGCGCCGACGTCACGGTCACGGCGGAGGGGCTGCCGGCGGGAGTCACCGCGCCGCCGCTGTCGATCCCCGCGCGGACCAACCGCGGCACGCTGGTCCTCACCGCCGCCGATGGGGCTGCCCCCGCGGCCGGAACCTTCCGCATCGAGGCGCGGGCCCGCCTTGCCGACACCGATCTCGTCCGTGTCGCCCGCCCGGCCACGCTCCGCTGGAACGTCGACAATGCCAACCAGCCGCAGGTGCTGCGCATGGTCCGGGAGATTCCCCTGGCGGTGATCCCCGATGCCGCCCCACTGTCGGTCGCCGAGCAGGACCGGGCCGTGCGCGAGACGGCCCGCGGCGGCAAGGTCTCGGTGCCACTGGCGCTGGTGCGCCGGCCGGGTGCCAAGGGGGCGGTGTCGCTCACCGCCGCCGGCCTGCCGGGCGAACTGAAGGTGGCGGAAGTGAAGATCGAGGAGGCGGCGACGGCGGCGAGCGTCGAGATCGACGTCGATCCCAAACTGCCCCCCGGGCAGTACCAGATCGTCCTCCGCGGCGTGGCCAAGACCGCCTTCGCGCGCAACCCCGAGGCGGCCGCCCGGCTCAAGGCCGATGCGGAGCGCGTGGCGGCACTCGCCCAGCAGCGCACCACCGCGGTCGCGGGGGTGAAGCAGGCCCTCGCCGCCGCGGAGGAGAAGATCGCCGCGGTGAAGGGGATGGGCACCGAGCCGCCGGCCGAGGTGGTGGCCGCGCGCGACGCGGCTGCCAAGGGGGTGGCCGATGCCGAGGGACTGGCCAAGGCCGCGGCCGAGGAGCAGGCGCGGCGCGAGAAGCTCGCCGCCGATGCCGCCACCGCCAGCGCGGCCAAGGACACCGACGTGCCGCTGGTGGTGCCGTCGATCACCCTCGTGGTGACGGAGTCGCCGGTCACCCTCGACGGCCTTCCCGCTGAGGTCAAGGTGACGGCCGGCGGCACGGTCGATCTCGCGGTGGCCTGCCAGCGGAAATACGGCTTCGCCGGCGAGGTGGTGGTCGAGGCGGCGCCGGCCAAGCCGGTGGCGGGATTGACCCTCGCCCCGGTCACGGTGCCGGCCGATCAGCCACAAGGGATCGTGAAGATCAGCGCCGCAGCCGAGGCGCCCGTGGGGCGGCACGACGTGGTGCTGACGACGAAGCTCAAGTTCAACGACCGCGACATCACGGCGCAGCGGACGATCCCGCTGGTCATCGAGGCGGCCGCGCCGCCGGCACAGCCGTGACGGGCGACCCGTTCAAGGGGGACGAGCGATGAAGCGAAACCGGGCCGGGGAACGCGCGCTGTTCACGTGGGCGCTGCTGGTGACGGGGTTGGCGACGGGCGCCGGGAGCGGGCTTCCGGTCCGGGCCGACGGCCTGCCGGTGGCGGCACCGCAGCGTGCCGAGCCGGTGCGCTTCGAGGCGGAGATCCGTCCGTTCCTCGCCGCCAATTGCACCGCCTGCCACAACGAGAAGATCAAGGAGGGGGGCCTGCGCCTCGACAGCGTGGCGGCGCTGGTCGCCGGTGGCGATTCCGGCACCGGCGTGGTGGCGGGCAAGGCGGCCGAGAGCGTGGTCTTCCTCCGCGCCACGCACCGCCTCGACGATGCGATGCCGCCGGCCGACAACAAGGTGGGGGCGAAGAACCTCTCGCCCGAGCAACTCGGTCTTTTGGAACGGTGGATCAACGAAGGGGCGCAGGCGGGGCCCGCCGTGACCCGTGGCCCGATCGCCTGGCGGCCGGTGCCGCCTGGGCAGGGGGGCGTGTTGGCGGCGGCGGTCTCCGCCGATGGCCGCGTGGCCGCGGCGGCGCGAGGCGGACGGGTGAGCCTGTTCGATACCACCACCGGGCGCCTGCTGGGCCTCCTGGTCGATCCCACGCTCGTCAGCGCCGGGGCGCAAGCGGCCGATCTGGCCCACTTCGACGTCATCCAGTCGCTCGCCATGGCGCCGGGCGACGCCCGGATCGCCACCGGGAGCTTTCGCACCGTGAAGCTGTGGCGGCGGCAGCGCCCCGCCCAGGTGGCGGCGCTGGCCGATTCCGCCCAGGCGACGGCGGTGGCCCTCGACCCGGCGGGCACGAGCCTGGCCCTCGGCCGTGCCGACGGGCAGATCATCCTCGCCGATGCGGTCACCGGCGCGGTCAAGCGCGCGATCGCTCCGCACGGCGCCGCAGTCACCGGCGTCGCATTCTCCGCTGATGGCGCTACGCTGCTCTCGAGCGCGCGCGACGGCCTCGTGGTGGCGAGCACCGTGGCCGACGGCGCGGTGGTCGGGCGGCTGAAGCGGCCCGGTGAGGTCCATGCCCTGCTCCGCGTGGCGGATGACCGTGTCGCCGCGGCCGATGCCGACGGGGTGGTCCGGGTGTGGCCCTTGCCGCTGCCCGCTCCCGACGCCGATCCGGCGGCGGGGCCGGCGCCCCTCAAGGAATTCGCCGGCGGTGGGCCGCTCGCCGTGCTCGCCGCGGTGCCGACGATGCCCGGGCACCTGCTCGCCGGTGGCGCCGATGGCACGGTGCGCCTGTGGAACGTCGAGGGGGCGAGCGTCGTCCGCCAGTTCGCCCATGGCGGTGCCGTGACCGGGATGGCGGTGCGCCCCGACGGCACGCGGCTGGCGACCGTGGGCACGGTGCCCGGCGTGAAGCTCTGGGATCTGGCCACCGGCCAGCCCGCCGGGGAGTGGAAGGGGGACCAGCGTCTGGTCGACCACCTCCGCCTCGTCGACGTCGACATGGCGGTGCGCAAGCAGGACGTGGAATACGGCAAGGCACGGGTGACGGAAGCGGAGAAGGGGATCGAGGCCGCCGCCGCCGAAACAAAGCAGTCGGGCGAGAAGCTCACCGCCGCCGAGAAGACGATGGGGGAGAAGGGGGAAGCGGCCAAGACGGCGATGACGGCCAAGGAGGAGGCCGACACGCTCGTCGCCGCGGCCACCGCCGCCGTGCCCGTGGCCACCGAGGCGCAGGCTGCCGCGGCGAAGGCCCAGGCCGCCGCCGCCGCGGCAGTGGAGAGTGCCACGGCCAGCGCCACTGCCTTTGCTGCCGTCGCGGCGTCGAACGCGGGGGATGCTGCCGCTGCCGAGATCCTCAAGACCTTCCAGGCAGTCGCCACCGCGGCCACCGCCGCCAAGGCCGCCGCCGACCAGGCCGTGGCCCAGGCGGCCCAGCAGATCGAGCGCTCCAAGGCCCGCGTCGACGAGATGACGAAGAAGGCGGCCGAAGCAGCCAAGACCGCGACCGCCGCCGCCGAGGCACTCAAGCAGGCCGAGACCGCCGTTACCAGTGCCAAGCGCGCGGTGGAGTTCGCCGCACAGCAAACGACGCGGGCCACCGAAGCGGTGCCGGCGCGGAAGGCCGAACTGGCCACCGCCGAAACGCAGGCCACTGCCGCCGAACAGGCCCGGGCCGCCGCCGAGGCGGCGCGGGCCGCGGCGGAGAAGCCGCTGGCCGCGGTCGCCTATTCGCCGGACGGCGTCTGGATCGTGACCACGGGTGCCGATGGCATCGCCCTGCTCCTCGGGGGCCAGGATGCCCAGCCGCGCGATGCCTGGGAGCCGGGGGGCGAAGGGGGCCGGCCGGTCCTCGCGTTCGTCGATGCCACGCGCCTGGTGGTGGCCGGCGGGGCGAGCCCCGGGGCGACATGGACTTGCACGCCGGCCTGGATCCACGAGCGCACGATCGGCGGCGAAACGCTGCCGCCCGTCGCCGAGGAGGTGGTGGGTGGGCCGCCGGTCGACGTGGTGACGGCGCTCGCCTTCTCCCCCGACGGGGCGCTGGTGGCCAGTGGTGGCGGTCGCCCGAGCCGTTCCGGCGAGATCAAGTTGTGGAGCGTGGCCGACGGGAGCCTCGTCCGGGAACTGGTCAATCCCCACTCCGACAGCGTCGTGGCCCTGGAGTTCTCCCGCACCGGCGACCTCCTCGCCTCCGGGGGCACCGATCGCTTCGTCAAGGTGCATGCCGTCGCCGACGGGAAGCACGTGAAGAGCTTCGAGGGGCACACCGGCCACGTCCTCGGCGTGGCCTGGCAGGCGCACGGCCGGCGGTTGGCCAGCGCCGGGGCGGACAACGCCATCAAGGTGTGGGACGTGGTGTCGGGGGAGCAGCAGCGGACGATCGCCGGCCTGAAGAAGGAAGCGACTGCGATCCGCTTCCTGCCGCCGGGCGAGGAGGTGGCGGCCGCCTCCGGTGATCCCACCGTGCGGATCTACAACGCCGGCAACGGCGGCACGGTGCGCAATTTCGACGGCGTCGGCGACTTCGTCCAGGTGCTCGCCGCGGCGCCGGGAGTGCTGGTGGCGGGATGCCAGGACGGGAAACTGCGGATCTGGAACGCCGCCGACGGCAAACTCCTCCACACGCTCGAGCCCGCGCCGGCCCAGCCCTGAGCCGTGCGTCACGAACCGGGCCACCGAGCCCCGTTCAGAGGAGCGTGGCGATGGCTGCGGCGAGCGCCGTGGCCGCCGGCGGGTGGTGGCGCAGCCACAGTTCCGGTTCGATGAGCTCCAGTTCCATCACCAGCCACCGGCCGTCGGCGCCCGCCACCATGTCGACGCGGCCGTAGGCCGGCCGGGGCGTACAGGCGGCGAGGGCCCGTTCCGCCAGGTCGACTTGTGCGGCTTCGGGGACACGCTCGTGGACAGTGCCGCCGTGGTCGTCCTGCACGCGGTAGTCGCCCGGTCGGGCGCGCTTCCGCACTGCGTGCGTGACCCGCCCCCCGATCACCATCAGTGAATCCTCCCCGGTGGTGAGGATCGCCGACTGGAACGGTTGGAGCATGAAGTCCTCCGCCGCCATCACCGGCTCGAGCCCCGCCCCGACCGCGGCGGCGGTGCCGGCGTCGAGGCGATGGGTGTGGCGGGCACCGCCGGAGATGCAGGGTTTGATCACCGCCTCCCCCCACCCGCTCTCCGTGACGAGCTCGGCAAGCGCCGTGCCGCTTCCGGCCGGGATGAATCGCGTGGGCACCACCGGGATCCCGTCCCGGGCCAGATCGGCGAGGTAGTGCTTGTCCATGTTCCAGCGCACGGTGGCGGCGGCGTTGCACAGCCGCGTCCGCCCCGCCACGTCGTCGAGCCAGCGGGCGAAGGCGGCGGCGCGGTCGAAGTAGTCCCACGTCGTGCGGAACACCGCGGAGCGGAAGCGGCTCCAGTCGACGTCGGGGCGTGCCCAATCCACGCGCAGCGCCGACAGTCCGCGGGCGGCGAGGGCCTCTTGGAGGAGGGCGTCTTCGGCGAGGATGTTCCCCAGGTACCAGTCGCCCGGGGCGGCGACGGCGGCCGTGTACCGGCTGTCGGTCAACAGCGCCACGTCGGCGGAGGGAGACATGCCCGAGGAACACGTGCCGGTCGGGGATGCGGCCACGGTGGCGCCCTGCGCGGAGCGGACGGCGATCGGATCGGTGCCGATCAGATCAGCTCGGCCATCGGGGCGTGCTCGACGAGGTACTGCGGCCGGCCGGTCTGGTCGGCGATCGTCACCTCGTGGGTGCGGAAGCCGAGGGCGTGGTAGAGCGTGGCCACGATCTCCTGGACGTGCACCGGCCGTTCGGTGGCATGTTCGCCGAGGCGGTTGGTGGCGCCGATCACCTGCCCGGTGCGCAGGCCGCCCCCGGCGAGGAGCGCACAACTCACCTGCGGCCAGTGGTCGCGGCCAGCGTCCTTGTTGATCTTCGGCGTCCGCCCGAACTCCCCCCACACCACCACGGCGACGTCGTCGAGCAGGCCCCGGGCTTCGAGGTCGTCGAGGAGGGCGGAGAGGCACTGGTCGAGCTTGGCACCGTGGTCGCGGACCATGGCGAAGTTCTGCCCGTGGCTGTCCCAGCGGCCGAACGACAGGCTCACCACGCGGACGCCGGCCTCCACCAGCCGCCGCGCCATGAGGAGGTGGTCGTTGCAGGTGGGGGCGCCGTCGTACTGGAACTGGTAGGGCTTGCCGTCGCCGTAGGCGGCGCGGATCGCCGGATCCTCCTTGGAGAGGTCGAGGGCGTCGAGGAGCCGGCTCCCGGAGAGGACGTCGAAGGCCCGCTGCCCGAAGGCGTCCATCCCGGCGATCGTCCCCGAGGCGTCGGCATCACGGCGGAGGCGATCGACGGCACCGAGGAGCCGGCGCCGGTCGGCAAGCCGCTCGAGGGTCACGTCCTTGAGGGTCATGTTGTCGCGGTCGGGGCCGTCGGGACGGAACGGGCCGTAGGCCGGACCGAGGAACCCCGGGGTGCCGGAGTCGGACCAGGGGCGGTGGGAGGTCTTTTCCGCGAGGCCGACGAACGGCG
>RFRL01000106.1 GCA_009924545.1 Planctomycetia bacterium | reverse complement strand
GGAGGTGGACATGGAGATGCCTTCTTTGGGGAGAAAAGGGGACGCACCGAAGGCCCGGTCACATCACAGGACCGCCATCCCGAGGATGCCGAGATTGGAGTTGTTGGGCAGCGTGACGGACACGAGCGTCTTGCCCGCAGGAACTTTGTAGGCGTAGCCGTAGACGTAGTTCGTCAGGCTGACGGCGTTGCCCACCTGATTCACCCGCTGGGGTTGCATCTGGATGATCGTTTCGCCGGCGTTGTTCTGCGGGTTGCACCAGTCGCTGAACGACTGCGTCCAGGTCGCCGTCGAGCCGTCGGAGAAGCGGAGCTTCAGTTGCTGGCTCCCCTGATTGCCGTTCGACCCCGCACCGGCGAGGTAGAGCCAATTGAAGGGAGTGTTCGGCATGGCGATCTGCTGCCCCGTCCCCTTGACGAAGTTGCTTTGACCGCTGCTCGAACTCGGCACCGGACCGAAGGAGAAGGTCACCCCACTCCAGGCGATCGTCGACTGCAGATTCCCCGAGTAGTAGTAATTCCCGTTTCCGTCGAAGCCCTTATTGTTGGCCACTTGGGTGCTGCCATTGGCGATGCCCCACTGGTTGTACGAGCCCGACAGATTCACCGCCGTCGAGTTCGTCATCTGGAGGTCGAGCAGGCGGACGTTCTGGTTGTTCGGCAGTGTGATGCTGGCGAGCGTCTTGCCGGAGGGGATCGTGTAGCTGTAGCCATAGACGTTGTTCGTGAACTGCTGCGCGCCGCCAGAGGCCGTGTCGCGGTAGTTCTGCGTGGCGATGATCGCCTCGTGGCCGTATTTCTGCGGGCTGCCCCAGTCGCTGAACGACTGCGTCCAGATCGCCGTCGAGCCGTCGGTGAAGGTGAGCTTGATCTGCTGGTTCTGCTGCGAGCCGTTCACCGCCGCCCCGGCGAGATTGAGCTGCGTGTAGGCGCCCTGCGGCACGGCGATCGTCTGGCCCAGCCCAGGAACGCAGTCGGGCTGGCCGGGGCCGCCAAGCTGGAAGTTCACGCCGTTCCAGGCCAGCGTCGGCGAGGATCCGAGTGCCTCCCAGGAGTAAGCGTAGCCGTTGCCGTCGAAGCCGCCGCCGGAGAACGCAACCCCGTCAGCGGCGATGCCGACGACCTTGTTCCCGATATCCACCGGATTGCCATCGGCCCCGAGCAGCAGCGACCCCGCGGGGCTCGTGCCGACGAAGGTGCTGGCCGTCACGGTGAAGTAGGTCGACTGACCCACCGCGAGGCCGCTGAACGTACACGTTGGCGACGTGGTCGTGATCGTCTGACTGGTGGTTCCCTGGAACACCGTGGCGGTGTAGGAGATGATCGGCGAGCCATTGTTGGGTGGCGCCGTCCAGTTCAGCGTCGTCGTCCCCGGGGCGGGTCCGGCGGTCGCCGAGAGATTCTGCGGCGCGGAAGGGGCGATGCACACCTGCTGGACGAAACTCGCGGTGTTCGTCTGCCCCGATGTCTTGGGCAACGTACGGTAGCTCGTAACCCACGCCGAGCCGTCCTTGCCGGAGGTGAGTCCCACGGCGCTTTTACCCGTGCCGATGAGGCTGATCGCCGACTGGGCGGCCCAGGTTCCCCCGTTCCTCACGATCGGCTGGATCGTGTTGCTCTTCTCGTTGATCACCCAGATCCCGTCCGGGCGGGCGGCTAGCCAGCTGGGACCCGAGCCGACGGCGATCGCCGATTGGGCCATGGACGTGCCGTTCGAGTTCGTGACCTGCTGGACGGAGTTGCTTTGGTTGTTCGCAACCCAGACCGATCCATCGGTGCCGGGAGCGAGCCCAAAAGGCAGTTTGCCGACGGTGATCGCCGACTGGGGCGTCCACACCCCATTGACGCTCGAGATCTGCTGGACCGTGGTACCGAACGACAACGTAGGAACTTGAATAGTGCCAATTGGCCCCGTAAAGAGAAAAGGGGAAAAAATCTTCCATGTTTCCGTTCCCCATTGGCCGATCGACGAAGTCCATATCGACCCATCCGAACTCGTGGTCAGCGCATACGCCTGCTGAGGGAGTGCTATCGGCGGCTGCGCTGTCCACGTGCCGCTCGTGTTCTTGATCTGCCGGAGCGCGCTGTTGTTGTTCTCTGAAAAGCCTGAAGCGACCCAGACCGATCCGTCGAGGCCTGCGGTGATCGCATAGGGCGCGACTTCGCCATTGGGGCCGGTGAATCCGAGCGCGATCGAAGGCTGTGCCGTCCATACGCCATCGGCGTTGACGATCTGCTGCACCCCACTGCCGGTCACGTGGACGTAAGTGTAAAGGCCGACCGACTCATAGGTTACGTTACCGCCGAGTGTGACCCAGATCGAGCCATCCGTGGCGATGGCGATCATTTGTGGGTGCAGGCCGACGGAGATTGGCGACTGGGCCACCCATGCGCCGTTGACGTTCACGATCTGCTGGATCGTGCTGCTCCCGTAGTTGGCTACCCACAGGGAACCATCCGGGCCGGTCGTGATGCCGGAGGATTGAACGTTCGTGCCGAGTTGTATCAACGCCGCTGCCTGCGTCGTGGCCAGCGGCCCGGCGCCGCCGGCCGTGTTGGGGGTCACGGTGAAGGTGTACTGGCTCGTCGCGCTCAAGCCGGTGAACGACATGCTCGTGGCCGTCGTCGAGGAGGTCGTCGTCGAGGTCGTGGTTGACGAGTCTCTGTTGATCGAGATGGCGTTCATCGAGACGGTGTAACTCGTGGCGCCGCCCACCGGCGGATTCCACGAGAGCAGGAGGGTGCCGACGCCGGTGGCCGCAACGGCGAGGTTCTGCACCGCCTCGGGCACGGCGGCCGCCGTCAGCGTCGCGGTGGCCGACCGGCCACGTTGCGGCTGCAGCACCGTGAACGTGCCGAAAAGCCCACGGTCTGCACCGAAGTCGCGGTAGGTCGCATCGAGGCGGAATTGGCTGGCGGCAACACCCACGACCCGCTCGACCTGGGCGCGATTGTCAGCCCCGACCGAATAGTCCACCGTGATCGTCCGGTTGCGGAAATTGACCAACTCGGGCAACGTCACCTTGAGCGTCAGCGTGCCGCGGTTGAGGACGCCGTCGTACGTGCCCTGAATGCCCCCGCCGTAGCTGCCGCCGACGATCGACCCCTTGTACGTGTCGGTGGGCGGCGACTCGGGCGTGATCACGCCGGAGTCGAGCGACTCGATCCAGATCTTCTTGCTTGCATGTGCCTGGGGATTTCTGGCGATCGCCGCAGTCATGCTCACAGGCACGAGCTGGTCGCCGTCACGGCTGCCGTCCTGAAACGAGGCGAAAGACACCGACTGCGGCTGATTCCAGTTGGCCGGCGTGAATCGCAACGGCGCGGAGGGCACGCCCACTTCGAGCGGCGCGAGGCTCTGGAACGTCACGGTGATCGCGCTGTCGGGCCTCCGCGTCAGCCGGACGCTCGCGGCGAGTTCGGTGCCCTCGGCGATCCCTGCCGTCGCCCCGGGAGCCAGCAGGCCGTGGCTGTTGTCGCCCCGCACCACCGAGACGAGCGTGCTGAGCGGGCCCGTCGCGAGCGCCAGCCGCGGCTCGAGCGACTCGAGCTCGAGCCCCCGTTCCCGGCGACGGCGGGCCGCCTTGCGGGAGCCGCGGGCCGAAGCCATGGAACGCCGAGCGGAGGTGGACATGGAGATGCCTTCTTTGGGGAGAAAAGGGCAAGGACGCGTGTTCGCGGGCGGGCCAAGAAGCTCAACCGATCCGTTCCCGCAAAGACCAGACGGGAATGGACGAGAACCTACGTTGCACACCGCGTGAGTGCAACGTCCTGGTCGATGACTCGGCCGCAACGCGTTGCCGGCCCAGCAGGCCGGGGCCAACGTCGGCTTCACAGTCTCGGGGCCGGCGCTCACAGGCTGTGGATACAGTGCCCGCCGCCGGATGCGGCGGACGACACCCCCGAAAAACCTCGGCTTTTTTTGGGTGTCTCACGTGGAAAAAGGTCATGGATGACTTTTTCCACGGACTGCCTAGGCGTTCCGCGCGCCGAACGCCGCACCGTCAGCGGCCGGAAAGACGACGTCGAGGATCGGCGGCAAACCCACGGGCCGGTGGGCCGCGACGGCGTCGGCGAGGATGCCGAGATACGTGACCAGGCTCGGGCTCGACGGCGAGAAGGGCAAGCCCTCGTGGACGATGACCACACGCCCGCGGCGGTCAAGCCAGGAAAGATCGCGCAGGCACTCGTCGAGCGCGTCCCAGTTGTGGCCGAAATAGCCGGGGAAGCGCAGTTTCCTGGCCAGCACCCCGAGCAACTTCTCCTTTCCCCTGGCGCCGGCGGGAATCCGGACGACGAGCGCCCCTTCCGCCTCGAACGCTCCGGGATCGTCGACGAACAGGAACGGGGACGCGGGCGCGGTCATCGGGGGTCGGCCTTCGTGCGGATGCGGCGGAACGAACGGTAATGATCGGAGGTGTACCAGACGTCGCCGTCCTCTCCGGTGACGAGGCGCTGCGGACCGGGCCCGGGCTGGCCCGGGGTCGGCACGACCCACTCGCGGTAATACCCGGACGGTCTCCCGGGGAGGCGCCGTTCGCGATTTTGGAACGTGGCGCCGTCGTTGGGAAAGCGCAGGCGTTGGCCTTCGGCGATCCGCTCGAGCGTCGGCGCCAGATCGATCCGGCCGCGATAGATCGTCCGCCCGTCCGCGTCGCGGAGCGACAACCCCTCGATCACGAGGGTGTCGCCGCGGGCGTTCTCCCCGCGCGGAGCGCGCGTCGGCCCCGCGCGCGGCCGCGGCGGTCGCTCAAACGGTTCCCCTGACGCCGGCGCGGCGGATGCCCCGGGAGTCGCCATCCCCACCGCGGGCGCGCCGCCGTCGACGTCATCCGTGGCCGGGGGGCTCTGCGGCGGAGGCGTCCAGCGTGGCTCGACCACCGGCGGCGTCGTGCGCGCCACCGGGATCGGATCGGCACGATCGGCATGATCGGCCGGAGTCCCACGTCTCGCGGCCACCACGAGCCCGAGGATCGCGAGGAAGATCACCCACCGGAGCATCAACTGGCGACGGGACGTCGATGGTTGGATCATGGTTCCGCGGGCCGCCTAATACCGCACCACCTGCCCGCCGCTCCCGAGGCCGAGGGAGGCGAGTTCGTCCTGCGCCCTGGCCAGCATCATCGCCACGTGAGTGCCCGGTGTGCGGCGGTGACATCCGCCTCATCGCGTTCATCACGGAGCCCGGTCCGATCCGGAAGATCCTCACGCACCTCGGCGAACCGCTCGAACCACCGCCGGTGTCGCCCGCTCGTGGCCCGCCCACTGACTGGGGCGAGCTCGTGCAAGTCCACGACGACCGGGCAGTCTTCCAAGCTTCACCCGACGACCTGCCCGCGATCGACATCCACTCGTTCTGAGGCGGGCGTCGCCAACCGACTGATGCCCGGATACGGAGAAGGTCTGCGCCGAGCGTGAAAAACAGACCAATTCGAAGGGTACCGGGGCCTTGAAATCCCCGCGACGAACGGCCCGGCACGCACCCGTCAGCGACCAGCCTGGGCCCACATGCAACTCACCGACCGGACAACCGTTGCGGAAGCGCCATTGACCGGGCTATCCTCGGTTGGTGGTGGCACATGACGAAGATCAAGTCCGGTGGCTTGGTACCCAGCACCGCGTCCAGCGCGGCGGAATATTCCGCTGGCTGGATGCGTCGGGCGAAGTGATGCTCCCAGTGGTTCGCCTCGTCAGGCGTCGCGGCATGGTCGTGCGGCGTACCAGGCAGGATGTCGATCGCCGCGAGCCGAACTCGGAAATCATCCGGTGCATGCCGGGCCAAAGCCTGCGCCTGCCAGTGATAGGCCCAGCCGTCGACGTCGTAGATGATCAACAGATCAACCATCTGCCATCGTTCCTTTCCTGGGTGATGGGGGTGCCCGCAGCGCCCTACCGCTCGCGTCGTGGGGAGCGCAGGGGCCCGAGCGGGGTCGTAAGCCGCAGTGTTTGGTCGGTTCGGTTGGAGTTCTCGGATAAGGCCCAGAACATGTCACCAAGACAAGGGTATATCGGCAGGGCTGGGGCTGCTCGCAGAATCGGCTGCCGCCCTGTTTTTCGGCGTTCCCGTGCCCGTTTCGGGGGGATGGCCCGGCGTTCTCCTCGTGGACGGCCGGTTGCGCCGTTCTGAAGACCCAGCCCTGCTGGCCTTTTTCTGCCTGAACCGATTCCAATATCATTGAAGGGTCAAGTGGGTCGCCCGTGTTCCCGACACCTCGGAGACGTTTCCATGGTTGCCACGATCTCTCCCTCGACGCTCGCCGATCTCCGCCGCAAGGGTGAAAAGGTGACGCTGATCGACGTGCGCACTCCTGCCGAGTTCGGCGAAGTGCACGTCGATTTTGCCCACAACGTGCCGCTCGACCGCATCGATCCGCAGGAGATCGCGTCGCTCGCCGGCAACGGCCCTGTCTATTTCGTCTGCAAGTCCGGCACACGCAGCCAGAAGGCCTGCGAAAAAATGCAGGCCGCCGGCCTCAAGGACGTGATCAGCATCGAAGGCGGGACGGCGGCCTGCGAGGCGGCGGGCGTGCCGGTGGTCCGTGGCCGCAAGGTCATGTCGCTCGAACGCCAGGTACGGATCGCCGCCGGGTCGCTGGTGGCGATTGGAACGGCACTGGCCGCCTTTGGCCCCGACCCCACATGGCAGCGGATCGGACTGGGGCTCGCCGCCTTCATCGGCTGCGGTCTCGTGTTCGCAGGCGTCACCGACACCTGTGGTATGGCGATGCTGATCGCGAAGATGCCGTGGAACCAGGCAGGGTGTGCTCGTCAATGCGCGTGAGGGTGGGTGTGGCCGCCAACCGCGCCGACGAACAACTTGCCCTTGATCTTCACGTTCAAGCGGCCCGTCGTACCCTTCGCATGGAGGGCCTCGCACATCGGCTTGCTCACGCAGCCGAACGCCGATGACATGCCCTCCGGGTCGGACGACTGCGGCTGGGCCGCCAGTTGAAACTGCTGCGGTTTGCCGCCGACGACCAGGTTGAGCGTAAGCTGTTCGGCGTCGATCGGAACGGCCTCGTGCGCCGCTCCGTCCAGAACGTAGATCGTGACCGTGTCGGCCGCAGGATCGTGCACCAGTTCCGCGTGGTAGTCCTCCCTGCCGAGTTCGATCAGCGAACCGTGATGCGGTCCCTCCGTCGGATGCGCGTGGGCATGCCCGCCTTTCTTTGCCGTGGGCTGCGCCGCCACGGCTGCCACGCCTCCCGCGGCCCATGCCACGGCCAGTCCCAACGCCATCACGCCATACGCCGTCTTCATCGCTCGCATCGGATGCTCCCAAAGGGGTCGAGGTTCCTTCATCATTCCTCCGCCAGTTCGTCCCGATCCGCCTCGGTCATCGCCTTCTCCGCCTGCACCCGTCCGAAGCACCAGAAAAGTGCCGGATGGACGAAAAAATCGAGGAGCGTCGAACTGATCAGTCCGCCCAGAATCACCGTCGCGACGGGGTAGAGGATTTCCTTGCCGGGCTCACCGGCCGCCAGCACGAGCGGGATCAGGGCGATCCCCGCCGTGAGAGCGGTCATCAGCATCGGTGCCACCCGCTCCCTGCCAGCCCGTTCGACCATCTCCGGTGTGAATCGCTCCCCCTCGTGCCGCACGAGGTGCAGGTAGTGCGCGATCAACAGGATGCCGTTGCGGGAGGCGATTCCCGACAGCGAGATGAATCCAACCATGCTCGCGACGGTGAGAGACTGGCGCGTCAGCACGAGCGCCGCCACCGAACCGATCGCCGCCATGGGGAGCGCTGCCAGCACCTGGAGGGCGAGGTTGGTCGACCGGAAGAGCGTGTAGAGGGCGAGAAACATGCCCGCCAGCGACACCAGGCTCAGGATGCCGATCATTCTCGTCGCCTGCCGCTGGCTCTCGAACTGGCCTCCGTACTCGAGAAAATAGCCCGTGGGGAGGGCGGCTTGGATCGGCTCGAGCCGCTTTTGGATGTCGAGCACGACGCCGTTCAGGTCCCGGCCCGCCGTGTTGCACTGGATGATGATCCGTCGCCGCACGTTCTCCCGGTTGATCGTGTTGGGGCCGCTCCCCTGCGCGACGTCCGCCACGGTCTCGAGTGGCACCCGGCCTCCTGCCTTCAGGTTGATGGAGAGTCGCCGCAGGGCTTCCACGTCGACCCGGTAGGGATCGTCGAGCCGCACGACGAGGTCGAATTTCCGCTCCCCCTGCACGATTTCCGAAACCGTTTTTCCGTTCATCGCGGTCTCGAGAAAATCGTTGATGTCGTCGGCGGTCAGGCCGTACTGCATGAGCTTGTCCCGTTTGAGCCGGATCTGGAGTTGCGGGATCTCGACCTGCTGCTCGACCATCAGGTCCTTGACGCCAGGCACGCCGGTGATGGCGGCCTTCATCTGCTCGGCCGTGCGGCGGAGGAGGTCGAGGTCGTCGCCATACAGCTTGATGCCCACCTGCGCCTTGACGCCCGAGAGCATATGGCTGATGAGGTGCGCGAGCGGCTGCTCGACCGACACGACGACGCCGGGCACCTGCGTCAGCTCTTTGCGGAGTTCCTCAAGCACCTCTTCACGGCCGCGGCCCGAATGCGGATCGAAGCTGATGATGATCTCGGATGCATTCACTCCCTCGGCGTGCTCGTCGAGTTCAGCGCGGCCCGTGCGCCGGCCAAAGTTGAGCACGCCCTTCACGCCCTTGATCCGCTGGTCCACCATGCCGGCGATCGCGTTCGACGTCTCGAGCGACGTGCCCGGGGGCAGGAGCACGTTGACCTGCACGCAGCCTTCGTTGAACGGCGGCAGAAAGTCGCGGCCCAGTTGGGTGACCACGCCGATGCTGACGGCCACCGCCGCCGCCACGGCCAGCAGGATGGGGGCCGGATACCGCACGCTGATGCGGATCGCCCAGCCCGCAAGCGTCTTGAGGATGCGGAGTAGCAATCCGTCCTGCTCGTGATCCATGAATTGCGCACGGGGCAGCAGCCAGTACGACAGCACCGGAGTCACGGTCAACGACACGACCAGCGACGCCATGATGGAGACGATGTAGGCGATGCCCAGCGGCGTGAACAGTTTCCCCTCCATGCCTTCCAGAGCGAACAGGGGTACGAACACCAGGACCACGAGGATCGTGCTGAACACGATGGAGTTTCGCACCTCGCTGCTCGCCTCGTAGACCACCCGCAGTGGCGACTTCGGCCGGGGCAGCTGCCTGTTCTCTCGCAGCCGCCGGAAGATGTTCTCCACGTCGACGATCGCGTCGTCCACGAGCTCGCCGATCGCCACCGCCAGCCCCCCCAGCGTCATCGTGTTGATCGACATGCCCAGCCACTTGAAGACCAGCCCGGTGATCACGATGGAGAGCGGAATGGCCGTGAGCGTGATGAAGGTCGTCCGGAAGTTGAGCAGGAAGAGAAAGAGCACGATGACGACGAGCACGCCGCCGTCGCGCAGCGCCTCGATGACGTTGCGGATGCTCAGATCGATGAAGGTTTTCTGCTGGTAGAGTTCCGGATTGATCCGGATGTCGTCCGGCAGGGAGGGGCGGAGTTCCTCGAGCGCCTTCGTGATGTCGTCCGTCAGCCTCCGCGTGTCGGCGCCCGGCTGCTTGGCGACGACCAGCATGACCGCGGGGAGTCCGTTGACCGCCGCGTCTCCCCGCTTGACCTGCGCCGCCTCGGCCACCCTCGCTACCTGCCCGAGCACGACCGGCCGGTCGCCGGTCGCCTTGATGACCACGCTCGTCAGATCGTTCAACGACTGGATGCGGCCGAGCGATCGCACGAGCAACTCGTTGCCCCCCTGGTTCAGGTAGCCGCCCGTGGCATTGGAGTTGCTCGCCTGCACGGCCGACTCCACTTCGGCGAGGCTGATGCCGTATTTCAAGAGCAGCGACGGATCGACGAGCACCTGGAACTGCTTTCGACCGCCCCCCATGGTGACGACCTGCGCGACGCCGGGAATCGTCAGCAGCCGCTGACGCACCACCCAGTCGGCCAGCGTGCGCACCTCGATCGGCGGCGTGGCCCCGGTTTCGCTGTACATGCCCACGTGCATGATCTGGCCCATGATCGAGGAGATCGGGGCGAGTTGGGGCCGAACGCCCTTGGGCATACGGTCGAGGGCCAGCGCGATCTTCTCCGCCACGATCTGCCGGTCCACGTAGATGTCGGTTCCCCAGCCGAACTCGACGTAGATCACCGAGAGGCCGACGCCGGAGGAGCTCCGCACGGCCTGCACCCCCGTGGCGCCGTTGAGCACCGATTCCAGGGGAAACGTGATCAGCGTCTCGACCTCCTCCGGGGCGAGGCCAGGTGCCTCGGTCATGATCGTGACCCGCGGACGATTCAGATCCGGGAACACGTCGATCGGCAGACCGGAGAGCGTGAAACTACCGTACGCCATCAGGACGATCGCCAGGACGATCGTGAGCAGGCGGAAGCGGAGGGCGTTCTTGATGATCGCGTTGAGCATGGATCACGTTCGAGAGTCGGCGGTGTTTTCGGGCGGGCAGGGGATCAGTGCTGGTGGCCGGCGTGCGGATCGATCGCCCCGCCCGACTTGTTCTTGAGCGCCAGCTGAAGCTGCTGGGCGGCCGAGAGGGCGACACGGTCACCAGGAAACAGCGTTCCGTCGTTCGCGACCACGACCCACTGCGGGTCTCGATGCTCGACGTGGACGGCCTGCCGGTCGAAGTGGTCGCCGTTGAGGCGGAACACATAGCTCTCGACGCCATCCTGGGCGACCGCCTCGGTAGGCAGCACGATCCGGTCGGTCCACTCCTCCACCGGTACGCGGAGCTGCATTCTCTGGCCCGGCTTGTACCGCCATTCGACGAAACGGGTATTGGCATCGCCCGGCTTGTCGCGGACGACCTCATTCTGCAGCTGGACGTAAAAATGGAGCGCCCGCGAATCGGTATCGATGCGGTTGGCCACGTACGCGATCTGCAGGCCGTCGACCTTCTGTTGCGGACCGGCCCTCGATTCCAGGACCGCGACCACCGGCCGATTGTCGGCGGCGGCCTGCGTGATCTGCGGGATGTCCTGTTCGAACGCCTCGCCCTCGACGAGCAGTGTCTTGTGATCGGCGAGGATGGCGAGCGTGTCGCCGGCCGTCACGTGCTGGCCGCGCTCGACGCCGAGTTCCTGGACCAGCAGGATGACCTCTTCGCCCGAGCGGGGCGTCTGTCCGGCTGCCGCCGGTGCCCGGACGACGACCGAGCCGAGCAGCCTGCGTTTCGTGAGGATATCGTCGACCTGCTGCTCGGAGAGTCCGTGAAGCATCAGCGCCTGCCGCTGTGCCGTGCGGATCGCCTCGAGTTTCTGGAGCTCATACCTGCGCTCGAGGATGGTTTTGACCGCGACGATTCCTTCCGGGCCGATCCCTTCGAGGCGGGCGATCTCCCGACGGACGACGTCCACCTCCTCCGTGGTTTTGAGAAGATCGGCCTGAGCCTGCACGATTTCCTCGTGGGTGAGTCGCAGCTCGAAGAGCGGTTGATCCGGGGCGACCGCCTCCCCTTCCGTGACGAAAATGTTCGTCACGGAACCGGTGATCGGGGCGATAATCGTGAGCCTGGAGCGGCCGCGGCGTTCCACGACGATGCCGGGGAGGCTGATCGTGCGATAAAACGTCGTCAGGGCGATGTCACCCTCGCGGAGGCCGATGCTGCGGCGGGCCTGTTCGCTCAGTTCCAGCGAATGTTCTTCGACATGTCCCTCATGGTCATGGTCATGGTCATGGTCATGGTCGTGGGCATGATCGTCGGCGTGCGCTTCATCTTCGGTTGCGGCGATAGGCGACGCGCCATCGGCAGGAATACCGCCCAGCATTCGGATCACGCGATCACGAGCGGGCTGGGGCCAGCGCCAATAGGTCGCTGCTCCCGTCAGCCCGAGGGCGACGAACAGGAGTGGCACCAGGGACAGAAGCCGAAGGAGCGGATTGGATGTGGTGGTTGCCGTCATGGACGCGCCTGCGCGTGCTGGAGACCTTCGAGCCCGATGAGACGCGGCACCTGCCTGCGGCCTGCGACCCGACGAGGGTTCGCGATGGGCGAAGCCGAGAGAACGCGCGACCAGTGAGGCCGCGCGGAGAAAGTCAGATCAGGAATCGCTCGAAGAGCGCTTGCCGCCCGGAGCACGGATGGACATGCGGGTCGGGAGGCTGCTTTCCACGCCGTTCCGCGAACGGCGTGATCGCCGCGCCGTCGCCGACAGGCACGACGATCGCTTCCGCCTGCGGCCATGGAAGCGTCGTGCCTGTTTCGCTGGCTGTCGCCGCGCAGTGACACCCCTCGCAGCCATGGCAGGCATCGCAGGCTGAGGCTGCGGCGAGGCTTGCTCCCTCGTGGCCGCAGGGGCCGCCTTCAGACTCGCATCCTGCGTCTGCATGGTCGTCGTCGTGGGCATGGCAGCAGTCTTCGTATACCGCCGCCTCGATCCCATGCGCTCCGCAATCGCCCCGCCCTCCGGCATGACAGGGGTGCAGACAGCAGCCGAAGGTGAAGTGAATCACCGTCGCGATGGTCGTGATGATGCCGACAAGCGAACGCACAAGCCCTGCCTCTCTCGTGTCCTTAGTATCGGCCCCTGGTCCTGGGGAACTCAACAGGGCGACCGTGGGCGATCGCTTTTGGCCGTCTTTTGAACGAGTCGGCTGCGGCCAGCCTTTCCCAGCCACCTGGGATCGCCCAGGTCCTCGCGGAGCCGTCTCGAACCGCCGATCAACGCCTGGTGCCGCCGCCCTGGTTCGCTCCAGGCTGGTCCCGCTGGAGCGTCCCGCTGCCGAAGGGCTGTGTCCGGGTGCTCGAGCCGTCCGACCTGTTGGTGATCGTGCCACTCCCGAACTTCTGGGTGTGTCCGGTCACGGTCTGGCCGTTCCGGCCGCGTTCCGTGGTGAGTGTTCCCGAACCGAAAGGCCGTGTCTCGGTGGTCGTACCGTCGGACCAGCGGGTGATCGTGCCGCTGCCGAACTTCTGCGTATGGCCCGTCACGGTCTTGCCACCACGACCGCGTTCAGTCGTGATCGAACCGGAGCCAAATGGCCGTGTCTGACTGCTCGTGCCGTCGGACCGGTGCGTGAGCGTTCCCGAACCGAACGCATTCGTCGTGCCGCTGCGTGGTTGCGTGACGCCAGCCCGCGGCGGCGTTGGTTCGGCGGCGATCGGCGGTGTGCCTGCGAACATCGCAAGCAGGCAGGCCCACGGCACCAGCGTCGAACGGAATGGTGGTAGGCTTCGCATGGACGGTTCCCCGAAGGTGTGGCGGAAAATGTCGGGGGAAGTATAGCAATCGCGAGGGGGTAGGTCGCCGCCGGATACGAAGCCGCATGGTCACGTATGATTCGCGGCATCGATCCGCGGTACAGCCTCGCAGACCGTGCCGCTCGAGAACTCGGCCCCGCTCCCGGACATCACGCATGCACGAGATTGTCGAACACACGGCGGACCTCGGCCTGCGGGTCACCGCGCCGACGTTGGAATTGCTGATGGCCGACGCCGCCTGCGGCCTGTTCGAGGTCATCGCCGGCGACCTGAGCCAGATTCAGCCCCAGTCCGACCGCGCCGAGCGGTTTCACGTGGCCGGCACGGACCCCATGTGGCTGCTCTTCGACTGGATCAGCGAATTGCACGCGGCTTTCGAACTCCGCCGCATGCTGTTCTGCAGCTTCGACGTGACCATCGACGCCGCCGGCCTCCATGCCACCGCGTATGGCGAACCCTACGATCCGGTCCGGCACTTGCTCGCGCACGAAATCAAGGCGATCACCCAGCACGAGTTGTCGGTCGTCGAAACGGCCGTGGGCTGGGAAGCCACGCTGATCGTCGACATTTGATCGCGGTGGATCGCCGTCGCCGATCACGTCGGCGGCGTAGGATTGCCCCAAGCCTCTCGGAAAGAACCGCCCATGGCCGACACGGCTCACCACACTGCCCCCGACCACGGCTTCGCCGGTCCGCTCGAGCCCGTGGATGATTGCACGTGGCGGATCCCGAAGGCCTACAAACCGGGCATGCTCGTCGACGGTCTCATCTTCGCCGACGAGCGGCTGATCCCGCAGCTGCGGAGCGACCGGGCACCGGAGCAGGTGGCCAACGTCGCCTGCCTGCCCGGCATCCAGACCGCCAGCCTCGCCATGCCCGATATCCACTGGGGCTACGGCTTTTGCATCGGCGGCGTGTGCGCGACCGACCCTCTGCCGCCGCGAGCCGTCGAGGATATCCCGAATCGCAAGCGTTCACAACGATCGGGCATCGGAGTTGCTGGCGGCTTTATTGTGACCTCGTGTCCGGAGGATAGCCCGGTCAATGGCACTTTCGCAACCGTTGTCCGGTCGGTGAGTTGCATGTGGGCCCAGGCTGGTCGCTGACGGGTGCGGGCCGGGCTGGTCGGCGCGGGGATTTCCAGGCCCCGGTACCCTTCGGAATGGTTCCGGGCCTCGTCAAGCCCGGCCGCTCCCGAGCCCGGCCGGGCGGTGCACCGAGCCCTTCCCGGGAGTAGTGTACGTGCGAACACGTACGCTGCCACGCCCCGGGTGCCCGCATGGTCGCCTCGCTTGCCGCGTTTCCGGCGCGGCCGTCTTCGCGTCCG
>RFRL01000105.1 GCA_009924545.1 Planctomycetia bacterium | reverse complement strand
GATCGCTTTGAGCGGATTCCGGCCGATGAACGGATACTGCTCCAGGTCGCAGACCTGTCCGCTCACCGGCCCCGCCTCGTCGGCGAGGAAGGCGACGGCGATGGCGGCGATCTCCGCCGGGGAGAACAGGCGCCCCGCCGGGGCGAACTCCGCCGGGACGCGGGCCGGCCAGTCGGGAGCGAAGCCCTGGGCCTGTTTGCGGCGCGACTCGTTCTCGGTGAGCACCCAGCCGGGATTGATCTGATTGACGCGGATCCCCTCCTCGCGGAAGAGGACGTCGCCGAGGTTGCGCGTCAGCGTCATCAGCGCCCCCTTTGACATCGCGTAGGGGAGGAGGTTGGCCTCGCCGCACCAGGCGTTCACGCTGCCGATGTTGAGGATGCAGCCGCGCGTGGCGCGGAGGTGGGGGAGCGCCGCCTGGATGGTCAGCAGCGGCACCAGTGCGTTGACGCGCATGATGCGCTCGAAGAGCGCCGCGTCGGTCGAGTGGATGTCGCCGGTGACGACGGCCGCGGCGTTGTTGACGAGGGCGTCGAGGCGGCCGAAGCGGTCCACGGCCAGCGCCACGAGTCGGCGCGGGCAGTCGGGAGCGGCGAGTTCGCCGACATCACCCACGGCCCGCGCCGCCCCGGTGGCATCGGTGCCGATCGCGGCCACGGTCTCGGCGACCAGGTCGGCTTCCAGACCGTGGACCACGACCCGCGCCCCCTCGGCGGCGGAGCGGAGGGCGATGCCGCGCCCGATGCCGGTCGCGCTACCGGTGACGATCACCACCTTGTCGGCCAGCCGCATGGCACTGCTCCCGGAGACGAGATCCGATGATACCGCCCCGCGGTGGGCTCCAGGCGTCACGTCGCCCGCACCACACCCCCGATGATCGTCCGGCGCACGGCCAGCCGCCGGGAGAGGATGACGATGTCGGCCCGTTTGCCGACCTCCAGGCTCCCGGTGTCGGTGGCGATACCGGCCCGCTCGGCCGGGGTCAGGCTCGCAAGGCGGACGACCGTGGAAAGGTCGGCACGGGTGGCCGCATGCATCGCGCGGACGCAGTGGTCCATCCCGACCGTGGAGCTGGCCAGGGCCCCGCCGGCACGCCCCACCGACCCGTCGCTTTCGAACCACGACCCCTCGTCGACGTGGCCGAAACGGTAGCGGCCGGGGGGCATGTCGAGAGCCCGACTGGCGTCGGTGACCAGGCACAGCCGGCCGGGGCCGAGCATCAAGAGGGCGAACGCGAGGAGTTCCGGGGAGAGGTGGGCGCCGTCGGCGATCACCTCGGTGCTCATGGCGGGGGTGGCGAGCACGAACTGCTCCATGCCGGCCTGCATCGGCGTCCCGCAGCGGGCCCGCAGCGAGGCCACCGAACTCATCGCGCACCAGAAGTGATCGACGTGCCGGACTCCGGCGCGGAACGCGGCCGCCATCTCCGACCAGGTGGCGTTGGAGTGCCCACAGGTGACCAGGCAGCCCCGCCGGGCCGCGGCACGGAAGAACGCCTTGGCGCCGGGCAACTCGGCGGCGCAGGTGGCGATCCGCACCAGGTCGTCGCGGAACCAGTCGCGGTATTCCGCCGCGACGGGATCGCGGCGCCCGGCGACGGGATGGCAGCCCACCTTGTCGGCGGCGAAATAGGGTCCATAGACGTGGACCCCCGCGATCCGCGCGCCGTGCACCGGCGCCCAGGCGTCGCGCACCTGGCGACAGGCTCCGAGCATCGCCGCGATGCGCTCCGGCGAACCGGTCGTGGTGGTGGGAAAGAGGGTGGTCGTGCCGTGGCGGGCGTGGGTGTCGAGCACGCGGCGCACCGCGGCCGGGGTGGCGTCCATGAAGTCGGCTCCCCCGCCACCGTGGACGTGGAGATCGACGAAGCCGGGGGTGATGTAGCCACCCCGGGCGTCGATCCGGCACGCCGCGACGGGGAGCGCGGGCCGGCGGCCCAGGCCGACGATCCGACCGTCGTGGCAGACGACGGTGCCGCCGGGCACGAGGCGGTCGGGAAACACGAGGGTCCCGTTGTCGATCACCAGCGGCGGATGGGCGGCGACCACGCGACTTCCCGACTCCTGCCTCACACCGGGGCGAGGACGCTCTTCACGACGGCGCCGGAGTGCATCCGCTCGAAGGCCTCGTGCCACTGCTCGAGGGGCCACACGCCCCCGATGATCGGCTTGACGTCGAGTTGGCCGCTGGCCAGCAGCGCGAGCACGCGCTCCCAGATCGGCCAGTTGTGGCTGTAGCTCCCCTGGAGCGTGACGTTTTTCTGCACCAGCGGATCGAGGGAGATCCCCAGTGGCTGGCGCCCCCAGCCCACCTTGCTGATCCAACCGGCGGGGCGGACGACGTCGAGCGCGGTGGCGAGCGTGGCGCTGACGCCGGCCGCGTCGATGACGCCGTCGCACCCGAGCCCGTCGCGGGCACAGGCCCAGTCCTTCACGTTGCCGATCACCGCCTCGCAGCCGTAGGCCCGGGCCACGGCGAGCCTCCCCCTGTCGGCCTCGAGGCCGACCACCGCCACCTCCGCGCCGCACAGCCGCGCCATCGCGGCGCAGAGGATGCCGATCGTGCCGGGGCCGAGGACGACGACGCGGTCACCCGGTTCGATGCGGGCGTTCTTCACGGTGGCGTTGTAGGCCACGCAGCAGGGCTCGGTGAGGCACGCCTGCTCGAACGGCAGGCCCTCGGGCACACGGTGGAGGATCCGCGCCGGCACGCGCACGAAGCGCGTCATGGCGCCGTTGACGCCGTAGCCGAAGCCCTTGCGGGTGGGATCGAGGTTGTAGAGTCCGCGGCGTGTCAGCGGGCTGTCGGCACTGATCACCGCGGCCGTCTCGCTCACCACCCGGTCGCCGCACTGCCAGCCCTCCACGTCCGTGCCCACCGCGGCGATCGTGCCGCCGAACTCATGGCCGAGGACGACCGGGTAGTTGACCTGCCACGAGTGGTCGCCGCTCCACTGGTGGAGGTCGCTGCCGCAGACCCCGACGTTTTGCACCTCGAGGAGCACATCGTGCGGCCCGATCTCCGGGGGGCCGACCTCGCGGAGTTCGACCGAGCCCTTCGCGGGGGCGAAGTTGACGACCGCAGCGGGCATGGGCGTGTCTCCTGGGCCCGGTCGGCCCGGGGTCAGCGTGGGTCAGCGGGGCCGCCACCGTTCCGGGGCCGAGGGGTCAAGCCCGGCCGGGGCGGGGCGGCACGTCTTGGGAATGGACGGCGTCACAGATCATCCGCAGCGAGGCGGCGAGGTCGCCGTCAGCGGTGCGGAACGCATCGGCATCGATCGACAAGGGCGCGCCGAGCACCACCAGCGGCGCGCCGTGGGAGGGGCAGGCGATCGCCTGCTCGAGCGACAGGCCCCCCACCGCCTGCACCGGGACGGAGACGGCGGCCACCACCTCGCGGAGCTGGTCGAGCGGACTGGGCATCCGCCGGCCGGCGGCGGCGATGCCGCGCCGCTCGTCATAGCCGACATGGTGGACGATGTAGTCGCAACCGAGGTCCTCGAGCCACTTCGCCCCGGCCACCATGTCGGGGCAGACCATGTTGTCACCCATCACCTCGACGCCGAAGTCGGCCCCGGCGCGGACGACGCACTTGACGGTCTCCTCGTGCGCCCGGGCCATCACCACGACGTGCGTGGCTCCCGCCTTGGCCATCATCTCGGCCTCGAGGTAGCCACCGTCCATCGTCTTCAGGTCGGCGACGATCGGTACGCCGGGAAACGCCTGCCGCAGCGCGCGCACGCCGTGCAGTCCCTCCGCGAGGATCAGGGGCGTGCCGGCCTCGAGCCAGTCGACGCCGGCGGCCAGGGCCATGGCCGCCGTCCGCAGGGCCTCGTCGAGGTCGGTGAGGTCGAGGGAGATCTGGACGATCGGGCGCATGGGATTCCGCTCGTGCGATACCGGTGGTGCTGCGCCCGCCAGCCCGGGCATCCCAGCGACTGCCCCCACCCCCGGCGTGCGGTGGGGGGCCGGTCAGTCGTGGTACTCGTACTTGAACCGGCCCGGCATCGGCACCGGGTAGGTGAAATCGGGTCCGAGCGTGACCGGTGGCTTCGAGTCGGCGGTGAAGGCGGCGACGCCGGCCGTCATGTCGTCGGGGCTGTTGAGGAGCTCGTCGAAGGTCACCGCCTTGCCGGTGTGGGCGGCGACGCGTCCCATCGCCGTGGCAAGGCTCGCCTCGGCGCCGCGGACCGCTTCGTTGTAGGGTTCGTCGGCGAGGATCGCGGCGACGAGGTGCTCCCACTCGCGGCGGTAGGGGTTCGGCTCCGGCTGCTCGGCCGTCCACACGAGGTTTTCCTTCTCCGACTTCTGCCCCTTGTAGATGGCACATTTCGCCGGGGAGTGGCCGCTGGCGGAGATCGTGAAGGCCCCCTTCGTGCCCTGGCCGAAGACGCCGAACTTCTGGTCGCAGTTCTTCGTGTGCCGGCCGGAGTAGAAGAACTTCGTGCCGTCGTCGAAGGTGTATTCGACCGAGTAGTTGTCGAAGTTCTGGTCGTCGAGGCGCCCCTTGTAGTGGCGGCCACCGGTGGCCTCGGCCTTCACCGGCCAGCCCCCCTTCATCCAGCACACCTCGTCGATGTGGTGGACGTAGTAGTCGCTGAAGATGCCGCCGCTTGCCCAGAGGAAGCCGTGGAAGCGGCGGATCTGCCAGAGGAGTTCGCTGAGGCCCTCGGGCGGGCCGGGGAAGAGTTCGAAGCTCTGTGCCGGCGTGTGCATGCGGTAGCCGCGGAAGTCCATCAGTTCCCCCGCCTCGCCGGCGCGGAGCCGGTCGAAGAGCTCCCGGCGGCGGTCGCAGTGCCGGCACATCAGGCCGACTCCCACCTTGAGCTTCTTCGCGTCGGCCTTGGCGGCCAGTTCGATGATCCGCTTCGTGCTCGGCCCGTCGATCGAGACCGGCTTCTCCATGAACACATGGCAGCCCTTCTCGATCGCCTTGGCGAAGTGGGCCGCCCGGAAGGCCACGGGCGTGGCGAAAATGGCGATCCCGCCGGGGGCCAGCGACTCGATCGCCTTGTCGTAGGCGTCGAATCCGATGAACACCCGGTCGTCGGAGACGTCGACCTGGTCCTTGAATTGCTCGGTGATCGAGCGGCGCACGATCTCGGCCCGGTCCTTGAAGACGTCGGCCAGGGCGACGATCTTCACCGGCTTGCCCGACACCGAAAGGGCGTCGACCGCCGCGCCGCCGCCTCGCCCACCGCACCCGATGAGCGCGGCCGGGATCTGATCGCTGCCCGCGGCGTGGACCGCGGGAGCGCGCATGGCGAGGAGGCCACCGGCGGCACCGGCGGCGAGGCCCCGGGCCCCGGCACCGAGGAACGCACGGCGATTGCCGCGGGGGAGGATCAAACGGCTGGCGGACTGGGGCGGCACCGTGATCGGGGAACCTTCGGCCATGGGTATCTCCACTCGGCGGATGGCGGGGGCGGCAGATCGTCCCGGGAAAAAACCGGGAACCGATTCACGGTTGCTGGAAATGGTCTCGCGGGGTCATGGGTGATGATCGTGTCGGGAAGCCGCTGTGCGCCCCGCCGCGACACCACCCCACCTGCGGACGAGTGTAATCGCCGCCGGCACACCGTGAAAACCGCCCGCAGCAGTGGCCGCCCCCTGGCCCGGGGGAGGGCGATCCGGTGAGGATTGGTCCTGGGTATCAGGCAACCCGCACCACGGAGTTGAACCCCGCGCCCGATTCCATGCCCGGCAGGCGGATCGAGTTGGCCGCGACACCCGTGCAGGAAAGCAGCAGGAGAGCCATGGCGAGCCGGCGCTTCCGCCGCCTCCCCGCCACGCAGGCACCCACCAACCCGATGCCCGCCATGACGAGCGTCGAGGGCTCCGGCACCACACCCACGACGACGTCGTTGGTGGTGTTGTAGAGCGAGCCGGTTCCGACCGCGTCGAGTCGGAACGAGGCGATCCCCGCAGGGCTCACGATGCCGAAGAACTGGTTCGTGCTCGAGACCCCGAGCGAGAGGGTGCGGTCGAACGCCTCGTCGACAAGGCGGTACGTGAACGACATCGTGCCCGAGACGAAGTTCTCCGACGTGTTCGTCAGGTAGAAGTTGCCGCCGAACGCCTGGATCCCGTTGGCACCATGGATGAACGGGTCGTTGATCGTGTTCGCGAAACCGTTGAAGAGCATCGGGTCGGGGGAACTGTTGGTCGAGAGTTGGGCCGAACCGGCTTGACCGATGCCGTACAGGCCTCCCGGAGAGGAGGCGGTGTAGGAGAAGGTGCCGTTGGAAAAGGACTTCGAAGCCCCGAGGTTGCCCAGCCCCAGCGTGCTGGCGGTCTGGTTGTCGTAGGAATAGGGCAAGGCCGACAGGAAGGCCGACTTGCTCGTGTACGTGGTGACCGTGCCCGCGACCGCAGCCCCGCACCAGCCGACGGCGAGGGTCGCCAGCGTGCACAATTGGATCATCAACCCTCTGGACAAACTCCGGACGAAATCCACCCGCGACGGCATCGAACGCATGGGCGTGCACTCCCTCAGACTCGTGTTGACACCGCTGCCGCACCCGTCGATCCATCCGGCGGGCGAGGCGAACTGCCCCGGAGAGCCACAAACAGCACACGGCGTACCAATCTCCGGCGTCTCGGGGGACGGCGCAGAGATCACAGGGAAAAGAGGCCTTGAAGCCCTTGAAAAACAGCGGTCACGCGCCCGGCAGGGTTTCGCACCGCACGGCCGGAAGGCCGCTCTGGGGCCGATCGCCCCAGGGGGGCTGGTGCGAATCACTCCACTCCGGCGGCGCGGAGGGACCGGGGTGGTGCCAGGCGCCCCCTGAGCAATGCCGCAGGGGGGCAGCGCCAGACGGCGCGGGCCGTGCTTCAGCCCCCCAGTTCCACGACCGCGTAGCAAATCATGTGGAGGATGTTCATCTGGGCGTCCTCGACTCGGCCGTAATGCGTGTCACCGACCACGAGGATGTGGTCGGCGATCTCGGCCAGCCGGCCGCGTTTTCCCCCGACCAGCGCCACCGTGGTCAGACCCTCGCGGCGGGCGAACTCGGCCGCCTTGACAAGGTTCGGGGAACTGCCGCTGACGCTCGTCACGATGAGCAGATCACCGGGGCTCGAGTGGTTGACGAGTTGGCGGACGAAAACGTCGTCGTAGGCGTAGTCGTTGCCGATGGCGGTCATCCACGACACGTTGTCGGCCAGCGACAGCACCCGGAAGGGGCGGCCGGCGGCCTCCGAGGCGTTCTTGCCCAGGTCGGTGACGAAATGAGCGGCGTTGGCGGCGCTGCCACCGTTGCCACAGACGAAGATCCGCCGCCCGTCGCGGCCCGCGCGGCGGACGATGTCGATGACGGCGGCGATCTCTGCGGCAGGCACCGACTCGAGGGCCCGGCTCTGCCCGGCGACGTAGGAGGTGATCCAGGCGGTGAGGGGCATGGAACTCATCGTGGCTCTCCGGGGCGTGACAGCATTACCCGATCATGTCCCACCGCGGCCCTGGCCACAAACGGCTGGCCCCGTGGCCCTGGTCACAATCAGCCGACCCCGTGGCTGCCGCCAGACTCGGTCAGCGCTGCCAGTGCCGCCCCCACCGGAACGACGTCTTCCCCCAGGTGTGCCAGCCGCACGGGTGGCGCTGGTCGCAGCGGGCCCATGAGGAGCGCGTCGAGCCGGTCGGCGACAGCGCAACGCCAGGGTTCCCCGAGAGCGGCCACACCACCCCCGAGGACGATCACGTCGGGATTGAGGAGGTGGACGGCGTGGGACAGGGCCAGCCCATAGGCGCTGGCCGCGGCCTGGAGGATCCCGGTGGCGACCGTGTCGCCGGCAGCGAGGGCCGCCGGCAACAAGCGGGCGGTGGGGGCCCCGACCAGCTCCGCCGCCACCCGGCCCAGGGGACCCGTCGGATCGCGGAGCACCGCCGCCTGCACCGCGCGGTCGAGGGCCCAGCCGGAGGCCACTTCCTCGAGGATGCCGCCGTCGGCGCCCACGCGGAGGTGCCCCAGTTCCATCTCCCCGCTCGTCCGGCCCCGGTAGAGGCGGCCGTCGATCACCAGACCGGCACCGATCCCGCTGCCGGAGTTGGAGTAGACCACCACGCGGGCGCCGCGGCCGGCGCCGTGCGTCGCCTCCGCCAGCGCGGCGGCGTTGGAGTCGTTTTCCAGCATGCAGGGGACGTCACCGAGGGGACCTCGGACCTGCTCGGCCACCCAGGCCGCGAGTGGGAATTGCCCCCAGCCGCCGACGTGGAAACTCGTCGCCACGACTCCCCGGCTGCGGTCCACCGGGCCGCCGAAGCCGATGCCCACCGCGGCTGGTCGCCAGCCGGCGGCCCGTGCCGCGTCGAGCAGCCCGGCGAGGTGTCCCGCCAGGGCGTCGCGGATACCGGCAGCGCCGGCCGCCGGATCGACCCGGTCCGCGCGGCGCGAGTGCACCGCGCCGTCCTTGCCGACCAGCGACGTCTGCAGTTTCGTCCCACCGATCTCGATGCCCACCCCGAGCGGGGCGGCGCCGTGCGGCACCGCAGCGCCGGCGCCGGGCGCGCTCACCGCGCCACCCAGGCGGCAGCGGCAGCCGGTGCCATGGAACGCTCGCCGGCGAAAAGCGTGACCGAGGCTTCGCCACCGGTGGCCTGTGCCGCCGCGCTCGCCACCCCCGGGACGGTGGCCTCACCCGCCAGCCACAGTGGCCGTGGCGCGGCCGCGGCGAGCAGGCCGGGGATGTCGAGGTACTTGCCGGCACCGGGAAGGAACGCGGCGTCGCGGTAGTCGAGAAACGGAATCCGCCCGTGTCGAGGGCCACCCGGTCGAGCGCGTCGCCGGCCACGGCCCGCGCCGCGGCGGCGATCGGGCCGTGGCTCCCCAGCCCGACCAGCGCTACCGAGGTAGGCGGCGGATGATCGCCGACCCGTGACGTCCGCACGAAGCGGATCAGGGTGAGCACGTCGTGGGTGCGCTGGGCGAAGAGGGTGTGGTTGTAGCCGTAGGTGTACCCGGCGAACTCGCGCGGATTCTTCACCACGCGCTGGCGGCCGTCGGCATCCGCCGGCGGTGAGAAGAGGTCGGCGGCCACGACCGTCGTACCCGCCGCGAGGAGATCGCGGACGGGCGCCGGCGGACCCATGCCGGCGGCGAGGGCCGCGCTCCCACCGTCGTCGAGCCAGATCACGACGCTCCCGTTCCAGGTGCGCGGGTGGAGCCAGCACACGCCCACCTCTTCGCCATGTGTGGTATTGACGAGCTTCCCGGCCATGCGGACGACCCCGGCGTCGTCCGTCTTGTCGGCCATCTCCCAGGTGACGTCGCCGGCGGTGGCGAACGTGCGGCCGATCACCGTCTCCCAGCCGGGAAGGAGCACGTCGCGGAGCCCCGCCACCGTGCTGGCCGCCGCGGTCAGGGTGGCATCCGACTCGGCGGTGAGCCGCGCGAGCAGATCACGTTCGAATTCCGGGTCGGCGGCGCGCGGCGCGGGATGGTCGGCATCCCACACCGTGAGTTGCGCGCGCGGGAGTGGTTCGTAGTCGCGCTCCACGACCGGTTCGGGCAGGCCGAGGCCGAAGTGGCGGTTGAGGAATGTGAAGAAGGCCGACCGCGAGACGGCGTTGTAGTTGTGGGGGAAGTGCTCGCCGCGTTTCAGGGCGACGTTGTCGCGGGCCCCGGCGAGGGCGTAGAGCGCCTGGAGGTCGGGGAATCCCTTCGTTGCCAGCTCCTTCGTCCAGTCGTCGGCGGTGTTCATGATCTGCGGGCGCGGCGCCGCCAGGGCCGCGAACTCCACGTTGCCTGTGCCAATGCGGAGCAGCGAGGCGTTCTCGCAGGTGCAGCCCCCCTGCATCGCCGTGCTCACCATCACCATCGGGCCGGAGAGCGCGATCCGCGGATCGACCGCCGCGAGGAGCATCGTCTGCGTGCCGCCGCCGCTGGCGCCGGTGACCGCGATCCGGGTCGGGTCGACCTCCGGAAGTGAGAGGATGAAGTCCACCGAGCGGATGGCGTTCCAGGTCTGCAGCCCCATGATGCTCTGGAGGTGCGATTCCGCCTGGGGGCTGAACAGGCCCCAGCGCGTCACGGTGTTCATTTCCGGCCGCTGCTGGGCGAAGCCGTGGACGAGCTCCCGGGAAAACTGCACCGCGTCGGAATCGGAGAGCATGTCCCACTGCCAGACGACACACCCCATCCGGGCCGCCTGGACGCACAGCGACTGGAAACGGCTCCGCCCCCCCTGCTCGAACCGCTCCTCGCCGGCGGCGATCTCGCGCCGCACCGCGGCGGCGTCCTGGTCGGACAGGCGGGCATCCTTCCAGTGGCCATGGGCGAAGAGGACCGCGGGGACGCGTTGGCCCACGGCGAGTCCGGCGGGTCGGTAGAGGTTGCCGGTGACGAACAGGCCGGGCAGGCTCTGGAACGACACCCGCGACACGGTGTAGCCCGTCGTGCCCTCGTTGCCCACGGCGGCCGGCCCCTTGGTGATCGTGCCGTGGATCGACGCCGCCAGGTCGCCTTTCGCCGGCTCGGGCCACAACCCTTGTGCCACCAGGATCCGGCGCCGCACCTCCTCGCGCCGCGCCTCCCAGGCGGGGAGCGTGGCCGGGGGCTGGAAGGGGAAATAGCCGTCGAGGTCCTTGGGAGGACGGAGCCGGACGTCCTCCCCGCGGGCGTTGCCGGTCGTGGCGGCGATGGACAGCCCGACGAGCAGGCTCACGACGACGGAACGGGCGGACAGGGGCATGGGGCCTCCTCGGAAACGACGGCGCGGGGTGGGACCACCGCTCAGGGAGTGCGCGGCACGGGGCGACCGTCGCGCAGGAACTCGATCAAGTCGACGAACTCGACCGTGGGGATCGTCCGCCCGAAACCCTCCGGCATCAACGACCGGCCGGTGGCGGAGAGGGTGTCGATGGTCGATCGCGGCACGACGCGCCGTTCCCCGCCGGCGCGGGCCAAGACCACCGCCTCGGCCCCGCTCTCCACGAGCACCCCGTCGACGACCTCGCCGTCGGTGGTCACCACCACGGCCGCCTCGAAGCGCGGCTCGACCGACCGGTTCGGATCGACGATGTCGGTCACCAACCGCTCCAGCGGCCGGTCGGCTGCTTCGGCCAGGTCGGGCCCCACGGAGTGGCCCAGGCCCGCGCTGCGGTGGCAGGCCGCGCAGTGCCGGGCGAAGACGTCGCGCCCCCGGTCGAGATCGCCACCGTGGGCCGCCAGAGCCGACAGTTCCCCGATCCGCGCCGTGGTGTCGCCCGGTGCCGCCGGCGGCCAGATTCGCCGCGCCGCGGTACGGAGCGCCTCGTCAGGTGACTTGGCGAGGAGTGCCCGCCGGTCGAGCGGCACGAGGGCCGCTGGCACCCGGCCGGCGTCGATGGCGGCCACGAGTCGGGCCGCGGCGTCGCGCCGATCGGTGACGGCGACCAGGGCTGCGGCGCGCACCGCCGGTTCGCGTTCAGGCAGGGCGTCGATCACGGCATCGATCGCGGCCGCGTCGCCGCAGCCGGCCAGCGCCACCAGCGCCGCACGCTGGACGTCGGGGGGGTGGTGGCCGGCGCCGAGACCGGCGAGGCATTGCCGGACGTGGGCCGAGAGGTCGTCAGCGGGAGTGTCGTCGCGTCCAGCCGCACGCGCAGGGCGGCTGGCCGCCGCCGCCAGGGCGCGGATCGCCGCCTGCCGCAGGTGCGGTGGGGTCGATGGTTCGGCAGCCAGCCCGGCGGCGCGGTCGAGGGCACCGGCGACCCGCTCGCGCTCCGCGGGCCCCGGCAAAGGCACCCGGCGGACCACCCCGGCGAGGGCTGCGACATCGAACCAGGCGGGGCGTTCGCCCGGCGCGGCGAGGAGTGCGTGCAGGCCGTCCTGCTGGGCCGGGGTGCCGGTGGCGGTCGTGGCGAGGGCCTCGACGAGCCAACAGCGGTCCACCGTGGCGGACTGATCCGGGGATGCCGCCGCCAGGGCCTCGAGGAGCGGCAGGGCCCGGCCCGTGGCGCCAGACACGACGGCCCGGGCGGCGATCCGATCGATATCGCCGCGCACCGCGGCCGCGGCGAGCGCGGCGGTGGTGGCCGGGGAATCGAGGACCGCCGCGAGGCGCACGTGGGCGTCGGGATCATCCACGAGCCGAGCGGCGACGGTGGCCGCCAGTGCGCCGCGGTCGGTGGCGGGATCGCGCCACCCGACCGCTTCCGCCGCCAGGCGCGCCGCCGTTTCCCGCACCGGGGCGTGGCTGCTGGCGGCGGCCCGGGCGACGTGCCGCGCCTCCAGTGCCCCCAGGCCTTCCAGGGCCCACAGGGCGTGAATCGTCGCCGGCGCTTCGTCGATCACGGCGACCAATCGCTCCAGCTCAGCGACCGCGCCGGGGAAGTGCCCCTCGACGAGGAGGCGCTGCGCCGTGTCGCGGCGCCAGCCGTTGGGATCGGCCAGGAGCGCCACCGCCTCCACGGCGTCGCCCGGAGGCACCCAGGGGCGCGGCGCGAGCGCCGGATCGCGGATCCGCCAGATGCGGCCGGCGCCGTCACCCGCCCGGTGGTCGACGGTCGCCGCCACTCCGGGGGGCATGTAGTCGGGATGCTCGACGCTGCCCCGGCACATGTCGGCCACCCACAGCGCGCCGTCGGGGCCGGTGGCGGTGAACACCGGACGGAAAAACGTGGCCGCCGAAGCGAGGAAATCGACGCCGTCGGGTTCGACGCGGCGGCTGGTGAAGCCGGCCCCCGCCGGGAGCAACCGGCGCCGCGTGACGAGGTGCCCGACCGGTTCGCAGGTAAAGGCGTCGCCGACCGCCGTCGGGCCGAGCAGATCGCCGCGAAAGATCGTCAAACCGCAGGCGCTGGTGTGGGTGCCGGCGTGCGCCAGGGCGGTGGAGCGCGTGGCGACGATGGGATGGACGCGGCTGTCGGCGCCGGCGGGGGCGGCATCTTCGGTGCCCGGCCCGACGTCCACCAGGGGATTGCGATCGAGGGCCGCCGCCGGCAGGAGAACCGCCATGAGCGGATTGCGGTTGCTGGCGTTGTAGCGGCGGCCGACGTCGTCGCGCGTGTTGCCGAACTGGCCGAAGCCGCTGGCGGCGAGGAGCGTGCCGCGGGCCGGGTCGTAGCGCAGGTCGCGCCGGTCGATTGCCACGGCGATTTCCTCGGCGGCGTCGGGCTTCCGGATCCGTCCCCCGGAGAGGCCGCCGGTGATCCACACGGCGTTGTCGATGCCCAGGGTCGGACAGGCGGCGCGGAGTTGGGGGTTGCCCACCTTGAATCCGGTCGCCACCACCTCGCGGCGGTCGGCCCGGCCGTCGCCGTCGTCGTCGGAGAGGAACAGCAGGTCGGGCGCGGCCGTGACGAGCAGCCCACCGCGGATCGCCAGCACACCCTGGGCGAAGGCCAGGCCGTCGGCGAACAGCGTCGACGACTCGTACACGCCGTCACCGTCGGTGTCGTCGAGCCGCACGATCCGTGACAGCGGTGGCCCACCCCCCGGTGGTCCCGTGGGATAATCCCGGTACTCCACCACGAACGGCCGCCCCGTCTCGTCGAACGTGATCGCCACCGGATCGACCACCGCCGGTTCCGTGGCCACCGCCTCCATCACGAGGGGTGCGGGAAGGTGCGTCGCCCGCCGCACTGCGTCGGGAGTGGGGGGCTCGCGGGCCACGTCGTCGGCCATGGCCACGAGGGCATCAAGGAGGTTGGCCCCGGCGGTGGCCTCGAGGCGGTTGGTGCCCAGCCACGTCTCGTAGCCGCCGAGGCGGTGGTGCCGCGCGGCGGGCAGGTAGCCGTAGTAGCCATGGGCCAGCGACACGAGGAACGCCGGCCGCTGTGGGGCCCGGCGCGAGAACTCGAGACCGAGCTCGGCGAACACCTCGCAGGGTAACGTCCCGATCAGCGCCGGCCCGATGGCGAGCACCTGCGCCGGAACATCGATCGTGGCGGGATGGTTTTCGAGGCGCAGCACCCGTTCGGCATAGATCCGCGGCAGATCGGCGCGGCCCGCCGGTGGCGGCTCCGTGGCCAGGGTCCGCCGCGCCCATTCCAGGTCGGCAGCGGAGGGCACGCGGTGTCCCACGGCGACCTCGCGGAAGCGGTGGCCGAGCCGGACGTCGGTCGCGCAGTCCACCCCGGGCAGGGCGGCGGCGACGCGGGCGGCGAGATCGTGGGCCACGGCGCGGATCCGCTCGTGGGGAGCATCCGCGGGCCGGGGATGGCGGAAGTCGATGTTGTTGACGTCGCCACTGGCGCCGTTGGCGAGCATCACCAGTGGCCCACGCCCGCCCATCGCGGTCCGCCGCGCCAGGTCGGTGGCGAATTCGGCGAAGTAGTCGGCCGAGATCTCCCCCGGTCCGGTGCCCCCCACGTAATGGAGCCCGTAGGCGGCGAACACCGCCAGCGGTGATCCGTCGAGGCCGCGGACGAGGATGAACGACAGCGTGGGATCGGTGGGGCCCGCCGGCTCCACGAGGTCGGGGCTGCCCGGCGCGGGGTTCATCTTCACCATGTCGGTGCCGCCGAACGGATTGGTGGGCACGGTGCCGGGCCGGAGGAACCAGCGCCGGTTGAACAGGTGCTCGGGGGCCTCGATCGCCCCGTGCCCCACTGCGACGGGCACCATCGCGGCGGTGGCCCGGGCCACCG
>RFRL01000104.1 GCA_009924545.1 Planctomycetia bacterium | reverse complement strand
ACGAGCGTGTGGGCGACCCCGCCGGGGACGACCCGGGCGACGACGAGGAGGGTTTCCTCGGCGAACGACTCATCGGGCGGTGCGAACGGCTTGCGACCGCCGATCACCGGTGCCGGATGGAACACCCGCGCGTAGTCGGCCGGGCCGCGAACCACGCCACACAGCACCGGCGCGGTCGGATCCCAGTTGACGATGAAGTTCTGATACCGGTCGGCCGCATCGCGGCGCAGAGGCAGGGCCGTGCCGGAGGGAGCAGGATCGGCGGCCCACGCCCCCTTCGACCAGGTCACGGTGGACCAGATGACGGCGGACCAGATGACGGCGGACCAGATGACGGCGGACCAGATGACGGCGGCGCTCGTCCTGGCGCCGACGCTGAACAGACCGGTGACGGTGCGCGGGAATGACGAAGACGCGGGCATCGATGGTCGCTCCCCGGAGTTGGCCTTTGGAGGCTGGCCCCCGCCTTCACGTTGGCAGGCTGGCGACCCGGGTGCGGCCGGCGTACCGCGCCCGACCACAGTCTGGCCGGGAGGGGCGGTGCGGGCAATCGCGCCGCCGGGCAGATGACGGCAGCGCGCAGACGGGGGTATGCTGCAAAGATCTCCAGGAGTCGTACTGCTGTGCTCGAGCCCCGTTCCCTGGCACGCTCCACTGGTGAAACGCGATGACTTCCCCGATCGCACAGGCCACGGCGCGCCTCGCCCGGGAGATGGCCGCGGCCATCCGCGCAGGGGTGCCGTTGCTGCCCGCCGGGGCTGTGCCGTCGCCGGCGGCGGTGGAGTCGCTCGAGCATGTCGCCGCGGCGGTCGAGGCCGCGCCGGTGGCGCCAGGTGGCGGAGTTGGAGCGGCCGCTGACACCGCCGGGGTGTCTGCAAGCGACGTGATCGAGCGCATCGTGGCCGACGAGAGCGCCCGGCTCCCGGCTCCTCTCGGGGCGGTGCTCGCCACCGCTGCCGCCGGCGGCGACGGTCATGCCGTGCTCATGGCGCTCCAGGCAATTGCCCGGTCGGACCGGAGCGAGCGCTGGCGGCAGTGGATCGACGCCGCTTATCCGCTCCTCGTGTGCGGGCTGGCACTCGCCGGCATCCTTTCGCTTTCGGCCTGGTATGGTCCGCTCGTCGGTGCGGTGTCCGAATCGCTCTCCCGCCCGCGGGCCGGCACCCGGTTCGATGCCGGTCCGGTGATCGCCGCGGTGCGCGGTCCGGCGACGCTGGTCCTGGTGTTGGCCGGGGTGGGGGCGAGAGCGTTGCTCATGCGGTCGGCCGCACGGCGTGCCGCCGACCGCCGCGCGGCCGCGCTCTCGGCGGTGGTGGAGCGGGCCCTCGTGTCGGCGCCGGCAGCCACGCCGGGCCAGGGGGCCACGCGGAAACGGATCATGGCCGACCTGGTGCCTGGAGCCACCGGCGGCCTGGGGGCACCGCCGCTCCTGGCCCACGCCGAGGCCGAACACGATCCGGCAAAGCGGGCGGACGCCCTGGCCACCGTGGCCGATCACTACCGGCGCGTCACCGAGTGGCGCTGCCGCCAGCGCCCGCGCCTTCCGGTGCTCTACGGCACGTGCGTGGCCGGCGCGGCGGTGCTTCTCTACGGGGTCGCGCTCTTCTGGCCGCTCGTGACCCTCGTCTACGAAGTGGCGGCGCGGCCCCCCGTCGAGGTCTGGGAGGGGGGCCCATGAGTGCCGGCCGAGTGGCTGCCGACCCGTTCGACCGCGCCGTGGCGGCAGCGGTCGCCGAGCGCACCAGGCTGCTGCCGGCCGTCGTGGCGCTCGCCGCGGAGATGCCCGGAGCGCCGGGTGCACGTTGGCGCCGCCTGGCCGGCGCCCTCGAATCGGGCGACGTGACCACCGCGTTGTCGGCCGCCCGCGCCGATCCCGCCGCCTGGCTGCCGCTGGTGCCGGCCGATGGCGATGCCGTCGTGCGCCTCCGCCGGCTGCTCGCCGAAGCGCGCGAGCCGCTCGAACGGGCCGGGGGGCGGTGGTGGCTGCTCGCCTATCCGCTCGTCGTCGCAGGCTTGGCGCTGGTGGTGCTGTGGCTGATGTCGGTGCTGCTGATGCCGACCTTCCGGAGCTTGTACGACGATTTCGGCCTCCAACTCCCGGGGCTGACGCGCGTCATGCTGGCGATCGCCGACTGGCTCGCCACCGGCTGGATCCCGCTGACACTCGCCGGGGTCACGCTGCTCTCGGGCTGGGCGCTTGCGTGGCGGTGGAGCCCCCGGGGCCCGGTCGTGACCGCCGCGTTCACGCGCACCCTCGGCGACCTCGCCGCCGCCGGTCTGCCGACCGACACGGCGGTGGCCCTCGCCGGCCGCGGCGTGGGGGTGGAGCGACTCGACTTGCCCTACGCGGGGGCCGCGCCACGCGCGCCGCTGTCGCACGCGGCGCTCGAGGCGCTGCGGCTCCCCGAGGGAGCGCGCGGTCCCGTTCTCGCGGCCCTCGCCGACTGCCATGCCGACCGGCGCCAGCGGTCGCAGGGGATGATGGAGTGGCTCATCGGGCCGGTGGCGGTGGGCGTGACCGGGACCCTCGTCGGCCTGATGGTCGTGGCGCTTTTCCTCCCGCTTTTCAAGCTGATCGAGGCGTTGAATTGATCGGTGTCGGGAGCTGTCGACAACTTCACCAGCCCTGTCCTGCATCCAACCCATGCCGTCGTCCTTCCCCACCTTCCGTCGCCTCCTGCCCGCCATCGGCCATCGGTTTTCCGGTGGGGCCGGGACGCCGTTCGGCCGCGGTGCTGCGCCTCCTGGCAGTCTGCCGGTCGGAGGGGATCCCGCCGGCGCCGCTCCTCGCCGCGTGGTCGCGCGACGAGCGCGGTGGCCAGGCCGAGCGGGTGGCCGCAGCGGCCCGGTTGCTGGCGGAGGGGGCCACGGTGAGCGAGGTGATCGATCGGATTCCCCACCTCGTGAACGCCGACCATGCCGTGGCCGTGCGCTATGGCGAACGGATCGGTCGGCTGCCGGAGACGGTGGCCGCGACGCTGGCCGGTGACGCGGCAGCCGGTACGGAACGGGGCGTCCGCGCGGGGCTGGCCTACATCGGCGTGGTCTGTGCGGTGTTCGCGTTGGTGACGACGCTCCTCGCGGTCCGGGTCCTGCCACAGTTCCGGAGGATCTTCCTCGATTTCGGCATGGAGGAGCCGCTCGCCCTCACGGTCGGAGCGGTCGCGGCCGGTGTGTGGGTGTGGGTGGCCGTCGGCCTGTTGCTGCTCGGGTTGGTCGTGGCGATCGGGAGTCTCATTCCGCCGCTGGCGCGTTCGTGCACCCGACTGTGGGGGGCATGGTCGCAGCGCCCGCGCCGCGAGGCCGCGGCCCTCGACTTGCTGGCGGTGGCGACCCGCGCGGGAATCCCGCAGCCCGAGGCGGCCCGGCTCCTCGCGGAGTGCCAGACCGACCGGGGAGTGGCCCGGCGGCTGGCAACGCTGTCCAACAGCGAAACGGGGAGCCTCTCCCGCGCGGGGCTCGTCACGCCGGCCGAGGAGCGGTACGTCGAGGCCGCCACCACCGCCGGCGACCGGGCCGGAGCCCTTGGAGGGTTGGCCGGTGCACGACGGGCCCGGTCGGCGGCCGGACGACTCCTCGCCAGCCGCCTCGTCGCCCCCCTGGCCGCGGCGCTGATGGGGGCCTTCGTACTCGTGGAGGCCCTCGCCGTCTTCGTGCCGCTGGTCCGTCTCGTCATTGGGCTGACCTGATGCACGCCATCGCTCACTTTTCCAGCCGATCGTGCCGAGGGGCCAGCGCCCCGTCGCGGCGCGGATTCTCGAGCCTCGACGTGATGGCGGCGCTGGCCGTGCTTCTGGTCATCCTCGGTTCGACGGTGCCGCTTTTCGTGCGCCATCTGCGCCTCCTGGCCGATTCGCGGCAGGAGCGGATGGCGCTGGGGGAACTGGCCAACCAGATGGAGCGGCTCGCCAGCCTGCCGGTCGGCGAGCGGGCCGCGTTCCTCGCCGCGCCGCCGCTCTCCCCCCTTGCCGTGGCGCGTTTGCCGGGGGCCGCCCTGGTGGCCGAGGGGGATCCCGCCGGTGGCCGCGTGGTGCTGCGACTCTCCTGGCAGAGCGTCGGCCGCGCCACCCATCCGCTCGCCGTGGCGGTGTGGCTCCCTGCCGCCGCCGCCACCACCGCGGAGGAGGCGCCATGAACTGTCGGGGCTTTCGGCGGGGCGCGTCGCTGGTGGAGTTGCTCGCGGTGATCGCCGCGACCACGGTGGTCCTCGGCGTGGGGAGCGCGTTGCTGCACCGCACGCTGTCGCTCCAGGCGGCGTCGCGCGGTCACCTGGAACACGACCGCACCGCGCTGGTCCTCGGCCGACAGGTGCGTGCCGATGTCCATGCCGCCCGCGCGGTCGATGTCACGCCGGCGGGCCCGCGTGTGGTGCGCATCGAGCCGGCGGGTGGGGGGCGGATCGACTGGGAAGCGACACCGCGGGGGCTGCGACGCGTGGCCACGGGCGCCGCCGGGCACGGGCACCGGGAAGACTACCGTTTCCCTGCCGGCACCACGTGGGAGGCCGACCGTGACGGGGCCGTCGTCCGGCTCCGCGGCACCGGCACGGCCGGTCCGCGCACCGGACCGGCCTACGACGTCGAGATCCTGGCACGACTGCCGATGGCAGCGGAGGTGCGTCCATGAAGGATTCGTTGCCGCGACAGGCTCCCCCCAGGGCCCCGCGCGGGGTGGTGATGTTCATGGCGCTGGCCACGCTGGCGGTGGTGGCGGCGATCGCCGCGGCCATGCTCCAGGGGGCGGTGGTGGCCCGCCGCCAGCTCAGAAGCGAGCGCGATCTGATCCAGGTGGAGTGCCTCCTCGACCATGCCGCCGCGCGGGCGCTCGCCGGGAGCGCGGCGGTGAGCGGCACCGTGTCGCTGCCCGCGGAGGCCATCGTCGGCAGCGGCTCGGCACGGATCACGACCAGCCCTGTCACCGGCGCCGCCGGGGGGCCGGCGGTGCGGTTGGTGGTCGAGTATCCGCTCGAGGGACCGGTGACGATCCGCCGCACGCGCGAGGTTCCCCTGCCACCGTCCACTGCCACCCCCGAACCGCCATCGATCACGGCCAACCCCGAGGAGAATCGCCCATGACACCCGTCGCCCCTCCGCCGCCATCGTTCACGCGGTACCGGCCCGCGTTCACGCTCGTCGAACTGCTCGTCGTCATCGCCATCATCGGCGTGCTGGTGGGACTGTTGCTCCCGGCCGTCCAGGCGGCGCGGGAGGCGGCCCGGCGCTGTAGCTGCGCCAACAACATCACCCAACTCGGCCTGGCGCTGCACAACCACGAGTTCTCCCAGGAAGCGTTTCCCGCCGGCGTCACCGACGATGCCGGCCCGATCCGCAGCGTCGCCGAGGGGAAGCACGTCGGCTGGATCGTGCGCCTCCTGCCCTACCTCGAGCAGACGGCGGCGGCCCGCAACTTCGACGAGGCGGCCGGGGCCTACGGTGAGGCCAACCAGCCGGTGCGCCGGCTGCGGATCCAGGTGCTCACCTGCCCCTCCAACCCGCTGTCCTTCCCAGGCCGCGAGGGGCCCGAGGTGGGGCATGCCACCTACGCCGGCTGCCATGCCTCGAAGGAGACGCCGATCGACGCCGGCAACGATGGCGTGCTGTTCCTCAACAGCCGCATCCGCTTCGGTGACATCGCCGACGGCAGCTCCAACACGCTCCTCCTCGCCGAGCATCTCCTCCGCTCCGATGATCTCGGCTGGGTGTCGGGCACGCGTTCCACGCTCCGCAACACCTCGCGGATCGAAGACGCGCCCCGCTTCGATCGGGCCGCTCCCGAGGAAGCCGCCGATCCACTCGCGGTGGGCGGCCTGGGGAGCTTTCATCCGGGGGGCCTGCAGATGGCGCTGGCCGACGGTGCCACGCGGTTCCTCGCCCGCACGACCGACCCGGAGGTGCTCCGCCAGCTCGGCGCCCGCGCCGACGGCGAGCTGCCGGTGATGGAGGGGGATCGGTGACCGCAGGAAAGCGCGGCGGGCTGGTGCCACACGCCGGGGCTTGGCACGCCGGGGAGCGGGCCTTGGCGCTCTGCCGGGCGCCGTCTCGATCATCGTGGCGACTGGCCACCGTGCTGGTCGCGGTGTGCCTCGCCGCAGGCGGGCCGCTGGCTCCGGTGCCGGCGGAGGCCGCCGCCGAAACGCCCACCGACCGGCTGCGGGCCGACCTCGAGCGCGCGATCGACCGCATGCTACCCGGGCCGGAGGGAGACCCGCCGCGGGCAAAACTGGCTGGCGCTGACTCGCCGGCGGCTCTGGCCGGGATGGTGCGGCCGTGGGTCGTCCTCCGGGTCGACGTCAATCCGGAGTCGCGCGTCAAGCTCACCGCCGTCACGGCACTGCCCGACCTGGTCGTCGATCGCCCCGGCCGGTTCCTCGTCGAGGTCCACAACGACGCCGGGATCCGCGCTCCCTTGCGCGTGGTGGCCAGCGACCGCTCCGCCGGTCCGTCGCGGCCGGCGCCGTTTTGCGTCGTCAGCCTCGGCGATGGGGTGTCGGCGGCCGCCCTCTCGGGGGAAGCACTCGAATGGATCCCACTCGAGGTGCGCTGCACGGCGCCGGGGCGGTGGGAAGTGCACCTCGAAGCCGACGTCGGCCAGGGGACACAGGATCTCGGCTTCCGCGCCGCCACCGATCTCCTCTTTCGCGGCCTGCCCGCAGCCGGGCCGACCCCCGTGCCCTGAGCCATACGCCGTGAGTGCGCCCCGGCGGGAGTGGCAATCGGCAACGCGGCGCTCGATCGGCGGACCCTCCCGGCGTCACTCCGGCACGGGCACGAACTGCACCGCGTCGATGACCACGTGGCCGGTGGTGGCGGCGGTGTCGACGAAGACGCTGGTCGCCGTCCCCGCGGGAAGGGTGAAGGTGCCGAGCACGTGGCCGGTGGCCGCGGGCTTGGCACGCTCGTCGACAGTGACGGTGATCTTTCCCGAGGGCGCTTCGACGCGCACCGGCACGGCGCGACTGCGGTTGGAGCCGGGGGTGTAGTGGAAGCGGATCTCGTAGCGCCCGGCGCGCGGGAGGGTGGGGGTGTAGCGGGCCTGCTTCGTCCCCTTCCCCTCGTCGCCGTCGTGGAGGTAGTCGTCGCCGACGTAGCCGCCGATCGAGTGGCTGGTCGACCAGTCGCCGGCGAGGATCGCGGCCGGGTTGTCGACCACGATCCCCGGCATGGCCGCCGGGTCGAGTTGCGGTTTCCGCACCGCCCCGGTCCAGTCGAGCACCTGCCCGTCGGCACGGAGGCGCTCCGCCAGCGCGGCGGATGGCACGTCCTGGACGGCCGACCGGGCCTCGATCGCCAGCGCCGCGGCGGTGGCCGCCGACTGCCCCAGCACCATGAACACCGGCTCCATGCGGATCGAGCCGTAGGCGATGTGCGACGCCGCCAGGCACACCGGCACGAGGAGGTTCTCGCATTCCTCCTTCCGCGGGCGGATGCTCCGGTAGGCGATCCGGTAGGGTGACACGCCCACCTGGATGTCGCCTTCGTTGCGCACCTTCCCCTCGGCCGTGACGGAGCGGCGAACGTTGTGCGAATCCATGTTGTAGGCCCCCAGGCCCACCGGATCGTCGGCCATGATCCGCCCCTGGCAGTGGTGCTGGGTCATGACGTGCTCCGACACCATCCGCCGGGCCTCGCGCACGTAGATCTGCCACGGCCAGTTGTCGGTGTCGGTGAACTCGTCCTGCGCCAGCCCGAGGCGCTGGAAGTGGGCGCGGACCTCCGCCGGGACGCGCGGGTGGTTGGCGAGCGACCACATCAACCCCTGCTGGTAGTCGCGGTGGGCGGCGATGATCCGTTCGCGCGTGGCGTCGTCGGCCGTCGGGTAGGCGTGGTTGGCGCCGAGGTAGTCGGTGCTGATGGCGTAGTTGTTGTTGGTGTCGGTCTTGCGGTTGGGCATGAAGACCGGGTTCCAGGGCACGCGGTTGTCGCCCGCCTCGAAGTTTCGGAACAGCAGTTCGTAGGTCTTCTCGTCGTAGCCGGCCGGCTTGGGCCAGGGGCGGCGGTTGGCGGGAGCGTCGGTGGTGCACATCCGGAAGCAGTAGGCCTGGACGCGCGCGTCGCCCGCTCCGTCGACGCCGTCCGGACCGGGCTCCACCAGGGGCACCAGGCCGCTGGTCGGGTCGCCCGGCACGACGTACGGATCGACGTCGTGCGTGAACTGGTGCTTCGTGGCCCGAGCCACCTGGATGCCGTTGAGGGTTTCGCCATACACCGCGTTGGCCTCGCGGCCGACGTGGTAGCTGACGCCCGCCGCCGCCATCAGGTCCCCCTCGTAGCCGGCGTCGATGAACACCGTGCCGGGATACTCCTTTCCCGACACGGTCCGCAGGGCCGCGATCCGGTGCCCCGTCAGCCGCACGCCACCGCCGGCCCGGTCGAGGCGCTCCCCTGTGATCACCTCCACGCCGTGCTCGGCGACCCACGCGCGAAAAACCTCCGCGGCGACGTGCGGCTCGAAGGTCCACATCTCCTCCTCGCCCGGTGCCTTGCGGCGGCTCTGGTAGTCTTCCATCCGCTCCTGGCGCCACGCCGCGGGGTCGGCGTAGTGCCGGCCGATGCGCCGGTAGAACTCCCGCGCCAGTCCGCCGATGGCCGCCTTGTTGCCGATGTCGGTGGCACCCAGGCCGCCGGCCGTGAGGCCGCCGATGTGGCGACCCGGCTCGATGACCACGACGCTCTTGCCCATCGTCCGGGCCTGGATCGCCGCCACGAGGCCGGCGCTCGTGCCACCGTAAATCACGATGTCGCGGTGCGGCTCCGCGGCCGCCAGCGGCGCGGCGGCGAGGGCGAGGACGAGGGCTGGCCGCGCGCGGCTGGCGGGCGGACGGTGACGCATGGAGAGTCTCCGGAGCGGTGCGGGCCCGGGAAGTCCCGGGCCATGGGAACGGCCGGCCGCGGCGCTGTCAACGGTCTGCCGGCGGCGGGAGGGCGGGGTAGACTCCGGGCGGCCGCCGGCGACCGACGGGCGGTGGCGCGGTTCCCCGATCCACAGCAGAGGCGTTCCCGTGGCAGCGGCGATCACCGGTATCCTCACGCCCCACATGGTGCCGCTCGACGCCCGGGGGCGGATCGACGAAGACGAGCTGGCTCGCCTCGTCGACTGGCTCATCGGCAAGGGGGTGCATGGTCTCTATCCCAACGGCTCCACCGGGGAGTTCCTCCGCTTCACGGTCGCCGAACGGCAGCGGATCGTGGAGATCACCTGCCAGGCGGCGGCGGGGCGCGTGCCGGTGGTGGCCGGGGCGGCGGAGGCGAACGTCGCCGAGACGCTCGCCGCCTGCGCGCACTGCCTGGAGTGTGGCGCTCGCGCGGTGGCGATCGTGAGCCCGTTCTACTACCGGCTCCCGGCGGAGAGCGTGTATGCCTACTTCGCGGCGATCGCGCGCGAGAGCCCGATCGACGTCACGCTCTACAACATCCCGATGCTCGCCTCGCCGATCGACGTGCCGACGGTGGCGCGCCTGGCCGCCGAGTTCCCCCGGATCATCGGCATCAAGGATTCCAGTGGCGACGTGGCCCACATGATCCGGTTGCTGGCGGCGGTGCGTGCGGTGCGTCCCGACTTCTCGGTGCTCACGGGGTGGGAGGGGGCGCTGGTGCCGATGATCCTCGCGGGCTGCGACGGGGGCACGCACGCGACGAGCGGGATCGTGCCGGAGCTGACGCGCGCCGCCTTCGAGGCGGCTCGGAGCGGTGACGTGGCCCGGGCCAACCTGCTCCAGGGGCGCGTGACGCGGTTCTTCGATCTCCTCTTCGGTGGGGCGGAGTTCCCGGAGGGCTTCCGCGTGGGGGCGACGGCCCGCGGCTTCCGCATGGGGGCGTCGCGGCAGCCGGCGACCGCGGAGCAGCACGCGGCGCGGGAGGCGCTGCGGGGGCGGATCGCCGCGGCACTGGCGGCGGAAGGTTTCCCCCCGGCGGGGTGACCGGGGTGACGGGGTGCCGGTTTACCGGGGGAGCAGGAGCGCCCCGCTCACGACAGTCGGCCGCGGGCATCGACCGGGCGGGGCACGAGGGTGCCGTCTTCGTGCCACCAGACGACGTCCTGCAGATTCACGCACGGGCAGATGTGGTTGGGAATCACCGTCACCCGCTCGCCCACCCGCGGACGCCTCGGGCAGCGGCTCACGTCGACCTGCCCGTGCTCCTCCGTCAGCACCGTGATCACCGCCTCGGGATACTCCACCACGTGGCCATGGCCCGAATCGGGGGCCGGTCCGCAGCGGTCGCTGGTGAGGGTCTTGCTGCCGGCGTCGAGCACCACCTGCCCCGACACCGCGTCGCTGACCACCGTGCAGACCACACGGGCGGCACAGTCGGCCAGCGCCCCGAAGCCGCCGTGGACGATGTTCATGTCGTTGTAGACGCTCGTGCCGGGGCGGATCTCGGTGAGTTGTGGGAGGAGGTGCGACTGGTGGGCCGTCGGCGTCGATCCCCCCGACACGATCGACCGGCAGAGTCCGGCCCGGTCGAAGCGCTCCACCGCGGCGGCGACAAGGCCTGCGATCGTGGCCAGCACCGGCGGCTGGGCCGCGGGGGGCATCTTCACCTGGCCGGGATAGACCATGAGCCCGTCGAGCCGCAGCCCCGGGAGGCGATCGACCACCGCCGCCAGGTCGGCCGCGGCCGCCGGAGAGGCCACGCCCGTGCGCCCGAAACCGACGTCGAGGTCGACGAGCACCCCGATCGTCGTGCCGGCCGCACAGGCCGCTGCCGAAAGGCCCTGCGCGGCGATGGCGGTGTCGAGCCCGACCCGGACCGGCACCGTTCCTGCCAGCCGTGCCAGCCGCGTGGTGCGCGGCGGATCGACCGCCGGGTAGGCCATGAGGAGGTCGACGCCGTCCCGCTCCCCCGCCGTGGCCAGCGCTTCCGCCTCCCCCACCTTCGCCACGGTCAGCCCCACGGCGCCGGCTTCGAGCTGGAGGCCACCCACGAAACGGCTCTTGTGCGTCTTCGTGTGCGGCCGGAGGGCGAGGCCGTGGGCGCGGCAGTAGGCGGCCAACGTTTCGATGTTGCGGCGCACCACCGCACCGTCGATCACCAGCGCCGGGGTGGGGAGCGTGGCGGGGGTGAACGTGCTCGGCTCCGCCGGAATCTCCGTGGCGGACAGGGGGCTCATGGCGTGGCGCCTTCCGGAATGGCCAGCCGAACCGCCTGTCGGGCCTGCCGGCGCGGCTGCCGCTGACCCGCGGCGGCGTCGGGGTCGGTGAACGGGGGCCGCTCGAAGACCGGATCGGGGCCGACGCGCGGATCGCCGGCGGCGGTGAGCGCGTCGAGGAGCCGCTTGGTGAGGGCCGCCTCCACGGTGGCGTGCTCCGGGCGGCCGGCGACGTTGGTCACCTGCCAGGGATCGGTGCGAAGGTCGTACAGTTCGATCGCCGGGCGCTTGGCGAAGGCCAAGTCGTGGACGGCACGCCACTGCGGATCGAGGGCGTGGGCCACCACGAAGGCCTTCGTCGGCCCGGCATCCATGTCGGCATACACGGCGTAGGTCTCGGCGGCGACCGCGGCCGGATCGACCGCCCCTTCCGGCGGCATCCCCATCGGGAAGCGGTCGGGGGCGAAGTTGCGCACGAGGAGGTGGTCGCGCGTGCGGATGGCGCGGACGGGGTAGGGGAGGTGGCCGGTGCGCGCGGCGGCCACGTGGCGCTCGCGGCCGATGATGACCGCGTCGCGGGTCGGGTCGAGAAGGCCCCCCTCCCTGCTCGTGAGGAGGGGCAGAAGGCTGCGCCCGGCGAGGCCCGCGGGCACCGGCGCCCCGGCGATGTCGAGGAACGTCGGGCAGAGGTCGGCCAGCGACACGAAGTCGTCGACACTCCGGCCGCCGGTGCCCCCCGGCACCCGGGCCACCAGCGGCACCGCCGCGCCATGGTCGTAGACGTTGCACTTGCCGCGCGGCACCCCCGGCATGCCGTGGTCGCCGCTGACGATGACGAGCGTGCGCTCGAGCTGGCCGCGGGCCTCGAGCTCCGCGACGAGCGTCGCGATGATCGCATCCACCGCCTGCACTTCGCCGAGGTAGTCGGCGACGTCCTCCCGCACCTCGGGCACGTCGGGGAGGAAGGGAGGGAGTCTGCCAGCGAGTGACTCTTGATCGATTCCCCACAAGGCCCGACCCGAGCCCTTCACCCACTGGCGGTGGGTCGTGGTGGGGCCGCAGAAAAAGTGCCACGGCGAGTCGGCGGGGCCGTCGCCGAGGAACGTGGCGAAGTTGGCGCGCATCTCCGCGAGCACGGCCGCGCGGGCTGCAGCCGGGTCGCTCCCCGCCGCGACGAGCTTCGTCGCCTCCTCGGAGAAGTTGTTGGGCCGTCGGCCCGCTTTCTCGTAGGCGTGCGCCTGGCCGCCGAACGGGGCGTCGGCGGGCGTGCCCGGGCTCCACACCTTGTAGCTCTTGCCGAGCCGGTAGCCCGCCTCCTCGATGAGGCGCGGATAGGTGGGGATCGTGTCGTCCCAGATCGCCCCCTGGAGGATCGCGCCGCGGCCGCACTGGAAGAAGTGCCGGCCCGAGAGGAGGGCGCTGCGGCACGGGGTGCAGGAGGGGGCGCTGACGAAGGCGTTGCGGAACACCACCCCCTCGCGCGCCAGACGGTCGACCGCCGGGGTCTGCACGACGTCGTTGATCGTCGGTCGCCCGTCGGGGCCGCCATGGGCTCCGGCGTAGCACCCCGCGTAGCGGCCCCAGTCGTCGGCGAAGACGAAGAGGATGTTCCAGCGCGGCGGGGCCGCGGCGGCGGCCGGGGCGCTGGCGGCGAGCGGAAGGAACACGGCGGCAGGAAGGATGAGCGCGGCGGCGCAGCGGGCGGGCGACGTCACGGGGTGGCTCCCTGGGAGGGGGCCGGCGAAGGGGGATCGAGCCGGTCGGTGAGCCACGCGGTGACGCGGTCGAGGACCGCCGGGGCGAGCGTCTCCTCGATCGTGTCGTATTCGCTCACCGCACCGGTGGTGCAGGTCTGGAAGAGATGGTTGAGGCCCGGCAGCGTCTCCACGGCCGAGTCGGCCAAGGCGGCCTTGGCGAGCGCCTGCTCCACCGGTGGCCGGTTGAGCGCCGGATCGACCTGCACGTCCTTTTCGCCGAACAGCGCCAGCACCGGGCAGCCGACCCGGGCGAGGTCGGCGGCGGGATCGTGGACGAGGAAATGGCGGAACCAGCGCGACGAGAGGCGGATCACGCCGCTGGCCGCGAGCTGGTCGATGTCCTGGCCGTCGAGTGAATCGGCACCGAGGGCCGCCTTCAAGCGCTTGGCCACGATGGCGATGACCGGCGCCGCATCGGCGTTCGGCGGGGAGGTCTTCACCGCTTCCATGAGGATCGTCTGCATCGTCCGCTGCCGCGCCAGGCGCTCCGGATCGGCGAGCCCCTCGGCGCGGAGCACGAGGGCCCCCTGGGAGAGGAGCACCTGCTCCCCATCCACTCCGGCGCCGGCCAGGAGCACGAGGCAGGCGGTCTCGCGGCGCTCGCACGCCACCAGCGTCACGATCGCCGCCCCCTCGCTGTGGCCGACGAGGCCGATCCGGGCCGCATCGATGCGCGGATCGGCGGCGAGGAACCGCGCCGCGGCCAGGGCGTCGCGCGCCAGATCGGCGGTGGTGGCGCTCTCCCCGTCGCCTGCGGAGGCGCCCACGCCGCGGTCGTCGTAGCGGAGCACGGCGAAGCCCGCGCGCGTGAGGTGGTCGGCGAGGACGGCGAACGGCTTGTGGTCGAAGAGCGTCTCGTCGCGGTCCTGGGGGCCGGAGCCCGAGACGAGGACGAGCGCGGGGAAGGGACCGGCGCCGGAAGGCAGCGTGAGGGTGCCGGCCAGATCGATGCCGTCTGTCTCGTTGGGAAACGTCACCGGGGCGGCCGTGTAGGGGAACGGTGGCCGGGGGGTCTGCGGGCGGCGCTTCGCCGGCGGCACGGTGGCCGCAGCACCCTTGGTGAGGACCAGCGGCAACGATGCTCCGGCCTGCTTCCAGGTGCCGGTGAGCGTGGTGCCGTCGGCGGAAAGCTCGCCGGAGAATTCGCCGCGCACGGCCGGCACCTTGATCGAGTGTCGCTGCCCGTCGATCGACAGGTCGGCGCGAAAGCCGCCCACCTCCTGGGTGATGCTGTCCATGCGCACGCGGCGCCGGCCGCCGGCGCCATTGGTCACGCGGAACTGGAGGACCAGTTTCTGGACGACGGCGTTGAGCGTGCCGGTCCACACCTCGTCGGGGGTCGGTGGCACGGGGCCCTCACCGACGCGCCTGAAGACGAGCGCCAGTTCCGCCCCGCGCTGCCGCCAGGTGCCGGTCGCCGTGCCGTCGGCGACGGTGCCGGAATAGGCGGCCGCGGTCGGGGCGAGGATGAACGACAGGCGCTCCCCGTCGTCGACGACGTCGCTCAAGGGAAATCGGCGGTCCCCTTCGTCGATGCTCCGCAACTGGTGCCCGGGCGTGCCGTCGGGCCCCGGGAGCGCCTCGACGACGAAGCGGAACTGCCGGTCGGCTGCCTCCATCTCGCCGTACCACAGTGGCGTGGGGACTCGTTCCGCGGCCGCGGCCGTGGCGCCGGCCTCCTGGGCCCGGCCGGTCACCGGCACGGCCGGCAGGAGGGCGGCGGCGAGGGCGGCCACCCACAGCCCGCCGCGGGCGCTCGATCGAAGCCAATCCATCGGTCCGCTCCATGGGGGTGGCGCCACCGGCAGGGGGTGGGCATGGCATCCGGTCGTCACGCCCAGCCTACACCGCGTCGAGGATCGGGAGAAACGCGGCGCGCTCGGCATCCAGAGAGTGGCACTGCACCTCGGCGGCCGCGGCGCGGCACAGCGCCGCGCGCCGCGCCGG
>RFRL01000103.1 GCA_009924545.1 Planctomycetia bacterium | reverse complement strand
CGTTGCTCCCCGGCACGGCGATCCCGGGTGCCCCTCCCACGAGGATCGTCGGACCGCCGGGAGTTGCCAACCCTGCCGCCAGCGGTTGCCCGGCGGTGGGGGGCCGCCAGGGCAGGGGGGTGCCGATGAGCATCCGGGCGAATTGCTCGTCGGGCACCGTCGCGTCGGCCACGGCCATCACGTATTCGGCGACGTCGGTGTTGTAGACCCGCATGTCGCGCGCCCAGTCACGCTCGAGCGTCAGCAGTGCCCCATGGGCACCGAGCACCGCCTCCACCGGACAGGCTCCACGGGCATGGTCCTCGTCGGCCGCAGCCAGGGCGCGCCGGGCGGCCGATGCCGCCACCGCACGCGCTTCGACAGCCGCATGCCGGTGGGGGAGCATCCGGTCGATGGCCCGCAGCCGGCCGGTGGTGGGACGGTTGGCGAAGATCACCTGGAAATGCGTCTCGTAGGCCGATGTGAGCGGCCGATCGACGGGCCACGGCAGCGGTTCTCCCGGAGGCAAGCGCACGAGGTCGGCCAGTTCCTGCCGGGCGGCGGCCAGTTCGGCCCGGGCGACCGCCAGGTCGGCCCGTGCGCTCCCGGCGGCGGCGTCGACGGCATCGCGATCGCGGGGGGCGCCGCCGGGGGCGACGAGATCGAGCCGCTCCACCCCCTCGGTCACCGAGCGGACCGCGGCCAAGGCCGCACTCGCCTTCCAGTAGGCCTGCGTGATCCACAGCCTTCGCGCACGGTCGCCGGAACGCTCCAGGGCCTCGATGAGTGTCAGGGGACGACCGCCCACGAGGTCGATGTCGGCAGCCGAAGGCTCGGCCAGGAGCCGCGCCGCCAATTCCGTCGCGGCCGGTGTCGGCAGCGGCAGGGGCACGCCGGCAGGGGCCTGCCCCGGCGGGACGGCGACGGGCACGGGCGTTCCCACAGCCACCGGGGCCGAAGGCGTGACCCTGGCGACGGGACCGGTGGCCGGCGCCGCGACAGCCACTGGCCGCACGCCGGTGAACGGCGGCGGAGGCGGGAGTGGGTCCGGAGCGGCCACCATCACCGACACCGTGCCGTCGGCGGAGCGCAGGGGAGGCACATCGGCTTTTCCGGATGGCCCGGGGGGGAGCTGCGCCACGAGCGCGGCTGCCTCCGGCGCCGGACCGTCGGTTGGCGCTGGCCGCCCGTCGAGCGCGGCAGCGGAGTGGGTGGCGCAGGCCAACCACCATCCCAGGGCCGCGCAGGCAGATGCCCTCGCTCGACGACACGGCTTGTGGATCACGTCCATGGCCTCTGCAGGGCCCGGCACGGCTCTGCCGCCGGCCGCCTCAGGGGGGGACAGTCACATGCCGTGGGGCCCCGCGTCAACGCCAATGCTCCCCCCCGCGCCGCCTGGGGCTGGGGGATCCAGGAAAGGTGACGGCCAGCCACCCCCGCGCCGGCGGGCTCGCTGCACCGGGTCAGGAGGCAGCGTCGAGGTAGGGATCCTGGCTCATCTGGATGTGGGCCTCGGCCCGCTGGCGCTCCACATACTCGAGCACACGGCGCTGGCGCACGTGACGGGCCTCGACGAGCCGCTGCGCCCGCTGGAACACCGCCAGCACCTGCTCGGGCGCCCTGTCGAGCCGGCGCCGCTCCCGGGCCACGATCCGCGCCATTCGCTGCGCCCCGTAGCCGGCCACGAGGATCTCGTCGTCGAGGGCCACGTACTGCCGCCAGGTGCCCGGATCGCCCTGCCGCCCCGAGCGCCCCACGAGCTGGCGGTCGATGCGCGACGAGTCGTGCAGTTCGGTGCAGACCACGTGCAATCCGCCGAGCTCGGCCACGCCGGGGCCGAGCTTGATGTCGGTGCCGCGGCCCGCCATGTTCGTCGACACCGTGATCTGGCCGAGTTGGCCGGCCGCGGCGACGATCTCCGCCTCACGCTCGATCTGGCGCGCGTTGAGCACCGTGTGGGGCAGTCCGGCCTCGGTGAGGAGGTGGGAGAGCTCCTCCGAACGGTCGATCGACCGGGTGCCGATCAGCACCGGCCGCCCCTGGGCGTGGAGCGCGGCGGTCTCGGCGACGATGCGCCTGAACTTTTCCGCCTGATCGACCGTCACCACCGCGGGCAGGCGCTGGCGGATCGCCGGCCGGTGGGTGGGCACGGTGGCCACGGCCACGCCATAAGTGCGACCGATCTCCGCGCCACTCGATGCGATCGTGCCGGTCATCCCCGCGAGGTGCGGCCAGCGCGCGAAGAGATCCTGGATGGTGATCCGGGCCGCATGCCCCGAGGGCACCGTGACCTCGAGCCCTTCCTTCGCTTCGACCGCCTGGTGGAGGCCGTCGCGCCAGGTGCGCCCCTCGGCCGATCGGCCGGTGAACTCGTCGATGATCAGCACCTTGCCGTCGCGGACCACGTACTGCCGGTCGCGGATGAAGGCCACCCGCGCTTTCACCGCGCGCTCCACCGCCTCGTAGACCGCCAGCAGGCTCACCGCGTCGAGGAGGGCCGGCCGGGGGAAAGCCCGGACGCGGCTCCGCCCCGGCCCGAGCAATTCGCAGGTCTTCTTCTGCGGGTCGTACTCGTAATCCACCCCCGCCTCCAGCTCCCCGGCGGTCCGCGCCGCGAAGCGGAACAACTCCTGCTGCACGGCCTGCGCCTCCCCGGGCGGCGCCGAGATGATCAGCGGCGTGCGTGCCTCGTCGATGAGGACGTTGTCGGCCTCGTCGACCAGCGCGAACCAATACGGCCGCTGGAGGAGGCGCGGCGCACTGCTGCCGGCCCGCCCGGCCAGCGCCGCCCCGAGATCGCCGCGCCCGTCGGCGATCTCCCGGGCCATGAGCCGATCCTTGAGGAAGTCGAAGCCGAACTCCTTGGCGGTTCCGTAGGTCACGTCCTCGGCGTAGGCGGCGCGGCGGGCGTCGAAATCCATCTGCGACTGCACCACTCCCACCGACAAGCCGAGTTTCTCGTACACCGGGCCCATCCACTCCGCGTCACGCCGGGCGAGGTAGTCGTTGACGGTGGCCAGATGGGCCCCTTTGCCCGCGAGGGCGTAGAGCGCCAGCGGCAGGGTGGCCACGAGGGTCTTGCCCTCGCCGGTCTGCATCTCCACGATCGCGCCGCGGACGAGGGCCACGCCGGCCAGCAACTGCACGTCGTAGTGGCGCAGGCCGATGCTCCGCCGCGACGCCTCGCGGGTGGCTGCGAAGCTCTCCACCAGCACCGCCTCCACCGGCTCACCCGCCTTCACGCGGTAGGAGAGGGCCCGCGCCAGGCGCCGCAGCGACGCATCGCTGTGCAGCTCCATCGCCGCGGCCAGCGCTTCGATTCGCGCCACCACCTTCCAGTCGGCGGCCGTGATGCCTGGCCGCTGTGGCATGGCCAGTCGGGAGAGGAAATCGAGCATCGCACCCACCCCACTGGAATCGCCTCCCGGCGACTCCGGTCACGATACCACGGGGCGGTGGCAGAGGCAGTGCGGGGAGCCGGTGCCTGGGCCGGAGGAACCGGTGGCTTCGCCGGAGGAACCGGTGCCACGGCGGGGAGCGCGGATCAGTAGCGGGCCGGCATCGCCGGCGTGGACCGGGAAGGGGGGATTGCACCGGGATCGGAGAACGGCCACCAACTACCGTTGACGGTCTGCTGCTGCGGGGCCGGGGGGAGGGCCTGCTGGACCTGGTTCGTGAGCGCCTGCTGCCCCTGCTGGAGATTCTGCTGGAGCTGGTTGTTCCACTGGTTGACCTGGTTGTTGAAGCTCTGCTGATACTGGTTGGCCGTTCCCTGGAGCTGGTTGGAGAGCTGCGCCTGCTGCTGGGCGAGCGACTGCTGCGCTTGGTTGGCCCACTGCTGCGGCTGCTGCTGGAGCTGATTGGTGTACTGCTGGGCCTGTTGGGTGAGGTTCTGCCCGTACTGGTTCGCCTGGTTGGTCAACTGCTGGGGGTACTGCTGGAGGTTGGGCGGGACGGCGGCCTGTCCCGACTGCGACCATGTCCAGCTGTTGGCCGGAGCCGCCGGGGGGGCGGTCAGCGCGGGCGCGGGTGTCGTGGTCGGCCATGCCGTCGTCGCGGGGCCGGGCATCACCGGAGCGGCCGGGGGATAGGCGGCGCCCTGCGGGCTGCTGACGTAGCCACCGTACGGCGCGGGCTGGTTGATCATGCCGGTGGCCGGCGGAGGCACCGTCGCGGGGTACGCTCCCGCAGGGTACGCGCCGTACATCGGGGTGGCCGTCTGTGGTGGAGTTTGGCAACCGGCCACGGCCAACAGCAAGAGGCCCCCCAGCGCCACCGTCACCAGACAGACGTACGGCCGGTGCTCCCACGGCAGGCCGTGGCACGCGGATCCCGCCACCGGCTCGCGACCCGGCGGCGGAGTGCGGATGGAGATCGGGTGCGACACGACTGGCTCTCCGCGGCGGTTTGGAAACGACGGCGCGGGGGGGAGAATAGCGTTCCCCGCCATCCGGTCCAGACCAGTTCGGCGCCCGGCGCCGCCGGCTCGCCACGTTTGCCACTTCAGCGCCGCAGGCTCCACTGCCGGGCCCCCCATGCCGACCCATCCCCACCAGTCTGCGGCGCATCCCGGCCCGACGACGGGCGTGGTCGCCGCCCTGCGGAAGGCAGCCCAGGAGTTGGGATTCGCCCGGCTCGGCGTCGCACCGGCGGCGCGACGCGATCCACGGGTCCACGCGCAGTTCCGTGCCTGGCTGGCCGCCGGGCTCGGCGGCCCGGTGCAGGGCTGGCTCATGGCGCATGAACCGCTGCGGCGCGATGCCGAATCACTCCTCCCCGGCGTGCAGAGTGTGGTGATGCTCGCCACCGACCATGCCGCTGCAGAGCCGGGGCCGGCCCCACCCGGGCGCGGCCGCGTGTCGAGCTACGCCTGGGGGGACGACTACCACGACCTCCTCCGCCAGCGCGTCAACGCCCTCGCCGCCTGGCTCGAGGCCCGCGTTCCCGGCTGTCGGACGCGGGGCGTGGTCGATTCGGCGCCGCTGGCGGAACGCGAGTTCGGCTGGATGGCGGGGCTGGGCTGGTTCGGCAAGAACGCGATGCTCATCCACCCGCACGCCGGGAGTCACTTCTTCCTCACCGCGCTGCTCACCGACGCCGACCTCCCCGCCGACGTGCCGATCACGGTCGATCACTGCGGCACCTGCACCGCCTGCCTCGACGCCTGCCCGACCGGGGCGTTCGTCGCCCCCCGAATCCTCGACGCCGCGCGCTGCATCAGTGGCCTGTCGATCGAGGAGCGCGGGCCGGTGCCCGCCGACCTCCGGCCGGGGATGGGGGACTGGATCTTCGGCTGCGACGAATGCCAACGGGTCTGCCCCTGGAACCGGCTGGCTCCGGGCACCGACGAGCCGACCTTCCAGCCCCGCGGTGGCGCGACGAGCCTCGATCTGGCCGACCTCCTCACCCTCGACGAGCCCGCCTTCCGCGAGCGCTTCCGCGGGTCGCCCCTCCTGCGGGCCAAACGCCCGGGGCTGCTGCGCTCGGCGGCGATCGCCTTGGGCAACGAGGCGGCCCACGGCACCGGAACGCGGTCGGCCGGTGTCGTCGCCGCGCTGGCGGGGGCCCTCGCCGATCCGCATCCACTGGTGCGCGGCGCCGCCGCGTGGGCCCTGGGGCGGTGGCGGTCGGCCGGGGCCACCGGGGCGGAACGCCTCCTCGCCGGCCGGCTGGCGGAGGAGACCGATGACGGCGTCCGTTCGGAAATCAGCGCCGCCCTCGCCCTCACCGGGGGCGCCGCGCCGGAAGATCCCGGTGCCTGAGGCGGGCCGGCGCCGCGTGGGCCTCGTCAGCCGGCGGACGGATCGCGATCACCGTCGTCGGCGCACCCGGCGTCGCCGCCATCGACACCACAGTCGGTCGTCTCGTCGATGTCGGCCGAGGGATCGCGACCGGGGCCGTCGATCGCGTAGAAGCGGTCGAGCACCCCCTCCCAATCGGCGTTCACCTTCACCGCCACGAAGGCATCGCGCACGGCCAGGCGCTCAGGATGGAGCCGGGCGTACTTGATGGCGAACTTCCGCATCTGCCGGCCGGCGAGGTTCTCGCCGTGCAGTTCGACCGCCAGTTGCCAGTGCTCGGTGAGCATGTCGCGCTGCTCGTGGATCGTCGGCGGGGGCAGGGGAGGGTCGCCGGCGAGCAGGGCCGCGGTCTGGCGGAAGATCCACGGATTGCCGATCGCCCCGCGCGCGATGCTCACGCCGTCGACGCCCGTGGCCTCGAGCATTGCCACGCAGGCCCCGGCCGAGAACAGGTCGCCCGACCCGAACACGGTCCGCGACCCGGCGTGCCGCTTGACGGCGGCGAGGAACGACCAGTCGCTCGGGCCGACGTACTTCTGCCGCACGGTGCGCCCGTGGACGGTGATCGCCGCCACGCCCCGGGCGAAGGCCCCGTCGAAGATCCGCCAGAAACGCTCGGCGCTCTCCGCCGATTCGTCGATCCCGCGGCGCATCTTGAGCGTCACCGGCACCCGGGGCGGAACCGCGTCGCGGACCCGGCCCACGATGTCGAGGGCCGTCTCCGGAACCCCGAGGAGATACCCGCCGCGGCAGCGCCCGAGCACCTTCTTCACCGGACAGCCGAAGTTGATGTCGATGACGTCGAAGCCGGCCTCCACGAGGCGGAGGGCCGCCGGGGGAAACTGCTCCGGGTCGGCCCCCATGAGCTGGCCGCCCACCGGGTGCTCCTCGGCGGCGACCGCCAGCCGGGCGAGATTGCGCGGGTGACGGCCGGCCGTGACCACGAACTGGTCGAGGAGCACCTCACCCAGCGCGTAGGCGGCACCATGGCGGCGGGCGACGACGCGCATTGCCCGGTCGCTGTAGCCGGAGAGGGCCGCCTGGAGCAGCGGGGAGGCGAGGCGCACGCTTCCGATGAACGGAGCCGCTCGGAGTGCGCCCGCGGGCGTGATCGTCATGGCCGTGGCAGCGCCGGGGTTCAAGTGAGCACAGGGCACAGGTCGAACCAGGTCCGCCCCTGGGCCGTCATCCAGTCGGCGCTGCTCTGCGGTCCCCAGTCCCCCGGTTTGTAGTGCTCGATGGGTGGCATGTCGACCGAACTCCAGGCGCGGACGAAGGGATCGATGATCTCCCACGACTTCTCCACCTCGTCCGACCGGGCGAACAGGCTGGCATCCCCCGTGAGGACGTCGAGGAGGAGCGGTTCGTAGGCCTCGGGAAGACGGCCGGCGAACTCGCGCGAATAGCTGAACTCCAGATCGGTGAGCCGCAGGCGCATCCCTTCGCCGGGCACCTTGGTGTGGAAGTGGAGCTGGATTCCTTCCGCCGGTTGGATCTGGATCACGAGCTGGTTCGCCTCACGGACCAGCCGGCGCGGCGCCGCGGCGAACAGTTCCAGCGGCGGCTGCCGGAAGCCGATCACGATCTGCGTGGTGCGGCACGACATCGATTTGCCGCTGCGGAGATAAAACGGCACCCCCTGCCAGCGCCAGTTGTCGACTTCCAGCCGCAGGGCCCCGAAGGTGGCGGTCCGGCTGTGGGGATCGACGCCGGGCTCGCCCAGGTAGCCCTCATACTGGCCGCGCACCCCGGCCGCCGCCACCTCCGCCAGGTCGAGCGGCCGGATGGCCTCGAGGACCTTCACCTTTTCGTTGCGGACCGCATTGGCCTGGAACCTCACCGGCGCCTCCATGGCGGTCACCATGAGCAGCTGCAGGAGGTGGTTCTGGAACATGTCGCGGAGCACGCCGGCCGAGTCGTAGTAGGCCCCGCGGCGGCCGACCGGCACCTCCTCCGCCACCGTGATCTGCACGTGGTCGACGTACCGCCGGTTCCACACAGGCTCGAAGATCGTGTTGGCGAAGCGCAGGGCGAGGATGTTTTGGACCGATTCCTTCCCCAGGTAATGGTCGATGCGGTAGACCTGGCTCTCGTCGAAGGCGGCATGGAGCCGCGCGTTGAGTTGGCGAGCCGTGGCCAGGTCGATGCCGAAGGGTTTCTCCACGACGATCCGCCGCGGCCCGCGCGTCTCGGCCGCCATGCCCAGGGCCCCGAGGGCCGCCACCACCGGCTCGTAGAACTGTGGCGCCGTGGCCAGGTAATAGACCCGGGTGGCGTCCCCCCCCAGTTCCAGTTCCTCGAGGCGCTGCTTGAGCCGCACCAGATCATCACGGTTGGCGATGTCGCCCGGCTGGTAATGGATGCTCGTGGCAAACGCGTGCCAGGCGGCGGCGTCGAAGCCCTCGGCGTGGCGCCGTGTCGATTCCAGCAGGGCCTCGCGCCAGGCGTCGTCGGAGAGGACCGTGCGCGAGAAGCCCACGATCCGCGTGCCCTCGGGCAGGTCGCCCGATCGCGAGAGGCTGGAGAGCGCCGGCACGAGTTTGCGGCTGGTGAGGTCGCCGGAGGCGCCGAAAATGACGATCGTGTGCGACATCGCGTGCCGGACCCGGGGGCCGGTCCTCGTGGTCCGGCCGGTCAGAAGCGCATCCCGGTGAACCCGCCATCGACATACACCGCGGTGCCGGTGATGAAACTCCCCGCCACAGGTGCGCACAGGAGGATCACCGCCCCCACCAACTCGTCGGGGTTCCCGAAGCGGTTCATCGGGGTCTGCCCCATGATGGCCGCCGTCCGCTCCGCGGAGAGGATCTTCCGGTTCTGCTCGGCGGGAAAGAAGCCGGGGCAGAGCACGTTGACCCGCACCCCGCGCGGGGCCAACTCCCGGGCGACGTTCTGCGTGTAGTTGACCACCGCCGCCTTCGATGCGGAGTAGATGAACACCTTCGACAGTGGCTTGTCGGCAGAGACGCTCCCCAGGTTCACGATCGCCCCCCCACCGGCAGCGGCCATGTGGGCCCCGAACACCTGGCAGCCCAGATGCGTGCTCTTGAGGTTGGTGTCGAGGACGCGGTCGTAGTCGTCATCGGGAATCTCGAAGTACGGCACCGCGGAATTGACTCCCGCGCAATTGACGAGGATGTCGGCCCGCCCGGTGGCTTCGAGGGTGGCGGCCAGCAGGGCCTGTACGCTCGCCCGGTCGGTGGCCTCCACCGAAACGAACGTGGCCGCGCCACCGGCGGCGCGGATGGCGTCGACCCGGGCCGCACCGCGGTCGGCACCGCGACCGGCGACGACGACGAACGCCCCGGCGGCGGCCAGCCCATCGGCGAGGGCGCCGCCGAGCACGCCCGTGCCCCCCACCACTACCGCCGTGCGCCCATCGAGCCCGAACAACTTGTGGAGAAACGCCGTCATCCGTGCCTCCCCCTTCACGCCCGACCGCCCGGCTGGACCGGCCGCCGCAGTTCCAGCCACTCGGTGTGGAACGTGCCCGGCTTGTCGGTGCGCTGGTAGGTATGGGCGCCGAAGTAGTCGCGCTGGGCCTGGAGCAGGTTGGCCGGCAGCCGCTCGCTGCGATAGCCGTCGTAATAGGCGAGGGCCGCCATGAAGGCCGGGGCGGGGACCCCCGCGGTGGCGGCCGTGGCAACCACCTGCCGCCAGCCTGGCTGGGCCCGGGCGAGGGCCTGCTGGAAGTAGGGGGCGAGCATGAGGTTTTCCAGGTGCGGGTCGGCCGTGAAGGCCTCGGCGATGCGCTCCAGGAACCGCGCCCGGATGATGCACCCGCCGCGCCACAGCATGGCGATCGAGCGGTAGTCGAGCGGCCAGTCATGCTCCTTGGCCGCCGCGGCCAACTGGACGAAGCCCTGGGCATAGCTGGCGATCTTCGACGCGTACAGGGCCTGCCGGACGTTCTCGACGAACGCCGTCCGGTCACCGATCGGGGTCGCCGACGGCCCGGCGAGCACGGCGGCGGCCCGGCCGCGCGCCTCCTTCATCGCCGACAGGCTCCGGGCATAGACCGCCTCGGTCACCAGCGTGCTGGGCACGCCCAGGTCGAGGGCCAACTGGCTCATCCACTTGCCGGTCCCCTTGGCACCGGCCGCGTCGAGGATCCGGGCCGGTGTCGGGATCCTTGACGGTGAGGATGTCGCGGGTGATCTCGATCAGGTAGCTGTCGAGCTCGCCGGTGTTCCACTCGGCGAAGGCGTCGGCCAGTTCGTCGTTGCCAAGGCCTCCAACGTGCTTGAGCAGCCAGTAGGCCTCGCAGATCAACTGCATGTCGCCGTATTCGATGCCGTTGTGGACCATTTTCACGTAGTGCCCCGCCCCCCGGGGACCGACCCAATCGCAGCACGGGATGTCGGCCGCGGGCCCGACCTTCGCGGCGATCGCCTGGAGGATCGGCTTGAGCACGGGCCACGCGGCCGGCGATCCCGAGGGCATGAGGCTCGGTCCCTTGAGCGCACCTTCCTCGCCTCCCGACACCCCCATCCCCACGTAGAGCAGCCCGGCGGCCTCCACCTCCCGCGTGCGCCGTTCGGTGTCGGCCGGGTAGGTGTTGCCGCCGTCGATGAGGATGTCGCCCTTGGAGAGCAGGGGGGTGAGGGTGCGGATCAGGTCGTCGACCGCCGGCCCCGCCTTGACCATCATCATCACCTTCCGCGGTGGCTCGAGGGCGGCGACGAGGTCCTCGAGGGTGTGGCAGCCGACCACGTGCGGCTGCTTGCCGCGGCCGGCCGTGAAGGCATCGGTGACGCTCGGGGTGCGGTTGTAGACGGCGATGGAAACACCGCGGCTGGCGACGTTGAGCGCCAGGTTCTCCCCCATCACCGCCAGGCCGATGAGGCCGAAATCGCAGTTTGCCTGAGGGGCCATCGGGGTTGGTCTCCGGAAAGCGGATGTCACACGGACGGATGGTGCACGTTGGCGGCGACTATATCGGTGGGCCGGGGGGCCTGCCAAACCGCCACAGGCGTGCGTCCGGCGGTCCGGGTGCGCGACGTGGCGACGCAGGCCCGGGCGGGGCATGTGCTCGGCTGGTTTCCCGCCCGGCAGGCCGGCTGAAGAAACGGACCTGCCCCTGCCGATTCTCCCGGGGGATCGGTGAATTCGTTCGCGTCGACCCGATCCGGCCGATCGTGACCGTCCTCCTTGCTTGACCAATCCTCCCGACTTGCCGTAGCGTGTTGACGGCTCGTCGGGGGTGCCAAGGGATGCCCCCTCGTACGGCTCCGTAGCCAAGTGGCTAAGGCAGCGGATTGCAAATCCGCCATCGTCGGTTCGACTCCGACCGGAGCCTCTTCTTCTCGCCGCCGAGCAGCCCGTGGACACAGCCCCTCCGTGGCCTTTGTCCACGGGAAAACCCGCGGTTTTCCGCGGAGCTGCTCGTGGCACCGCACCCTCGAGGTGCCGCAGGCTACCTTTCCACGGCCTCCTGGGCGCGGAAAGACGCGCGCGTCGCAGAACGACGGCACGTAGTCCCCGGACCTTTGCCGCATGAACGCCCCCCCGTGCGGGGACGCGGTGCATGCCATACTTCCGCGTCGAGCCGTCAATTCCCGTGGCCGCCCCGGACCGCCCGATGCCCCGTCACGGATTCCTCCGCGTTGCCGTCTGCTCCCCGCCGGTGGCGGTGGCCCATCCCGCGCGCAACGCCGCGGCCATCGCCGCCCAACTCGCCGCGGTCACCGACGCCGATGTGGTGGTGTTCCCGGAGCTGTGCCTGACGGGCTACACCTGCGCCGATCTGTTCCGGCAGCGCCGGCTCCTCGACGCCGCCGCCGACGCGCTCGCCACGCTGCAGGCGGCCACCCGCGCAACGCACCAGCTCGTGTTCGTCGGCGCGCCGGTGCCCGTGGGGGCGGCGCTGTTCAACTGCGCCGTGGCCGTGCAGGGAGGGGTGATCCGGGGGATCGTGCCCAAGACCGCGATCCCCACCTCCGGCGAGTTCTACGAAGCACGCTGGTTCCGGGGTGCAGGGGAGGGGCTGCCGGAGGAGATCGACTGGGCCGGAGCACGCGTGCCCTTCGGCGCCGACCTGCTGTTCAGCCACGGCGAGATGGTGGTCTTCGCGGAGATCTGCGAAGACCTCTGGCTGCCGATCCCACCGAGCAGCCATGCGGCGCTGGCGGGGGCGAACGTGCTCGTGAATCTCTCCGCGTCGAACGAGACCGTCGCCAAGCACGAGTACCGCCGCGACCTGGTCCGCAGCCAGTCAGCACGGTGCATCGCCGCGTACGCCTACGCGTCGGCGGGTCCGGACGAATCGACGACCGACCTGGTTTTCGGCGGGCACTGCCTCGTGGCCGAGAACGGGCAGATCCTCGTCGAGAGCCCGCGCGTCGGCGCCACGGGCGACGTGTCACCGGAGGCGGGGTGGTCGGTGCGCACCGACGTGGACATCGAACGACTCGGCACCGAGCGCCGCGGCATGGCGAGCTTCGGCGAGGCGGCCCGCGCGGCGCGGCGGCGGTTCCGCGGCGTGCCGCTGGCGCCGCTGCCCGAGGCGCTCCCCGGACTGCAGCGCCGGATCGACGGCCGCCCCTTCGTGCCCCGCGACCCGGCCACGCTCGCCGCACGCTGCGCGGAGGTGTTCGGCATCCAGTGTGCAGGGTTGGGACGGCGCCTCGCCCACGCCGGCTGGCCCGAGCTGTTCGTGGGGGTGTCGGGGGGCCTCGACTCGACGCTCGCCCTCCTCGTGGCCGCGAAGACGCTGGCCCGCGCGGGGCGGCCCCCCAGCCGGATCCACGGGCTCGCACTCCCCGGGTTCGGCACCACCGAGCGCACCAGCACCAACGCCCGGAAGCTGATGGCCGGGCTCGGGGTGACCGCCACGGAGATCGACATCCGCCCGGTCTGCCTGGAGACGTTCCGGGCCCTCGGCCACCATCCGTTCGGCATCGATCCCACCGGGCTCGACGTGCCGGAGCTGGAGGCCCGTCTCCGCCGCCTGCCGGCCGGGCAGCGCCACGACCTGGTGTTCGAGAACGTGCAGGCCCGGGAGCGGACGCTCCTTCTCATGAGCCGCGGCTTCGTCGTCGGCACCGGCGACCTCTCCGAACTGGCCCTCGGCTGGTGCACCTACAACGGCGACCAGATGAGCATGTACGGCGTCAACGCCTCGGTGCCCAAGTCGCTGGTACGTTTCCTCGTGGAATACGTGGCGGGCACGGAGCACGCCGGCACGCCCCTGGAAGGAGTCCTCCGCGACATCGCCGCCACGACGATCTCCCCGGAACTGCTCCCCCCCGCCGCCGACGGCGGCATCGCCCAGGCGACCGAGGAGACGCTCGGCCCCTACGAACTGCACGACTTTTTCCTGTGGGGCTTCGTCCGCTGCGGCTTCGGCCCGGAGAAGCTCCTCTTCCTCTCCGACCACGCCGAGTTCTCGCGGGCCTATCCCCGCGACCTCCGCGAGCGCACGCTGCGGACCTTCCTCCGCCGCTTCTTCGCCCAGCAGTTCAAACGCTCCGCCATGCCCGACGGCCCGAAGGTGGGATCGGTGAGCCTGTCACCGCGGGGCGACTGGCGGATGCCGTCGGATGCCGATGCGGGGGCATGGCTCGGCGACGCCTGACGCTCAGGGCTTGGCGAAGCCGCGCTTCCGCATCAGCGCCTCGATCCCGGCATCGCGGCCGCGGAATGCGCGGTAGCCGTCGGCCGGGTCGATCGTGTTGCCGATGGAAAAGACGTGGTCGCGGAGCCTCTTGGCGACCGCCTTGTCCCACGCCCCCCCCGCCTCGGTGAACGCCTCCCAGGCGTCGGCGGTGAGGGTGTCGGCCCACAGGTAGCTGTAGTAGGCGGCGGAATAGCCGTCGCCGCCGAACACATGGGCGAACTGCGGCGTCCGGTGGCGCATCACGATCTCGCGCGGCATCCCCAGGGCGGCGAGGGTCTCGCGCTCGAAACGGTCGGGGTCGACCGGGGTGTCGCCGGCGAGGTGGAGCTGCATGTCGACCAGGGCGCTGGCGAGGAACTCGACGGTGCGGAAGCCTTCGTTGAACGTCTTGGCCCGCTCGATCCGGGCGACCAGGGCGCGCGGGATCGGTGCCCCGGTCTCGTGGTGGAGGGCGTAGCGGTCGAGGATCTCGGGGGTGGCGAGCCAGTGCTCGAGGACCTGCGAGGGGAACTCGACGTAGTCGCGCGCCACCGCCGTGCCCGCCAGCGACGGATAACGGACCGCCGAGCAGAGGCCGTGGAGGGCGTGGCCGAACTCGTGGAACAGCGTCGTGGCGTCGTCCCAACTGATGAGCACCGGCTCCCCCGGCCGCCCCTTCACGAAGTTGCAGTTGTTGGAAACGATCGTCGTCACCGGCCCGTCGAACGCTTCCTGGGCCCGGTAGGCGCTCATCCACGCCCCGGAGCGCTTGCCGACGCGGGCGTAGGGATCGAAGTACCACAGGCCGACGTGGGCTCCGGCCGGATCGACCACCTCCCACACGCGCACGTCGGGGTGGTAGACCGGCACGGCGCCCGGCTCGAGCGGCTTGAACGTGAAGCCGAACAGCTCGCGGGCCATGTGGAACATCCCCTCGCGCAGCTTCTCGAGCTGCAGGTAGGGCACGATCTCGCTCTCGTCGAGGTCGTACTTCGCGGCACGCACCTTCTCGGCGTAGTAGCGGTAATCCCACGGCTCGATGGTGATCCCGGCCCCCTCCCGGTCGGCCACCGCCTGCATGTCGGCCACCTCCTCCCGGGCCCGGGCCACCGCCGGCTTCCACACCGCCTCCATGAGGGCCAAGGCGCGCTCGGGGGTCTTCGCCATGGCGTGCTCGACCCGCCAGTGGGCGTGGGTGGGATAGCCGAGGAGCTTCGCGCGGCGGGCGCGGAGGGCGAGGATCTCGGCGATGATCGCGTTGTTGTCGGTGGCACCGCCGCCGTCGCCGCGATCGACGAACATCCGCCACACGCGCTGGCGCGCGGCGCGGCGCGACGCGGAGGCGAGGAACGGCTCGACGCTCGAACGCGTGTTGGGGATCGCCCACTGCCCCGGCTTGCCCCGCGCGGCCGCCGCCGCGGCCGCGGCGG
>RFRL01000102.1 GCA_009924545.1 Planctomycetia bacterium | reverse complement strand
CGAGGTCGAGTTTGACGTCGTCGAAGGAGATGTCGCTGACGGCGGTGTCGGAGGGCGTTGGTTGTGGAGCGGGGGCCGGCACGCCCGTCACGGCCGGCGCTGCCGCAGGCGCGTCGGGGCGCGGAGGGGACGCTGTTCGAGTTGGCGGGGTCCCGGACGGGGGCCCGGCGGCACCGCATCCAGCCAGTGGTGCCAGCAGAAAGCACGCGGCGGCGCTGAACAGGGCGCGGGCGGGGCGGGGACGGTTCATCCGTGTCGTTCCCGGGAAGGACGGGCAGGGCAATCATGGCCACCCACGCCCCTGGCACCACCGGCGGTGGTCACCGCAGCATGGCGTTTTCGAGGTGGTAGAACACGCCCCCCTCGAGGGCCGACGTGCCGGTGGGGCGGATGGAAAACCGCCCCGCCACCTTGCACAGCCGCGGGGAGAACGTCGTGCCGCGGGGATCGGCCAGTTGCACGAGCACCCGGTCGGTGATCTTGGGGTTGCCACCGAAGCAGCAGTCGCCCTGGTCGCGGACGAGGACGAACTGGACGATCCCGCGCTGCTGCTTGCCGGGATACATGTAGCCCTTGAGGAGCACGTCGTGCCCGTCGACGGCGCGGGCGGAATCGGGGATCGCGTGGGGCGGATCCCCCGGCAACGGTTGGAGCATGCCGTAATCGATGCGCTCGAAGCCCTCGGGCAATTCCGCCGCGTAGACCCGTGCCTGCCACGCCACGCCACCCACGAGCAGCAATCCCGACACCACCGTGGCGACGATGGCCAGCGGCCGGCCGGTGTATTCCTCCGGGCGGGACACGATCGTCCGCCAGCCGATCCCGCCGGCGATGAGGCCCACCAGCGGCACGAGGGCCAGCCAGGGATGGAGCAGCGCCAACGGCGACACCAGCGCCAGCACCAGCGCCGGAATCACCGTGCCCGGCAGGGCCCGGTAGCGATCGGCATCGGTGGCGTCGGACCGCCGGCCGCTGTCGGTAGGGGACGGGGTGTCGAAGAGACCGCTGGCCATGGGCGTTTCGTGCTGGGCTGGGAGACGTGCCGGACGGGGACACGTGAGGAACGCTCAGGTCGGGCCGCCGCCGGCGTGCATCGCCGAGCGGATGATCATTGCCACGAGGATGCCTAACCCCCCGAGCAGCAGCGCCCAGGACAGCCAAGAGGCGGGGCCCGGAGCAACAGCCGCCGCCGACAGCGGGGCGGACCCGGGCGCGGCCGGATCGATGGAGGCTCGGGCATCGGTGGCGTCATCATCGGCCAAGACCGGGGCCACCCGGGAGGCGAGGGCCTGGTCGTCGCTGGTGGCTGGACCGGCGGCCGCAGCCGGGGGCGGCGTCGGTGTCGCACCGGAGGGATCTCCGGGGTCACCGTCGGCACCCGGGGCTGCCGCCGCGGCCGGGGCCGGTTTGGCGGCCAACGCCCCGGCGAAACCGGCGAGTGTGGCTGCCCGGCGCACCGCCTCCGGGTCGATCGCCGTGAGCCGTTCGACGGCGGCGGCGGCCTCGGGGAGCGGGCAGGCCTTGAGGTAGTTGATGACCGGTTCGCGGACGAAGATGTTGTCGGCGTTCGCCTTCGTGAACAATTCTTCGAGCCGGCCGACGACCGACCAGTCCTGCCAGCGGGCCAGGTCGGCGATGACGAGGTCGGCCAGTTTGGGTTCTTCAAGGAGCCGGCGCAGCGACGCCAGGACGCGCTCCCGGGGCACCTCGCGCGACTCCTCGCCGAGGAACCGCAGGGCCATGACCGCCGCGTAGGTTTCGGTGAAGGGCACCTCGCGCTCGCCCCGGCTGAGGAACAGGCGATCGACGAGATCGAGGCCTTCCGGCCCCTGGAGCGTGACGTAGCAGGCGATGAGGGCGTCGAGCCCCGAGCGGACCTCGGCCGTGTCGCCGGTGAAGCCTTCCCCGGCGAGGATCTTCCCGATCCGCGCGGCATCGGCCTTGGTGCCGCATACGCCGAGCATGGTGGCGTAGAGCCGGCGGCGGTTGGCAGCCACACGCGGGTTCTCGATCCAGGCGAGGAGCTGCGTGGGGTCCATGCGGCTTTCCAGTCCGCGGACGTCCTCGTAGGGAGCCACCGCGAATTCGTCGTAGGCGTCGCGGGCCAGGACCTCGTCCTCGTCTTCGAGATGCTGCTGGAAGAAGGCGAGACGGTCCGGACCCTTCTCCGGCAGCGTGCCGAGCCGCTTGATGTAGGCCACGGCCCGGTCACTGACGGCGATCGGGGTGGACCACACGAGCTTCGGTGGCTCGACTGCCATGAGGAGGTGCAGGCCCCCCACCGGCTTGCGCTCGAGCATGATCGTCTCGATGAGGGTGCCGTCGGGGCCTTCATGCCCCGCCTCGGCCACTAGATCGGCACCCTTGAGGACCTCCACCACCGCGAACCGGGCCTTGGGAAGGGGGCCATCGGCGCGGGGGGCGAGCGACCCCTCCGTGGGTGGCTCGACGAGCCGGGCGATGACCGCCGCCTGGCTCTGGGCGATCTCCTGGGCGAAGGTCAGCGAAACGGCGCCGCAAAACGGGCAGGCAGTCGCCCGGCCGGCCACGGCCGCCACGAGGACCAGGGCAAGAACCAGCGCGCGCAGCGGGAAGCGATGTGTGGGGCTCATGCCAGGATTCTACCAGGGGAGTCCCGTTCGGCCCTCCGCGCGGCGCACCGACGAGCCAACGCATGCAACGCCGGGGAAAACCGCATGATTTCCCGGCCGCTTTCCGGGCCACCGTCCCGGGGGTGGCGCTTCCCCGGACTCTCTGCCAGGGTGCCGGAACCGGTCAACCTGGACCCTGGAGCCAGCGGGCCACGTCGGTGCGGTAGGCCGCGATCGCCGGGATCAGCGCCGCGGCGATCCCCAGCAGGATCAGCGATGGCACCAGGAGCAATTCCGCGCCGGGTGCCCCCGAGAGCACGCTGGCGGTGACGCCGGCGTTGGTCGAGATCCAGGGGCCCAGGGCGCCGACCAGCAGGTGGCCCAAGATCCAGCCCACCAGCCCGCCCCCGACGGCCAGCAGGATCGCCTCGGCGAGCACGGCCGCAAGGACGTGGCTGCGCCGCGCCCCCAGGGCGCGCATGATCGCCACGTCCCGCGTCCGTTCCAGCGACGAGCCGATCATGCTCACGAGGATCCCGATCGCCGATACCAGCACCACCAGCGCCGTCACCACCAGGAGGAGCAGTTCGAGAGGGCGCACGAACAGGTCGAGCAATTGGCGGATCTCGCCGATCGGCAGCACCGCCTGGGCGTCGCGTCCTTCGTTGATCACCGTCCGCAGGCCCATCGCCGTGAGCTCGGCTGGCAGCCCTGGCATGCCCGGCAGGCCGGGCTGCGACGCGGTCTCGAGGAGGATCGCGGTCACTTCGCGCTGCGCCTCGGGGAGCGGCGCCGGCCGGCCATCAACGCCGGGGGGCGGCGCGGGTGGGGGCTCGACCCCGTCGGGCAGTGGTTTGGCGTGCCCGTCCTGGAGATAGAAGCCCTCCATGTTGACGAACACGCCGCGGTCGATGGGGGTGTCGGTGCGCGCGAGGATGCCGACGACCCGGAAGGGATCGTGGACGGCGCCGTCGTCGGCCCCGTGCGTCGGGGAAAACGCGTCACCGACCCGGAGGTCGAGTTTCGCCGCCACCGCGGCGCCGAGCACGCCGGCGAAGGAGTCGTCGTCGCGGAAGTTCTCCCCGGCGGCGAAGGCGAAGGGGCTGCCGTCACCGCGCCGCAGGTCGGCGAAGAAACCTGCGGAGGTGCCGACCACGCGGAACGACCGGAAGTAGTCCCCCATGCAGATCGGCACCGCGGTCTTCGTGCTCGCCGCGAAGCGGCCGTCGGTGGCGTCGCCGCGCCGCGCCGCGGGAAGGAAATCCTGGTACACGGTCCAGGGGAGGTTCTCGATCGGCTTGCTGATGAAATAGACGCTGTTGAGGACCAGCTGCAGCGGGCTCCCCTTGGCGCCGATGATCATGTTGTAGCCCAGCCCGGCCCCGCTTTCGAAGGCCTTCTGCACGAGACCAGCCATCACCAGCGTGGCTACCACCAGGGCCACGCCGAGGGCCAGCGAGAGGCTCGTGAGGAGGCTGGTCAGCGGCCGTTGCCGGATGCTCCGCCAGGCGATGCCGAGGATCCCCATCGCGCGTCACTCCCCTCCGGCCGCCGGGGCCGCGGTGGCGGCCCGGTTGAACTGTTCCAGCCGCAGCCTCCGGGGAAAGGCGGCCGCCACCTCTGCGGCATGGGTCACCACCACCAGCGCCACCCCCTGGTCGGTGCACGTGCCGCGCAGCAGATCGATGACTTGGGCCTGGTGGGCGGCATCGACGCTGGCCGTCGGCTCGTCGGCCAGCACCACCCGCGGACGGTTGGCCAGCGCCCGTGCCACGGCCACCCGTTGCTGCTGTCCCGTGGAGAGCTGGGCGGGGCGGTGGTGGAGCCGGTGTGACAGCCCGACCGCCGCCAAAAGCGCGCTTGCGCGCTGGCGGTCGGGGCGGTCGGAGCCGAACGACATCGCCACGAGCACGTTTTCCAGCGCCGTGAAACCGGGGAGGAGGTTGAACGACTGGAAGACCAGGCCGAGTTTGTCGGCCCGCAGCCGGTCGCGCTGCGGTTCCGCCAGGCGCGTGATGTCGATGCCGTCGATGCGCACGGAGCCGGAGTCGGGCCGGAGGATGCCGGCGATGACGTTGAGGAGGGTCGACTTGCCGGAACCGCTCGAGCCCTCGAGGGCGAGCTGCTCCCCGGCCGGGATCGAGAGCGCGTCGATGTCGAGGATCGCGACGCGGCCCCCCTCGGGTTGCGGGAACGACTTGCGGACGCCGGAGAGTTCGATGACGGGGTTCGCCATGTGGAGAATCTACGCGGTGGACGGCCGCCGCTGTCAAAGGTGACGGTCGCCGGGGGGGCGGACGATTTGAGTGGGCGGCGGCGGGGGGTGTATATTTCCGCCTCGCACGGCCGGCCACCCCGAGGGTGTCGCCGCGGCCGTGCCTGGAGCGGGGGCGCGGGTTCCGTGCCACCCTGCCTCCGGTTGCGCCGTTCCCGCCCGTTCACCAGTCCCAGGAGAGCCCTCTCGTGCCCATCCGCGTCGGCATCAACGGTTTTGGTCGCATCGGCCGCCTCACCTACCGGGCCATCTACGAGAAGTACGGGCTGGGTGGGGACGTGCAGGTGGTGGCCCTCAACGACCTCACCGATGCCAAGACCAACGCCCACCTGCTGGAGTTCGACTCCAACTACGGGCCGTTCAAGGGCCGGGTCGGCCACGACGGCAACAATCTGGTGGTCGACGGCCACACGATCCACGTGTTCGCCGAGAAGGACCCGGGGGCGATCCCCTGGGGGAGCCAGGACGTGCAGATCGTGGTGGAGAGCACCGGCTTCTTCACCGATGCCACCAAGGCGGTCGCCCACAAGCGCGACAGCGTCAAGAAGGTCGTCATCTCGGCGCCGGCCAAGAACGAAGACCTGACGATCGTGCTCGGCGTCAACAACGAGATGTACGACCCGAAAAAGCACCACGTCATCTCCAACGCCTCCTGCACGACCAACGGTCTGGCGCCCGTCGCCAAAGTGATGCACGAAACGTTCGGTATCGACCGCGGCCTGCTCACCACCGTGCACGCCTACACCAACTCGCAGAAGACGGTCGACACGGCCGCCAAGGACCTCCGCGACGCCCGGGCCGCCGCCCTCAACATCGTGCCCAGCAGCACCGGGGCGGCGAAGGCGGTGGGGCTGGTGATCCCGGCACTGCAGGGGAAGTTCACCGGCATGGCCTTCCGCGTGCCGACGCCGACGGTGAGCGTCGTCGACTTCACGGCTCTCCTCGGCAAGGAGGCGACCCCGGCGGAGATCAACGCCGCGATGAAGAAGGCCGCCGAGGGCCCCCTCGAAGGGATCCTCCGCTACACCGAAAAGGAGCTGGTGTCGACCGATCTCAAGGGGGATCCGCACAGCTCGATCTTCTCGGCCGTCGACACGATCGGCCTGGGCAACTTCGTCAAGGTGGTGAGTTGGTACGACAACGAATGGGGCTACTCCAATCGTGTCGCCGACCTGCTCAATTTCCTCGAGGATCGCGGGTTGTAGTCGTCGGCTGGCCGGTGGTCACGGCCCGCCGTTCCGGGCTGCAGTCGTCGAGGTGGGCCCCGGCGACCGAGCACCACGGTTACCGGGTCGCCACGAGGGCGTCGGCAGTGAAGCTGCGTCCGTCGGCGGTCCGGAGGGTGACGAGCACGCGGACGTGATCCGCCTGCGGCACGCGCCCGGGCCAGGGGAACGAGAAGTGGAGGCCGCGCGCCCGCGAGGTGCCGCGGAAATGGCCGTTGGCCTCCGCTTCCGTGACCGAGAAGCGGGCCAAGCAGGCTTCGGGTGGCGGGAGCGTGGCGGTGGCCTCGGCCGTGGTTGCGGCGTCGCCCCCGGCCGGTACCACCGGCGGCGCCGCCGATTCGTCGTACACGGCGATCGTCACCTCGCCGCCGGCGGCGACGAGGCGGCCGGCGACGTCCCGGGGCTCGATGACGAGGTTCACGCCTTCGCTGGCGCCGTCACCGTCGCGGTCGATGCAGACGGTGTGGGCGGGGTTGATCACCAGGCCGGCGATCGAACCCTGTGCGGCGATCGTCTCCTCGTGCGACAGCCGGCGGATCGGCGGCAACGAAGCCCGGTCGCCACCGCTGCTCCCCGGGATCCCGGTGCCGCTGCCGGCGGCCGGACTCCCGGGCAGGGGCGGCACGCCATCGAGGGCCGGAGGTGCCATGCGGCCCGGGATGGCCGAGGGCGGCACGGCCCCAGGCGGCGACGAGGGGGGTCCGAAGCGCAGGCCACCGGTGCCGGGTGACGTCGACGGGCCGGCTGGTGGCACCACCACCGGCGGGGGCACGAGCATGGGGCGATCGGGGATGGTCACCGCCGGTGCCGGGAGGGTGAAGGGGGCACCGTCGGCGAGCGGGCGGGCCGGGGCCGCCACTCCCGGCGGCAGTTCGAACCGCTTGGGCAACGAGGCATCAGCATCGACGAAGCCCAGTTGCTTCTTGAGGCTGGCGTTTTCCCCCTCGGTGCGTTGGAGCTGCGCCTGCCGCGACACCAACTCGTCTTGGAGTTGGTAGATCTGGTCCTCCTGCAGGCGCAACTCCCGCTCCAGCAGTTGCTGGTCGATGTTGCTCTTGCAGCCGGAAAGAGCCAAGACGGCCGCGATGCAGCCGCCAGCCGTCGCCACGCGAGGGTTCATGATGCGCCTCCTGCGCCTCGTGACCATCTGGGGCCATGGACCGATCAGGAACCAGTCACCGCTCAGGGAGCCGGCCGACAAGGATGCCGGTTCCGGGAATCCGTCCCGGGCCTCAGCCCGCCGGCTTCCCGTCGGGCATCCGCTCGATCACCTCGTCGATCAGCCGGTAGTCGAGCGCCTCCTGCGCCGACATGAACCGGTCCCGGTCGGTGTCCTGCTCGATCTTCTCCAGCGGATGGCCGGTGTGCTTGAGCAGGATGGCATTGAGCTTGTGCTTGATGTTCCGGAATTCCTTGGCGTGGATCATGATCTCCTCCGCCGTCCCCTCCATGCCGGCCAGCGGCTGGTGGATCATGATCCGGGCATTGGGCAGGGCGCGCCGCTTGCCACGGGCTCCCGCCGTGAGGAGCACCGCTCCCATCGAGGCGCACTGCCCGATGCAATACGTGGCCACGTCGCAGGTCACGAACTGCATCGTGTCGTAGATCGCCAGCCCCGCCGTGACGCTGCCACCGGGAGAATTGATGTACAGGTGGATGTCGGCCTTGGGGTCGTCCGACTGGAGAAACAGCATCTGCGCGACGATGGCGTTGGCCACTTCGTCGTTGACTTGGCTGCCGAGGAAGATGATGCGGTCCTTGAGCAGGCGACTGTAGATGTCCATCGCCCGCTCTTCGCGGCCGCTCTTTTCGATGACGTAGGGGATCAGTGGCATCGGTCAGTCCTTCTCCTTGTCGTCACCGGCGGTCGCGAGCGACTTGGTGAGCACGTCGTCCACCAGGCCGTAGTCCTTGGCCTCTGTGGCGGTGAGGTAGCGGTCGCGGTCGGTGTCGCGGGCGATCCGCTCGAGGGGCTGGCCGGTGTGGTGGGCGAGGATCTCGTTGAGGATGGAGCGCGTCTTGAGGATCTCCTCGGCCTGGATCTCGATGTCGCTCACCTGGCCGCCGACCTGACCGTAGGGCTGGTGGATCATCACCTTGGCGTGCGGCAGCGCGAAACGCTTGCCTTTCGCCCCGCCGGCGAGGAGCACCGCGCCGCCGCTGGCCGCCAGGCCCACGCAGTAGGTGGCCACCGGGCAGGAGAGGATCTGCATCGTGTCGTAGATGGCCATCGTCGCCGTGACGCTGCCGCCGGGAGAGTTGATGTAGAAGTGGATGTCCTTGCGCCGATTGTCACTCTGCAGGTAGAGCAACTTCATCACCAGTTCATTCGCGTTGCCGTCGTAGATCTCGCCCTGGAGGAGGATGATCCGGTTCTCGAGCAGCAGGTCGCCGAGCGTCATCTGCCGCTGCCGCTGGTAGTCGCGGTAGGCCGACGAGGCCGCGGCGTCGCTGAACCGATTCTCGGGGAACTGGTTCCCGATGGTGCGGGGCCGATGGTCGTGCATGGTCGCTCTGGGGTCGCGCGGTGGGGTGGCGTCGGGAGATTGTCGCTACCGGGTCAATCAACGGGACGGGACGGGAGGCATTCCCCCGGTCGGCGGGCCGGTGTCGCCCCCGGGAAAGCCCGGGTAAACACGGGACACCTCGAGGGAAACACGGCACACCTCCGGGGAAACACGGGAACGGACACGGCGAACCGGATCACCTCCGGGCGGGGCCGCGGGCCGGCGCCGGCTCGGCGTGGGTGGCGGTGGGGATCTCCTCCTCACCCACGACCGCGCCGCACACCGCATGGTCGACGGCGTCGGCATCGGGCTTGCGGAACTCGAAGGGCACGTCGGTGAAGTTGGCGGCAGCGGTGATCAGGTCGAGCGTCTTGCGTTCGATGATCTGGTTGCGGAGGACGTCCATCAGCCCGCGCTTCTCCAGGCTGGCCCGCACGCGTCGGGGCGACTCTCCCGACTGGGCGGCGATGGCGCGGATCTCCTCGTCGTAGTCGGCGGCGGAGTCCTCGATCGAGTGCTCCTCGGCAATCCGCTCGAGGATGAAGTGTTCCTTGAGGGCCCGGGCGGTGCTCGCGAGGGCGGTCTGTCGCAGCTCGTTGACATGCCGGCGGATGGCGTCGTCGTCGAAGCCGCTGCGCCGCAGTTCGAGGATCGAACGCTCGAGTTCCCGCTGGCTTTGCCGCCGGAGGAGGTCGGGGGGCAGGTCCCAGTCGGCGGAGGCGGTCAGGGCACTGGCGACCTGCTGGCGCACCTGCCGCCGCCGGTGCCAGGCGAGCTGGTTCTCGAGCTGCGCCCGCACGGCGTCACGCAGCGCATCGGGGGAGTCGAAGGCGCCCAGTTCCGCCAGCAGTTCCGGGGTGAGCTGCGGCAGCTCGAGCTTCTTCACCTCGAGGAGCTTGAGCTCGATCCGCACCGTGCGCCCCCGCAGCGCCTCGACGGCCGCCTCGGGGGAGATCGTCACCTCGGCGGCGATGGTGTCGCCGGGCTTGGCATCGGCGATCAGGCCCGCGAAGCCGTCGAGCTCGGCGTCGGCGAAGGAGAGCTTCGGGCGAACCACGATCTCCAGTTCGTGGGACTCGGACAGGAGTGTGTCGCCGTCGAGGCAGCGCAGGTCGACCACCACGAGGTCACCCTCGGTCGCGCGGTCCGCGGAGGGAACCAGACGGCTCCGCTCCCGGAGCAGGTTGCCAAGGGCTTCGTCCACGTCGGCGGTGGAAATGTCCCGCGAGGGGCGCTTGATCGACAGGCCCTTCCACTGCGGCATGTCGAACTCGGGCCGGACCTCGATGGAGAACTCGAAGGTCATCGGGCCGTCCTCGGGGAGGACGACCGCCGCCAGGTCGAGGTCGGGCTCGCTGATCGGGGAGAGCTTCTGCTGTTCCGACACCTGCGTCATGGCATCGGTGAGCAGTTTGGAGCGGATCTGGTCGGTGAGCTCCGTGCGGAAGCGGCTCTGGACGAGGGTGCGCGGGGCACGCCCGGGGCGGAATCCAGGCAACAGGGCCGAGGGCATCAGCTCGCCGATCGCCTCGTCGAAGTAGCGGCGGATGTCCTCTCGCGGGATCGTCACCCGGACGCGACGCTCGCAGGTCGACTTCTTGTCGATGGCGACGTCGAGCGCGAGGGGGGGACGGGTGACGGGAGCATCGGCATCGGCGAGAACGGGGGCATCGGCCATGGCTGATTCCGGGGAACGGGACGGGGAACTGAACGGGACGGAAAAGCACCGGGGGAGCGTGACCGGTCAGCGACCGAGCGTGCGGAGAACCCTCGAGAATGACGACCCTCGAGAATGTTGTCGGTCGACGGAGCGGTACCCACGCGGGAGCCGTGTACACGGCCGGCGCCACCCGCCACTGGGCGCCGCTCCTCGACGTGTTCATCGTGAATGCCGCAACCAGCCTCCGCAGTCCAGGCTCCGAAAACCGGTCCTGCTGCAGTCAACCGGTCCTGCCGCACTCACGGGCCCCGCGGCAATCACCAGCCCACCACAGCGGTCGACTCCACGATCGAGAGCGGGTGATGGGATTCGAACCCACGACAACCACGTTGGCAACGTGGTGCTCTACCAACTGAGCTACACCCGCACAGGTCGGACCGGGACGAGATCCCCATCCCGGAACCCGGCGATTATAGGGCAGCAGGGGGTGGCCGCAAGGTCAAGCGGATGGGTGGGCCGCGCTGCTCGGGCAGGCTCGGCGAGACCTTTGGCGAGCGCGTCGGCCGCCGTACAATCACCACTCCTCTGGTCTTCTGGCGCGATCCCGTTTTCTCTTCCCGGCGGTTTCCCGCCCGGGAACCGTCGGGAGGGCAGGCTGGGGCGGCCAGTGCGATGGCGTGGGTGGCGGAAGCGGGATGGCGGGGATCCTCCCCCGCAGGCCGGTTTGAGTTCCGCCGGGATTCGGGAGGGATGCCGTGATCGTCCACCTGACGGTACTCGCCCCCGAGGCCGGCCGCGGCACGTTCTCCCTGCGGTTACCGTTCACAGCCGGCCGGACAGCCGAGGCCAAACTCCGCATCCAGCACGAACGCGTGAGCCGGCGGCACTGCGAGTTTTTCGAACAGGACGGCGTGGTCTTCCTCCGCGATCTCGGCTCGACCAACGGCACGCTCGTGGAGGACGTACCGGTCGACGCAGAGGTGCCGCTGGCACTCGCCCCGGGGGCGGTGATCCGCCTGGGGCACGTCGCGGTGCGGATCGACTACGACCCGTTCGCCGAGGCACCCACCGCAGCCCTCGACTCCGCGAAGGCGGCACGCTTGGGGCTGTCGGCAGGCAGTCGCGTGGCGGCAAACCGGTCGGGCGTGGGCCGTTGCGGCGACGGCAGCCCCGGCGGAACCGTTCCCGACCGTACCGATCCGCACGGAGGCGATCCCGACCCTGCCTCCGTCGATGGCGCCACCACCGACGTGGAGCTGGAGCGGTTCCTGCGGCGCCTCGCCGCCCCTTGAGTGGGCACCCGGGTGAACCGGCGACCCGGGCGAACCGGTGCCGGCGACCGGATGGGGAAGACCCGCCGGCTCACCGCTTGGCGTTGCGGGCCTTCGGATCGGGCGGGGCGAGCGGTTTGGCGAGCGTGACCTTGATCTCCGACGCCAGCAACTGCCCGACCTGATAGTAGGTGCCCTCCACCTCCACGGTGTCGTCCTTGTCGATGATCGACAGGTTCTTGGTCTGCACCACGAGCTCGGCGTCGGCCGGCACGGTGAACTCGAAGCGTTCCTTGCCGATGAGCACCGTCACGGTGTCGCCGTCGACCTCACGGATGATGCCGTTGATCGTGTAGAGACCGGCGGGACGGCGGCCGGGCACTTTCTTGGCGCCGGTCTCCAGGCCCAGCCCCGGCGCCATCACCGACGGCGTGCCACCGCCGGGGAAGGTGACCTTCACGACCGGTTCGGCGACCTTCCCGAACTCGTCGAGGGTCGCCGAGAACCGGATGAACTGGCGCGGCGCGAGCATGGCACGGCTTGCGGGGCCGACCACCTCGATCGTGGCGTTGCCGGTGGGAATCACCCGCCACACCGTGGTGCTCTCCGCCGGCAACCGCAGGGTCAGCATGCCGGGGGCTTTGTCGACCACGACCCCGCGCCGCTGGTCCTCCTTGAGCCGCTGCGGCTCGGGGCGACCGGGCGGCTGGGCGAACGCCCCGGGCAGGCACGTCACCAGCGACAGCGCGGCGACCCACACGGCGCGAACCCGGACGGCACCACGACCGGCGGCGCGACGCGACGCGGACGGAACGGGGGGGAGATGGCGGGAGGCAGGCACGGTGGAGCTCCGGAACCGGCTGTCGGGTTGGACACCGGGAAACCGTGTGACACTATACAGTTGTCCGGCGCGAATCCGCGAGCCGCCGACCCCCGACGTGTTCCACCATGGCCGAATCCACCCGTCGCGTCACCGTGCTCGACCTGGCCGACGCCAAGCGGCGGAAGACGCCGATCACGATGGTCACCGCCTACGACTGGCCGACCGCGCGGCTGGCCGACGAGGCGGGCATCGACTGCATCCTCGTCGGCGACAGCGTGGCGATGGTGGTGGCCGGGAGGCCGTCGACCATCCCCGCCACGCTCGGGCAGATGATCTACCACGGTGAGATCGTCGGCCGTGCCGCCACCCGGGCGCTGGTGGTCGTCGACCTGCCGTTCCCCCTGCAGCACCTCGGCCGGCGGCGGGCCGTGGCCGCCTGCGCGCGGTTGATGAAGGAGACCGGCTGCCAGGCGGTGAAGCTCGAGGGCACGGCCGGGCAGGCCGACGTCATCGCCGCCATCGCGGCAGCGGGCATCCCCGTCATCGGGCACGTCGGCCTGCGTCCCCAGGCGGTCCACCAGCTCGGTGGCTACCGCATGCAGCGCGACGCCGGGCCGCTCATGGCCGATGCCCGGGCGGCCGCGGCGGCCGGGGCGTTCGCCGTGTTGCTGGAGTGCGTCCCGGCGCCCCTGGCCGCCGAGATCACCGCGGGCCTCGACGTGCCCACCATCGGCATCGGGGCCGGGCCCGGGTGCGACGGCCAGGTGCTCGTGTTCCACGATCTGGTCGGCCTCTCCCTCGGGCGCGTCCCACGGTTCGTCCGCAGCTATGCCGACACGCGGGGGAGCATCGCCGCCGGCCTGGCGGCCTGGCGGGACGATGTCCGGGCGGGGCTTTTTCCCGGGCCCGCCGAGACGCCCACCTGACCGGCCGTGGCCGGGAGGATGGTCGGCGAATTCGCTCTCGATGGCCGACGTGCTTCCGCGATAGGCTCTGCCCCCATTGGCTGCGGCCGACCGGCATGCCCCCGCCGGCGTCACCGGCCGGGAGGTGCGGCATGACCCTCGAGGCCTACGTCAACTGCGGACTTTTCATCATGGGCGGGATCGCCGCGGGCCTGGTGCTCGTGGCGTGCGCCAGGCGGTTGTTCGACGCGGAGGTCCTGCGGTCCGCCCACGACGTGACCGGCAGTCTCCTCGCGGTGACCGGCACGTTGTATGCGGTGACGCTGGGGATGATCGTGGTCGATGCCATGACGCGCTTCGAGCAGGCCGTCGACACCGTGCAGCAGGAGTCGAACTGTCTGGTCGAGACCTTCGAACTGGCCGACCGGATCCGGGAGCCCTTCCGCAGCCGCCTCCATGAACAGTGCCGGAAGTACGCGGCGAGTGTCGCGGACCACGAGTGGGCGGCGATGGCGGCCAACCGGCCGAGCCGCGAAACGCGGGTTCTCATGGTGGGTATCAGCCGCGCCCTCGACGGCTATGAACCGCAGACCGAGGTGGAGAAGGCGGTGTTTCCATTGCTCGTCGAGCAGATCTCGGAACTGTGGCGGCATCGGCGCGAGCGCCTCGCCACGTCCAGTCAGGGGATTCCCACGATCGAGTGGATCGCCCTCTTCTTCGGCGCCATCATGACCGTGTTGTTCACCGGCCTGTTCGCCATCGACCATGCCCGGCTGCATGTCGTCGTGACGGCGATGGTGGCCCTGACGATCGGCCTCAACCTGTACCTTGTCTCCCTGTTCGGCTATCCGTACGCCGGCGACCTGTCGGTGTCGGCCGATCCCTTCCGGCACGACCTCGTGATCTTCGACGAGTGGCGGTCGCAGGCAGGTGGTGCGGCCCCCACCCACTGATCTGCCCCGGCCGCCGGGGGGCCGGGCTCGGGAGATGCTCTCAGGGGAGCACGACTTCGTCGGAAATCACCACCGGTCGCCCGGCCGACACCGCCGCGGGCGTGGGGCCGGACGGCACTGGAAGGGGAGTCGGGGCGCCACCGGGGCCCGGGGGCAGATCGGGCACGATCCGCGCGCCGGCGGGAATGCCGCCCTCCACCATGCCACCCGGGCACTGTTCGCAGCCCTCGGCGACTTGTGCGCTGCAGGGGGCACCCTGACCGCAGGAGCGCATTGGCTGGGCGGCCGCACCCGGGGGTACGAAGCCGGGGGGCAGGTGTCCGAAGCACCGCTCGTATTTCCACACCTCGAGGGCGATGTAGCGTTCGTTGAGCGTCTTGCATCCGCTCAGGCCGGTGAGACCCCCGACCAGCAAACAGGCAAACGCCCGCCGCACCCAGTCCATGTTCCGCATCGCATCCTCCGCACGCCCTGGTGCCGGCCCCCGATCCGAGGGGGCCACGCTCTGCGGGGCCCAGCACACTGGCCCCGGGGCATCGCGGGAGCGACGCCCAACAAACCTACCCCTTGAAATGCGCGCAGCAAGAAACCGCTGCCG
>RFRL01000101.1 GCA_009924545.1 Planctomycetia bacterium | reverse complement strand
CCGCCCTGGCCGACGCCTACGGCACCACCGCCACGGTCTTCAAGCGCGTCGCCACCGACGATTCGATCGCCGCGGTGGCGGCCCGGTTCCTCGCCGCGGTCGAGGAGGCGGCCGCGGGACAAGCGCCGGCCACGATCATCGTCCTCGGCCACGGGCTACCGGAGGAGATCCAGAGCTATTCGATCCCCGTCGAGCGGCTCGCCACGGCCCTCGTGGCCGGTGCGCGGACGAAAGCCGGCGGCGTGGCCGGCCTCGATCTCGCCCACCTCGTGCTCATCTGCGACGACTGCTTCAGCGCCGACTTCCTCACCAACCTCGGTTTGGCGATCGAGCGCCAGGCGGCGGCCGGCGGCGGCTCGATCGTGGCCCTGCCCACCTGCATCGCCGGCACCTCCTACGGCCGGGTGGGGCGGGCCGACGTGGCGACGAAGTTCGTGCCCCACTTCTGGAAGGACGTGATCGAGCTCTACTACATCCGCCGGCCGTGGCCCGACGCCGTCACGCTCGCCGACTTCTTCGAGAAGGTCGACAACATGATGTACGGCTACGGTCGCACGCCGCTGGTGGAGGAGGGGCGCGTGGTGGGCTACCGCACGGTCGACGCCGACGCGATCCAGGATCCGGTGGTGTTCGTGTCGCTCACCGCCGCCGAACTGGCCGAGTTGCGGAGCCTGCTCGGTCTGCCGGCCGACGCCCCGCTCCCGCGCCTCCTCGACATCGGCTGACCCGACCCGCTGGAGCCCGCCATGCGCTCGTTCGCTGTGAAGCTCTTCCTCACCGTGATCGTCGTCGCCGGGTTCGGCTCCGCGCTGCCGGCGGCGCAGCCCGACCTCACCTTTCCGGGTGAGACGCGTGACCAGTGGCACGGTCACCTCCGCCACCGCTTCACCTTCCGCGACCACGCCGCCTGGGTCGTGGAGCCGGCGGTGGCCCGCCCCGGCCATCCCTGGAGCTGGTGCCTGATCTTCCCCGACGCCTTCACGGAGCGCTGCGCCGCGCCGCAACTGGTGGCCGCCGGCTTCCACCACGCCTTCATCGACGTCGGCAACACCTTCGGCAGTCCGGCGGCGCTCGAGATCCTCGCCGCTTTCCACGACGAGCTGGTGCGCCGCGGTCTGGCGGCGCGGCCGGCGCTTGTCGGCATCAGCCGGGGCGGTCTCTTCGCCCACCGTTATGCCGCCGCTTACCCAGAGCGCGTGGCGGCGATCTACGGCGATGCCGCGGTCTGCGACGCGCGCAGTTGGCCCGGTGGCCGGGCGGTGGGCCGCGCGGGGAAGGGGAGCCCGGCCGACTGGGCCACCTTCAAGCAGCTCCACGGGCTGGCCGACGACGCCGCGGCACTGGGGTGGACCGGCAATCCCGTCGACACACTCGCCCCCCTGGCGCGGGCCGGCGTGGCCCTGATCCACGTCGTCGGCGATGCCGACGACATCGTCCCGCCGGCGGAAAATGCCCTCGTGGTGGCGGAGCGCTACCGGCAGCTCGGCGGCACGATCGAACTGATCCACAAGCCGGGCGTCGGCCACCATCCGCACGGTCTCGACGACCCAGCGCCTGTGGTCGCGTTCCTGATCCGACATGCCGGCGGGGCAGGGGACAGGTCGCCGGGCCCGCGGGACAGCGCCCGATGAATCCGCTCGCCTACCTTCGCGACAACCTCGCCAAGCTCGGCTGCTGGCTCGCGCATCCGGCCGCCGCCCGCTTCCACCTCAACCGTGCCCTGTGGGACACCGGCTACCCCTGGACGCGGCTGCGGCCCGCGCCGCTCGAAGCGATCTTCCCCGGGATCGTCGCTGGCGGCGACGCGCTCCAACTGGTGCGTCCCTTCGCCCTCGTGCGGGGCACGTCGCTGGAGCTCGAGGAGCTCGTCGCGGTGCTGGCGATCGTGCGCCACGTGGGTGCCAGGCGCGTGCTCGAGGTGGGCACGTTCAACGGCCACACCGCGCTCAATCTCGCCGTGAATCTTCCAGCGGACGGCATGGTGGTGACGATCGACAGGGGAGCCCGCGCGGGCCGACCGGCACGGCATTGCCGACGGATTACGGCGCGCGGGTGTACGACGGGCATCCGGCGGCGGCGCGGATCCGCCAGGTGCTCGCCGACAGTGCGACGCTCGACTGGCAGTCGCTCGGCGGTCCGTTCGATCTGGCGATCATCGACGGCGACCATTCGAGCCCGATGGTGGCGAGCGACACCCGTGGCGTGCTCTCGGTGCTCGCCCCTGGGGGCATCGTGCTCTGGCACGACTACGAGTGGCGGACCGTGGCCCGGGTGGTCGACCGCGCCGTGGCGGCGCGGCAGCGGATCGCCTGGATCGCCGGCACCCGGTTCGCGATCGGGATCTTCCCCGATCCGGCTCACAGCGCGGGGGAACTCGCCAACTCGTCCACCAGTACATCACGGGCGCTCGTGGGCCCGGCCGGTTCCCTGCGCCAGAGTGCAATCTCACCGATGGGCAACCGCTATCGGCCTGGTGCGCCGTGAGTTACTGGCTGTTTCAAAATGACATGATCCGACCCGAAGAACTCAGGGACGCTCAAGTCGTCGCCGCGATCAATAACGCGTTGGAGCGTTCGCACCAACATGAGCGCGACCCGGCGCTCGTCGAGGAAGTGACCCGAGCCGTTTCGGCGCGGTGAAACGTGGCTCGATCGGGTTGTCGCGTGAGCAAAGCAACCGTGCGCGGTTTGTGGCCTGTATCGCGGCGTGGTCGTCACCGCAAAGAATGACTCAGATCCTCCACTCGCGCGTAGTACTGCGAGTTGCCGTGTAGTTCTGCTCGTGCTCGAGCCGGAACGTACCGGTCGACACTTCGAAGTACAGATCCCCCTGGCTGCCCTCAGATAACTCGAAACCATCCGGCAGAAACCCGGAGAGCACTTCGCGCACGTGATTGATCAGGCACGCCTCGGTCCGCTCGACATCGATCGGTGTGCCCGCCTGGTCCATGAAGTCCAGCATGTCGATGCCCCCCGAACCCTGATAGCCCGAGTAGTTGGCTTCGACGCGTGCTACACCAACCGCGGCGAGCCGCGGCAGGAGTTCGCTGCGGATCTCGTGCGCAACCATCGCAGGTACCCTCTTGGCCGCTGGCATGGGGATTGACCTCCAAGGGATGACGCCGCCTCGTCACGTCTCGCTGATGATAGTGTACACAAGAACACTCTATGATCAACCGCCTTCGGAACGCGACCGAGGCCGCGACGCACAGGCGACCTCAGAGGCATTCAGCGGAGCGCCCGCGTTGCTCACTCCCCCTGCGGCCCGACCACGTCGCGAAGCCACGCCCGCGCCCGGGCGCGCTGGGGGAGATCGCGGAGGACCCACGCCGCCGAGTGGTTCGGATACGGGATCGGCACGAATGCGAACGCCCTCGCCGGGGCGCCGTCGAGCACCCGCCCCGTGTCGAGGAACCGGCGCGTCGCCTCGACGTCGAGCTCGTGCGAGATCCACACCGGTCGCCCCGCCAGCCCGTGGCCGAGCACGCAGCCCTCCGGCGTGCCCTCCGAGACGTCGCCCAGCGCGCTTCGGTAAGGGCCGTTGCCGGGATACTCGACGAGCACCGGCAGACGAACCCCGGGCCGCCAGTCGCGCGGCAGGGCGAGCGTGTGCCGGACCGCCGTGCCCTCCCAGCCGGGTGCCACCGCGAACACGCGTTTCCCCGGCGCCGGCTCACCCTCCACCGCGATGGGCACGACGAGGTCGGGAGGGACATCGTGGAGATTCCCATCACCCGCCGCCGACGCGGTGCCGGCTAGCGCGACGATCACCACGCCGCCGGCGCACACGAGCGCAGCGAGATCGCGACGCACCAGCGCACCGACCCCGCCCCCCGGCAGCCCGGCGCCGCCTGCCGGCCCCGCGGCCATCACGCCTTGTAGATGTCGCGGTTGACGTCGGGAACGATCCCCTCGGGGGTCTCGTCGCTGGCGATGTCGAACCACTCCGGCTTGAACTCGATCCGGGCCTGGGTGCTCGGATTGGCCAGGGCGATGTTGCTCACCAGGGCGATCACCGCGTCGGCGATCGCCACCTCCGGCTTGCAGCGCGGCTGGTTGGCCGGGTCGGGATTGCGGACACACCACGCCCAGTGCTCCAGCTCCTCGGTGTAGCCCCGCGACGGCGGACCGGAGTCGGCGCCGCCGCCCCCCTTGGCTCCCGCCGCGTAGCTGCCGCCACTCTCGGTGGTGTCGAGGGTCGGCGTGCCGTCCTTGGCCTTGGCGACGGTCACGCGGGTGTCCTTCGCCGAGCCCTTGTAGAGCATCACCTCCTGCTCGCGCTCCAGCACGAGCGTGCCCTTCGTGCCCATCACCACCTCGCCGTACTCGCCGAAGCCGTTGCCGTTGATCGACGAGTAGGTGACCACGATCTTCTTGTTGGCGTCGGCGACCTTGCCCGACTCGTCGTGGTACCCGGGCGCCGGGTATTCGAACATGCAGTAGACGTGGTCGTCGATCTCGCGGTCGGCCGGGAAGATGCTCCGGTTGCCGACGGCCGTCACGGTCAGCGGCTTGACCTTCTTCCCCTCGCCGTGCATCGCCGACACGAAGATCCCGGCGGCGTCGAGCTGGTGGCTGCCGAGCTCGGCCATGAGGCCGCCGCCGGTGCGGTTCCACAGGCGCCACCGGATCAGCTCCTCCAGCGGCGTGCGCGTCGAGCCGTCGCCGAGCTTGGCCGCGGAGTAGCCGTACTTCGTGGCGTCGAGATCCTTGTCGAGGATCTGGGCCTCCGCCTGGGCGATCTTCTTCTGGAGGGCGTCGATATCGGAGGGCTTGGCCGACTCGAGCTCCTTCTTCCAAGCGGCGAGCTTCTTGAGCGACGCCTCGTCACCCGGCATCGGCGGCTTCCAGGAATCGTTGCCGGGAAGGTTGCCACGGTGCCACTGGGCGCGGATCGAGTGCAGGTCGCCGAGGAGCTTCGCCTTGCCGATGGTGTGGACGGCGTTGTCGTAGAGGATGCTGTAGTGCCGCTGGTGGCCGGTGGCGAGGAGCTTGCCCGTCTCGCGCGACACGCGCCCCATCTCCTTGCACTCGTGGACCGAATGGCCCATCAGCTTCTCGGTGAGCACGTGCTTGCCGGCGCGCATCGCCTTGATGGCCGCCGGGGCGTGGAGGTGGAGCGGCAGCGCGATCACCACCGCCTCGACGTCGGGATCGGCCAGGAGCTCCTCGTAGGCCCCGTAAACCTTGACGTGCTTGCGCGCCTCGTCCTCGCTCGACCACTTGTACTTCGACATCAGGCCCGGCCGGGCGGCCAGGGCGCTGGGGCTGGAGACGTCGCCGTGGAACGCGCGGAACACGTTGTAGGGGCGGATGTCGGCGATCGCCACGACCTGCATGAAGTCGGGGGTGTGGGCGCCCAGGAGCACGCTCCCTTCGTCGCCCGTGCCGAGGACGCCGATCCGCAGCGGGTTGCCGACGGTGGCGCCATAGCCGAAGTAGATCGAGCCGAGGCCAGCTCCGGTGGCGAGCCCGGCGGCCACCGCGCCGCCGAGGAAGTCGCGCCGCGTGACGGCTACGGCGTCGTTGAAGTTGTCCTTGCCGATCGCCTTCTGGGGTTCCGACAGGTTCATCGTCGCACCTCGCTGGGGTTGCGGGCACAAGAGCCCGACCACGGACACCAAGCCTTCAGAAAATAATCGATCCCGCTCCACCCGCCCACCGGCAGGGCCGCGAGGGCCAGCAGGGCGGCCAGTTCCACCCATTGATCATAGGTGGGTTGGGCCCCGGCGACCCAGAAGGGCTGCGAGGCGATGACACTGGCGAGGAAAAACACCCCGCCCATGGCGTTGAAGCGGACGAGCAGGCCGAGCACCAGGCAGGCCCCGATCGTGACCAGCGACCAGCTCACGAACCGGTCGGCCTTCCACAGCTTCGCCGGCTCGCGCGCGGCGGTGACTTTCGCCACATCGGCCGCCGACAAGGGGGCGTCCCAGGCGGTTTCAAGCTTCTTGCCCAGGGCCTCCACCTCCGCCATCCACCCGTTGGCCTTGCCGGCCAGCTCGCGCTTCTTCTTGGCCAGCCGCTCCCGGGCGAACGGGATGTCGCGGGCCCCGGGGACCCGTTCGTTGGCCGCCAACCGCGCCACCTCCAGGCGGTAGTCGACCAGATCGACGTCGATGCCGGCGAGGTAGTCGTCGAGCTCGGCCGTGGCCGCTTCGAGGGCCGGGCCCAGCGCCGCCTGCTTGTCGGCCGGGAGCACGCGGCCCCTGGCCGCGGCAAGCTCCTTCCAACCGGCCACCACGCTCGCCTTCCAGGCGGCGACCGCCTCGGGGGCCGAGCGGCCATCGGCGGCACCGAGGGTGCCCGACCAGTCGCCCGTCTGGGGCAACTCGCGGCGGAACCACTCGGCCCACGGGCCGACGGCGGCCCGGCGGAAGCCGGCGCTCGACCACTGGGGATCACGGAGGTGGCTCGCCCCCTCGAGGAAGAAGTGCAGACCGATGACGATCCGCAGGAACGCCAGAGCCGCCACTGCCAGCCAGGTGGTCCGCATGAAGATGCCCACGGGAAGGTTCCGCCGCGCGAACCACGGGGTTCCCCGCGGACCGCAACCCTTCAATTGAACCATGAATCCTCACCGGGGCAAGGTCGGCTCCGCCGGGCTGCGGTGGCGGGGGGCCGGCCGGCTTGCCCGCCGCGCCGGGACTGTGCGAGAACCCCCCCGGAGGCTCTGCCATGCGCATCGTGCTCTGCTACCCCGTCGAACTCCGTCACATCCACCAGATCGCGGCCACCGCGCCGGGGGCGGAGATCGTCGATGCCGGTCAGGAACGTGTTGCCGCGGAACTGCCCACCGCCGACGTGTTCTGTGGCCACGCCAAGGTGCCCGTCCCGTGGGACGAGGTGGTGGCGGCGGGGCGCTTGCGCTGGATCCAGTCATCGGCGGCCGGGCTCGACCATTGCCTGGTGCCCGCGGTGGTGGGCTCGGAGATCCTCGTCAGCAGCGCCTCGGGCGTGCTCGCCGACCAGGTGGCCGAACACACCCTTGGCCTGGCGATCGCCTGCACCCGGCGGCTCCCCCTGTTCCTCGACCAGCAGCGGGCCCGCGACTTCACCCGCCGCCCCACCCGCGACCTCACCGGGGCCACCGTGGGGATCGTCGGCCTGGGGGGCAACGGGCGCCGGTTGGCCGAGGTGCTCGCCCCGCTGCGGGTGCGGATCGCGGATCCTGGCCACCGATTTCCATCCAGTGAAACAGCCGCCGACCGTGGAGTTCCTCGGCGGCCCGGACACGCTGCCGCGCCTCCTCGACGAGGTCGAGGTCCTGTTCCTCGCCGCGCCCCTCACTGCGGCCACGCGCGGGCTGATCGACGCCAAGGCCCTCGCGCGCCTCCGACCCGGCGCGATCCTGGTGAACACCGCCCGCGGGGCGATCGTCGATGAGGAGGCGCTGGCCGCGGCGCTGACCAGCGGGCACCTCGATTCCGCCGCCCTCGACGTCACGCCCGACGAGCCGCCGCGGCCCGATAGCCCGCTGTGGACCGCGCCGCGGCTGATCATCACTCCCCACGTCGGCGGCCAGGCAGCGTGGCGGATCGATGCCATGACCGACTTTTTCTGCGATAATCTCCGGCGGTACCTCCGCGGGGAGGAGGTCCGCAACCTCGTCGACAAGCGGCTCGGGTTCCCGCCGCCCCAGGACTGGCCCACGCCGGTCGGGCCACGGAACGCCGCCGCACTCGAGGGGCATCACCGGCAGGACGCCGCCTCATGACCACCACCATTTTCCAGGAAGGCCGCCCGACGGTGACGTTCGCCGGTGGCAGCGCCGCGCGCTGCCCCGACGAACTGTTGGCCCGCTACGGCGAGATCGTGTCGGCGGGCCGGCTGAACTGGACCGAATACCACCACCTGACCCGGCGGCTCGGCGCCGGCGGGCAGGGGGTGGTGTTCCTCACCACGCGCCGCGGCAGCGACAACTTCACCCTCCCGGTGGCCCTCAAGTTCTTTTCGCCCGAGCGCTACCAGACGGAAGCGGCCTACGACGAGGCGATGGCGCGGATGGCCACGGTCTCGGCCCGCGTCGCCCAGATCCAGCAGGACAACCTCCTCGACGTGCAGAACTTCGTCGAGCAGCGCCGCATCCGCATCATGGAGATGGAGTGGGTCGACGGCTACGACCTCTCCTGGCTCTTGGCCCCGGAGTTCCTCGATCGCACGCGGACAACCGTCGACGACGACCGCTGGCGCTACCTCAACAACGTCATCGTCACCGCCGGCCCCGTGCAGTCGCGCCTCAAGCCGGGGGTGGCGATCTCGATCGTCCGCGAGTGCCTGGCGGCCCTGGCGGCGCTTCACCGCGAGGGGATCGTGCACGGCGACATCAAGGGCGCCAACATCATGGTCAAGCGGACCGGCAACGCGAAGATCATCGACATCGGCTCCGCCGTGGCCCTCGACGACATCCCCCCCAACCGCACCTGCACGCCGGCCTACGCCGCGCCGGAGGTGCTCGAGGGGCGCGAGGTCACGCCGCGGTCCGATCTCGCCAGCCTCGGCTACGTCCTCGTCGAGATGCTCTCCGGCAGCCCGCCGTTCGCGGGTCTCGAGTCGTACCGCGATTTCCTCGAGGCGAAGCGCTCACTCGTCCATCGGCTGCCGCACGTACTGCCGTCGGAGGTGACGTGCAACGAACTGCTCATGGGGTTCGTCCGCCGGCTCATCGCCCCCGACCCCAATCGCCGCTTCCCCGGGGCGGAGGATGCCGACCTGGCGAAGGAGGGGGCGGCAAGTTTCCACCGCCAGCTCATCGTCGGCGGTCTGGCGAGCGAATACGAAAACGAGATCCGGGCGTGGCTCGAGCCGCTGGAGTGAACACCGCGCGAGCCACCACCGGTGCAACGGCCGGCGGTGCAGACGGCCGGGAAACCAGCGTGGAAAACGCGCGAAGCCGGCAGAATCACCCAGCCGGAAAAACCGCGAAGTGGGAGAAAACGCGGCGAGGAAAGCGAGGGTGACGGGACTCGAACCCGCGGCCTCCAACGTGACAGGCTGGCGCTCTAACCAACTGAGCTACACCCCCGTGTGTCCCGGTGAAGCCACCGGAACCCGGGCGATTGCCTCGCGGGGAGGGAGTATACCGTGCCGATCGCCGACGGAAACCCTCGGACTCGGCGGAGCTTCCGGCCCGGGTGCCGCCGGCATCAGAACACGCCTCGGCTCGGATCGTAGCCCTTCACGCGGGCGGCATCGAAATCCTGTCGGGCCTGCTCGTCATGTCCCACCCGGCGGCAGATCAGCCCCCGGTGGTGATACATCACCGCCAGTCCGTGCTCGATCGTCCGGAAGCGCAGTCCGGCCACCACGGGATCGATCTCCCCGTGGTCGGCCACCAGCCGGACCCGGCGCCGGTCCTGGAGCATGCGCTCGATCGCTTCGTTCATCTGCTCGAGCGCCTCCTGGTCGCGATCGAGGAGGTGGAGGATGTAGCCCCGGGTGTCGAGCAGTTCGGCCGACACGGCGGGACCGACCTGGCCGATGGCCGCATCGATGTCGGCCAGGGCCTCGGGGAGCTCGCGCCCCACGAGGGCGCGGATGTAGGCCCGGTGATTGAGGGCATCGGGGTCGCCGGGAGCGCTGCGCTCGACGACCGCGGCGGCGTCGGCCAGGGCTTGGTCTGGGTTGCCCCCCACCACCGCCGCCAGCCCGCGGACACGCAGCGGCATGAGCGTGCCAGGGGCGAGCGACTCGGCGCGGCGGGCGTCCTCAATGGCGCCGGCGGGATCGCCGTTGTGGAGCCGGAGCCACGCGCGCTGGCAGAGCAGCGACCCGTCCTCCTCCCCGCCCAGCCACTCCAATGCCCGATCGACCTCGGCCAGGGCACCGGCGACGTCGTCCTCGGCCTCCATCCGCAGGGCGCGATCGACCGACATCCGCACCACCGCCATGCGGATCTCGGGCATGAGCTGCGGACCGACCAGCGCCGGCACCAACCCCAGGCCGAGTACGGCCATGATCAGCGTCCGCTTCACCCGGCCGGAACCGCGTTGCGGAGGCGCCCAGTCGGCCAACGGCGCGCCGGAGAAGGGAGGAAGGACCGACCGCTCGTCCGCGAGGTCATCGGCCCGCGAACGGGAATCGAAATCGGCCGGGATGGGAAAGCCGTCGCGGTCGTACCGCATGGTGCCTCGCGGGCAGAGTGGGCGTCGGGGTACGAGGATGGAGACTTGACCCCTGCATCCTAGCCGGCCCGGCCGTCCGACAACAATTGACTGGTGCGGGAGGGGACCGTAAGGTTGTCGCTGGCCGGGGAGGTCCAGCAATGCCGCTGTTCGAGATTGAAACCGGGGCCCACATCATCATCTCGTGGGCCGCGGACGAAGCGGCAGCCACCGCCGTGGTGGCAGACGCGTATCCCGGTGAGCGTGTGGTGCGTCTCACGAGGCGGCCCCGCGACACGTGGGTGATTTCCAAGTCGGCCCTGGGGCTGTCGGCCACCCGTGAGCGCCCCTGCAACACCGCCCGCGATTGCCTTTCGCGCGCCGCCGGCGACAAACTCCACGCCATCCGCCTCTACATGCACGAGACGGGCGACGACCTCGACCGGGCGCGGAAGGTGATCGAGTCGACGATGGTGATGGGCTGGTGAGCGTTCATCGCTGACCTGCAAGCCAGTTGGGCGGGCGGTCAGGGTCGGCCGGGCGGAAAGGGTTGGCCGGGCCCGTTGAGGCTGGGCAGCGGCGTTTCCGGCGACTTCCCTGCCGGGAGGAGGCGGAAGGCGACCAGCGCCGACGGCAGGGCGATCCCGCCATCGTCGGTCACTCCAAGGAGCAGTCGCCCATCCACCAGTGGTGGCCCGAGGCAGAGGCCCTCGAGGTTCGCGCTCACCGACCCGGCCCACAGCAGACGCTTGGGCACCAGGAACCCGGGGTGGGTATCAAGGCCCCCGTCGAGGCCCGAAACGTCGGGAGCGCCGGTCGTGTCGATCAGCTCGATGCGGTTGGAGAAGGGGGGCAGCCCGGGGCAACCGGCCCGCTCCATCACGAGCAACTGCCCGTCACCCAGCGCCACCAGGGCGACCACGCCGCCATACACCGTGTGGTCGAGCAGACGAACGAAGGCGTGCGGCGGTGACGCGGCATAGCCCACCTGGAAGGCGCGCTGCCGCGTTACCGGTCCCCGGTCGTGCGGGACTCCGGCCACAGGAAGCCTGGCGATGCGGACGACCGTGCCGGTCGATGGCGTGGGGCCGGGGCCGTCGACCGCGAGGGCCTCTTCGTTGGCCGCCCACACGTACCGGCCATCGGGGTCGGCCGCCACCGCCTCGACCCCGCGGTTGGGCCGCGCCGTGCGGAACACGCGCGGGAGCCGCAGGCCACCGTCGAGTTGCCCCTCCGGCCAACGGAGGAGGCGGACCGCCGGGGTGTCCTCCTCCGCCAGAAACAGCCCGGCACACCCCGCGGCATCGGCTGCCGTCGCGGGGGGCGGAGGCCAGGCGGCCAGATCCTCGTAATCGTGCTGCTCGGGCAGCGGGACGATCTCGGCGGCCATCACGCGCTGCGGCTGGCCTCCGGGATCCACCGCGACCGAGAACAGGATCAGGGAGCGGCTGTTGTCCATGACGGCCGCATAGCGCTCACCCCCGAGCCAGGTGATGCCGCTGACACCCGTCACCCGGGCCTCCCCACCGGTACGCACCGGGAGTGCAGGGGGCAGGGGCACGAGCGGACCGACCTGCTCCACACGCCATCGGGTGGGGGGCGGCTCCGCGGCGGCGGGTCCGCCGAGCACCGCGGCCATTCCCACCACGGCGATGCTCCACGCCACGCGCACCATCGGACCCGAGGCTCACTCGTCTCGCGGCGGCAGGGCTTCGGTCTCGAACGCCGCCGACTGCACGTCGGCCGCTGCCCCCGGCTGAGGTGCCGGCGGTCCGTCGGCCAGGAGCGCACCGGAAGGTCGGTAGCTCGACGTGCCGGCGGGCCGGTAACCGGGATCAGGGCGTCGGATGCTCCGGGAGGGATCGGTCGGGCCCGCGGGTGAACTGGTGCCCGGCACGGCGGGAGCCACGGGTGCCGACATCGGTGACGCCACCGGAGCGACCGGAGGCGGCGGACTGAAGGACGGGGGCGGAGCCAACGCATCGGTCGGGGGCCCGAAACGACTCCCGCTGGCGGCGGCATAACGTGACGCCGCCGGCCCCTCGGCAGCGGAACCGCTGGCCACCGCCGCGGCCGGCAACTCGGCATACCTTCCGGGAGCTCCCTCCGTCGCCGCTGCGGGGCCGGCGGCATATCGACTTCCCGCCACCGGGGCTGCTGGAGCGCCCGCCGCGGGCGCCGCGGCGAAGCGTGAGGCCGGCTCGTAGCCTGCCGTTTCGGGGAATGCCCCCGGCTGACCGGCGGCCACCGCGGGCGCGGGGACGAGTGCGGATGAGGGGGCCGGCGCGGGAGGCGCGCCGGGAAGCATCGAATACGGACCGACCTGGGCCGGTGCTGCTGCCGGGGGTGTGGAGGCGACCGCAGCGGGGGCCACCGCCGGCGGCGGCGTCGTGCCGTAGGTCACCGCGGAGGCGGGTGCCGCGGCGGCCGCCGCGGGAGTCGCACCGGGGCCGGCGAGGTTGTAGGCGCCGGGGGTCGACGTGGTGGGGTAGGGGGTCGCCGTCGACGACGGTTTCACCGGGTCACCGGAGGCATCCTTGCCCGGAGTGGGTGCGGAGGCGAACGTCGACTCGGCCTTGCCGCCGCCCAACGACCACCACTTGGGGGCGGAAAACGCCGCGCTGCCGCTGCGGCAGCCGGACGACGCCCCGGCGATCAACAGGCCGACGAGGGCGAGGGGCAGCCCCCGACCGGCGACCCGCGACGATCGGGCCGGCTCCAAAACGCCCGTACACAGGGCCGCGCCCGTGCGCAGGGCAGCCCGCGTCCGACGAGGAAGCGCGGCGGTCGTTCCGCGGCACCGACTGGCCAGCATGATGCTTCTCCCGCGTCCGGGGCGCACCACAGAGGCGCCGGCCCTCGGACGAGGAGAGGAGATAGGAGTGGTCGCCGTGCGCGTCAACGGCAGTCGCTGCGGGGGAACAGCCGGGGCGAACCGGTTCCCTACCGTCACTTGCCGGAAGCGGCGAAACGCTTTCCGGCCGTGTCCCAGTCGATGACGTTGTAGAAGGCGTTGAGGTAGTCGGCGCGGCGGTTTTGGTAGAGCAGGTAATAGGCGTGCTCCCACACGTCCACGCCGAGGAGCGGCACGTTGCCGTGCATGATCGGGCTGTCTTGGTTGGCGGTGCTCTCCACCAGCAACTTGCCGCCCGGGGCGAGCGACAGCCACGCCCACCCACTGCCGAACCGGCCGAGGGCCGCCTTGGTGAACTCCGCCTTGAAGTTGTCGAACGAGCCGAAGACGCTGCGGACCGCCTCGCCGAGTTGCCCCCCCGGCTCGCCCCCCTTGCCCTTGCCGAGCGACTCCCAGAACAGGGAGTGGTTGGCGTGGCCACCACCGTTGTTTCGGACGACGGTCCGGATCGCCTCGGGGACCTTCTCCAAGTCGGCGATCAGTTTCTCCACCGGCATGTCGCCGAGCGGATTCCCCTCCAGGGCCTTGTTGACGTTGGTGACGTAGGTGGCGTGGTGCTTCCCGTGATGAATTTCCATCGTCCGGGCGTCGATGTGCGGCTCGAGGGCATCGAACGCGTAGGGCAGGGGGGGGAGGGTGTAGGCCATGGGGATCGTGTCTCCTGTGCTGTGTGCGGGAAGTTGGGGGATCGTAGCCCATGCCCCGGGCAGCGGCAATCGGCCGCGGGCCTCCGCCGGTGGGGTGCCCGGTTCCGATCGACCGGCACGCCGACCGTAGCGAACCTGCCGACGGTGCGCATTGGAGACTCCCGGCGTCGCCGGCTGCAGGGCCGGGCCCGGCCCGGCCGAATCCACAAACGGGGTCGGGAACCGTCGGCATGGATGCCGTCGTCGCACCCCGGGCGGTCGCGCCCCAACCTGGACGGATTCTTCCTCGAGCCATGTCCTCCGCCGGCAGCCAGCCCACCGGGCCCGCACGAAAATCCCTCGTTTCCTTCTCCCGCACCCGCCCACGGTCGGCCCGTGGACCGGCGAAGTACTGGCCATCCGCCGCCCCGGAACGGCACGTTCCCCCGGCGCTGTGGATCCCCACCCGTCTGGGCAGGCTGCTGGGGGCGATCGGCGCGATCCTCGTCGCCGGCCTGGGCACCGCCGCGGCCGGATCGCCGCCGGCCCTCGACTGGCTGGCCACGCGCGGCGGCCAGCGGTTCGCGACCACCCTGGCGGCTCTCGCGCAGTGCCTCGACGTGGCCGGTCCCCAGGCACTCGCCGGCTGGATCGCCCAGCAGGCACTCCTCCTCGCCGCGGCAGTGAGCCTCGTGATCCGTGGCATGCTCCGCCACCGCCAGCCGCCGGCGGGACGCGGTTTCACCTGGCTGGCCGCGATGCTCGGGGGGGCAGCCGTGGCCAGCCAGGTGCCGGTCGGGGCGCTCATGGCGACGGCCGTGAGCGATGTCACCGGGGTCCGGCTCGGCCCGGGAGGCAGCGGCTGGTGGATCCTCGTGGCGACGACGGCGCTGGTGGCGGCCGTGGTCCCGGCGGTGCTGGCCCTCACCAACCGGCTGGTCGCCGGCGTCTGGCTCGCAGTGGGGCTCGGGGCATGGGCCGTGGCGGCACTGGCGGTGCCGGCGGGTTGGGCGCACGCCGAGGCGGTCGCGGCCATCGCCTGGGACTGTGGCGCGGTGACGATCCTTTCGGCCCTCCTCGTCACGGCCCGGAGCGTGATCCGCGAGGTGCGGGGCCAGTCGACGCCGGCCCCACGCGCCAAGCTTGCCGAAACGGCTCCGCGGCCCGCGGTGGTCGACCGGCAGATCCCCGATGCCGAACTGGCGGTGGCGGCCACCACGCCGGCGGC
>RFRL01000011.1 GCA_009924545.1 Planctomycetia bacterium | reverse complement strand
CGGCCACCGGCACCGTGGAACCCTCGCTCGACCGCTTGCGGTCCGACGTCACCTGGCTCGCGGCACCGCAGCGTGAGGGGCGTGGGCCGGGCACAGCCGGCATCGACCGGGCGGCGATCTGGGTGGCGGGGCAGTTGGCGGCCAGCGGCCTGGAAACCCGCGTTGCGGAGAACGAGCCGTTCCAGAGGTTTCCGATCACGCTCGACGCCACCCTGGGGCCGGAGGAGCGCAACCGCGTGGAGATCGTCGGCCCGCCCGGGCCCGACGGCGGGCCGCGAATCCGGGTGCTCGAACTCGGCACCGACTTCACACCCCTGGCCGCCGGCGGATCGGGGAGCTTCGATCTGCCGCTGGTGTTCGCCGGCTACGGCATCACCGCCCCGGCGGAGAAGTACGACGATTACCAGCCCCACGGAACCAACGCCCCGGCGCCCGAAGCTTCGTCGCCAGAAGCGTCGTCGGCGGGTGTGGCCGACGCGGCAGCGCCCGGGGGTGAGGCGCCCGCGCCGGCGGAGGGCTTCGCCAAGGGGGCGGCGGCGATCGTACTCCGGCAGGAGCCGCAGAAGGACAATCCCCACAGCGTTTTCGACGGCAACCAGGCCTCCCGCTACGCGGCCCTGACGCGGAAGCTGGCCAACGCCTCGGAACACGAGGTGGGCGCGGTCGTGTTTTGCAACGACGCCTCCGCGACCGAGGACGCCCTCATGAAGTTCAACCGCGCGGGCAACGGCGCCGACGGTCGGACCATGCCGGTGCTGCACGTGAAGCGCGCGGTCATCGACGAGATCCTCGCTGCCGCGCGGGGCTCGGGGTTGGCGGCCGCCGAAAAGGCGATCGACGAGCAGTTCGCCTCCCAGAGCGGTCCGCTCACCGGCTGGCGGATCCGCGGCGAGGTCGCGGTGCAGCGGAGGGAAACGCAGGCTCGCAACATCGTCGCGGTCCTCGAGGGGACCGGGGCGGGGAATATCCCGGCCACGGAGACGGTCGTGGTCGGTGCCCACTACGACCATCTCGGCTTCGGCGGGAGCGAGTCGGCGGCTCCCGGTGTGGAGGCGATCCACCACGGTGCCGACGACAACGCCAGCGGCACGGCGATGCTCCTCGAGGCGGCCCGCTTGCTGGCCGCCACGGGGCCATTCCCGCGACGCATCCTCTTCGTCGCTTTCAGCGGCGAAGAGCGGGGCCTGCTCGGCAGCGCCCACTACACCGCCAACCCGCTCGTCCCCCTGGCCGACACCGTGGCGATGGTCAACCTCGACATGGTCGGCCGGCTCGATGGCGACAAACTGATCATCCACGGCACCGGCACCGGCAGCGGCCTCGACGGACTCGTCGACCGTCTGGTGAAGACGCACGCTTTCGACGTCACCAAGGACCCGGGCGGGTTCGGCCCCAGCGACCATGCCAGCTTCTACGCCAAGAAGATCCCGGTCCTCCACATCTTCAGTGGCACCCACGGCGACTACCACCGCCCCACCGACACCGCCGAGAAAATCAATTACGAAGGCATGGTCCGCATCGCCCGCCTGGTGACGGATGCGGTCCGTGAACTGGCCACGGCGCCGGAGCGGCCCGCGTATGTCGAGGTGGCGTCGCGGATGGTGGCCCGCGGTGGTGGTGACCGCCCCTACTTCGGCAGCATTCCCGATTTCGGCCGGGTGGCGAAAGGCTACGCGATCTCGGGTGTGGCCAAGGACTCGCCGGCCGCGAAGGGCGGATTGCAGGGGGGCGACCTGATCGTGCGCATCGGCGACAGTGCGGTGGCAGCGCTGGAAGATTTCGACAGCGCCCTGCGGAAGCACAAGGGGGGTGACACCGTGACGGTCGTCGTGCAACGCGACGGGGCCGAGGTGTCGTTGCCCGTGACGCTCGGGGATCCGCGGTAGCAGGCCGTGGCCGACGGCCAACAGCCAGGACCGTGTGCCGCCGGAGGAATCGCGGTGGCAGACCGGCTTTTTGGCCTTGTTCCGCCCCTTGCCCCCTGCCATAGTCCCGGCCCCGATGACCCGCGGGCCATGGATGGTCCGACGGGTTCGCGGCCCGTCGTTCCCCGCACGACGAACCCCAGCAAGGAGTGCTATCCGTGAAGTGGCATTTGGCAGGCGTCCTGGCCGCGACCTCCGCGATCCAAGCCGTGGCGACGGCGCAGGTGCCCGGCGTGGCCCCGATCCAGCCGCAGGCGGCTGCCGCGGGCCCGGCCAGCCACGTGGCCGTGATCGACGTCGGCTACATCTTCAAGAACCACGTCCGCTTCAAGGCCGCGATGGACCGCATGAAGGACGAGGTGATGGCCGCGGAGAATGGCCTCAAGGCGGAGCGGGATCGGATCAACGGCCTGATGGAGCAGATCAAGGGCTTCAACGTCGGGACCCCCGAGTACAAGAAGCTCGAGGCCGACATCGCCAAGGCTCAGGGCGACTTCAACGTCAACGCCCAGCTCCAGAAGAAGGACTTCATGGACCGCGAGGCCAAGGTCTACCTCCAGGTCTACACCGAAGTGGAGAAGGCGGTGGAGCAGTTCGCGCGGGAGCACCGCATCGCGATCGTGCACCGGTTCGACGGTGAGCCGCTCGATTCCAGCGATCGCAACCAGATCCTCCGTGGCATCACCAAGCCGATCGTGTACCTCGAGCCTGGCATCGACATCACCCCCGACATCCTCAAGATGCTCAATGCGGCCCCCGTCGCGGCCGCCCCGACCGCCGGTGGGCGGCCCCGTCAGTGACCATTCCGAGCGGAGGGCCCACCCGGCCACCATGTCGTCATCACCCCGTCCGCGGCCCCAGCGGACCCTCGGCCGCGCGGTGGCCGTCACGGGCCGCGGCTACTGGTCGGGCACCCTCGTCGCGGTGACGCTCGAGCCCGCCGCGGCGGACACGGGGGTTGTGTTCGTCCGCGGTGACCTGGTGCCACCGGCGCTGATCCCCGCCCGGGTGGCGATGCGGGTCGACGCCGTCCAGCGGACGGTGCTCGCGCGGGGCGGGGTCGAAGTCCAGATGGTGGAGCATGCGCTCAGCGCCCTTGCCGCCCTCGGCGTTGACAACTGCCGGGTCCACGCCGACGCGGCGGAACTCCCCGGCATGGATGGATCGGCGGCCGGGTTCGTCGCCGCGATCGACAGTGCCGGGATCGTGGACTGTGACGCCACCTGTGTGCCGATCGTGGTCGGCGAGACCATCCGCGTCGAGGCGGGGGGCAGTTGGATCGAGGCCGGTCCACCGCGCCATGACGGCTTGTCGATCGACTACGAGCTCGACTACGGGCCGGGCCCGATCGGGCGCCAGCGGCTCGACATCGACATCACGCCAGCGGCCTACCGGACGGAGCTCGCCGCCGCCCGCACTTTCCTCACGCTTGACGAAGCCCATCGGCTCCAGGCGGCCGGCCTCGGCCGGGAGGTCTCGCCCCGCGACCTCGTGGTCTTCGGCCCCGACGGCCCCATCGACAACCTGCTCCGCTGGCCCGACGAGTGCGTCCGTCACAAAGTCCTCGATGCCGTGGGTGACCTGGCCCTCGCCGGGCGCCCGCTCGTGGCCCACGTGCGGGCCTCGCGCAGCGGCCATCGTCTCAATGCCGCGCTCGTCGAGGAGGTGCTCGCCGCCGCCGCCCGCCGCGATCCGCTGTCCGTCTGAACCACCGCCCCCACCCCGAGCCGACCGCGACCGATGACGGTGTTCCCCTCCCATCCCGGTGCCGAGCCTGCGCCCGCCGGTGCGCCCCCGGCGATCGCGCCCTCGGCGGTGGTCGAGCCGGGCGCGCGTCTGGCCTGCGACGTGCGGGTCGGACCGCTGTGCATGGTGTCGGCGGGTGCGGAGATCGGCCCCGGCACCGTGCTCGAAAGCGGCGTGACGATCATGGGTGACGTGCGGATCGGGGCCCGCAACCGCATCTTCCCCGGTGCCGTGATCGGCGGCGATCCGCAGGACGTGAGCTACCAGGGGAGCCGCACGCGGGTGGAGATCGGCGACGAAAACGTGATCCGCGAGGGGGTGACGATCAACCGCGGCACCGAGAAGGAGCAGGGAGTGACCGTCGTCGGCAGCCGCAATTACCTCATGGCCTGCTGCCACGTCGCCCACGACTGCCGCATCGGCGACCAGGTGATCATCGCCAACGGCACGCTCCTCGGCGGCCACGTGCGCGTCCATTCCCATGCCTCGCTGTCGGGTTGCGTCGCCGTGCACCACTGGGCCACGATCGGCGGCTGGTCATTTGTCGCCGGGCTGTCACGCGTGCTCCACGACGTGCCGCCGTTCATGCTCTCTGAGGGATCACCCGCGCGGCCCCGGTGCATCAACGTGGTGGCGCTCAAACGCGGTGGCTTCCCCGCCGAGGCGCTGACCGCACTGGCCGAGGCCCATCGGCTCTTCTACCGGGCACGGGTGGGGCTCGAAGCCGCCCGCGAGATCCTCCGCTCCCAGCAGATGCTCGTGGCGGAAGTGGAGGAGCTGCTGGCCTTCGTCGCCCGGCAGCAGGAGGGCCGGCATGGCCGGGCCCGTGAACGAAGGAGGGCTGCATGAACCGGACGACCGTCGCCGTCATCGGGTGTGGGCATCTCGGCAGCATCCACGCGCGGCTCCTGGCCACCCGCCCGGATGCCGAGTTGGTGGCGGTGGTGGATCCCGATCCCGGGGCGCGGGCCCGGGTCGCGGCCGCCCACGGCTGCGCGGCCCTCGCGGAGCCGACGGAACTGGTGGGTCGGGCGGCTGCCGCGGTGGTGGCCGCCCCCACGCACCTCCATGCGACCATCAGCCTGCCGTTGCTCGCCGCCGGTCTCGATCTTCTCGTCGAGAAGCCGCTGGCCGCGGACGTCGAGGAAGCGCGGGCGATCGTCACCACCGCGCGGCGCCTCGGTCGCGTCGTGGCGGTGGGGCACGTGGAGCGTTTCAATCCCGCCTGGGGCCTGGTGGCCAGTCGGGTGGGGCGCGTGACGGCGGTCGAGACGCGGCGGATGGCCCCCTTCTCCTACCGGTCGCTCGACGTCGGGGTGGTCCACGACCTGCTCATCCACGACATCGATCTGGTGCTCTCGCTCGCCCCCGGGAGGCTCGTGGCCGTGGAGGCGCGGGGCCTGTCCGCCACCGGGGGTCACGAGGACGCGGTCCGGGCCCGGCTGGAGTTCGCCTCCGGGCTGCTCGCCGATCTCGTCGCGTCCCGGATCCATCCCGAGGCGGAACGCCGCGCCACGCTGTGGAGCAGTGCGGGGATGTTCTCCGTCGACATGAACGCCCGGACCGCAGATTGCCTGACCCCGGCGGCCGCCGTCCGGAGCGGTGCATTCAGGGCCGCGGCGGTGCCGCCGGAACAGCGCGCGGCCGCGCGCGAGGGCTTCTTCGGCGCGGTGCTCGAACGGGAGAAACTCGCAGCGGCCGCCGACGCCAATCCGCTCGCCGACGAGCAGGCCGATTTTCTGGTGGCCGTGCGCGACAGGCGCGCTCCCCGGGTGTCGGCGGGCGATGGTGCGGCCGCCGTGGAGATCGCCCATCGCGTCCTCGACGCGCTCCACACCACCCGCCTGGGTGTCGAGCGGGGCGAGACACTCCCCCTGCCATTACCGCAGTGGCCGCGCCGGCGCACCGGCTGAGAGCGGGGAGGCGGCGGTCCGCACGATCGGTGCGAACGGCCCCGGCGTTCCGCGGATCACAGGTCGATCGACCCGCGCGCCGATGACCACCACGGAGAGATCGATGTTCCGACACGCTCCATTTTGCCTTGCCGTCACTGCCGGCCTGATCGTCACGGTTGGTGCCCGGGCCACACCGCCCGCACCGGGAGGCGGGCCCCAGCCCCCACCGGCGCTGGCCCCGATCCTTTTCGACGGCTTCGGGCTCGAGGAGTTCGAAGGAGCAGGCTCGATCGCCTCGGCGCTGCGACGCAGCGACGTCCGGCCCACCGCCGAGTCGATCCCGCTCGATCTCCGCGTCCGCGGGCCCTCGAGCCAGGAAACGGCGCAGGCGCCGATGGTGGCGGAAATCCGCAGTCGGCTCGAGGGCATCGACGTCGCTGCCGGCGTCCAGGCGGACCGGTGGATGCTTTCCGAGGGGCCCAACAAGTTGCTGGGGAGCGTCGGGTTCGCCGCCAAGCACGACCGGGGGCGCGAGTCGCTCGAACTCCGCACCACGCTGGGGCAGGGCGACCGCTCCCCGCGTCTGTCCGTCGAGATCGGGCCGCGCATCGAGCGGCGGCTGCGCCGGGGGATGCTCCTGTTCCTCGACGGCAAGGCGGAGGCACAGTCGCTTCGCGCCGATCAGCGGGCGACCGGGGCGCTCCCCTCGCCGACCTTCGAAGGCATCGGCGCTATCGGCCTCACCGGCCGGGCCGGCCTCGTGCGCTGACCGCTGCCACGCTCGGCTCAGGCGAGATCGCGGTCCTGGAAAAGCACCAGCGCGACCAGGAGAGCAACGGCGGAATAGAGGCCGGCATACAGCGCCGCCCAGCCGAGGTAGGTCCACGGCACCGGCACGCCACCCACCACCGCTGCCTCGATCGTGAAGTGCTCCAGCACCGGCAGGATCGTGGCGAACAGTTGCCCCACGAAGCGCACGATCGGCAGTTTGCCCACGCTCGACTGCACGATGAGCGGAACGAGGTGGCCGAGGGCGTAGACGGTGAAGCAGATCACGAGGTTCGGGACCATGCCCAGCCGGGTCGAGACGGCGAGGCTGACCGCCGCGAGAAGGATGGTTTCCAGAAGGGCCAGCACGAGGCCGGGGACCACGGTGATCATCTCCTGGGCGCAATCGCGCCACACCGGGTCGAGCTTCGAGCCCTCGCGTGCGTCGTAGACCACCTTCAGGCTCGTCGTGGCCATGAGGATCGTGCCCAGCACGAGGAACACGACCAGGGCCACCAGCACGAGGCCGGCGAACTTTCCGAGCACGAACTGCACCCGCGTCAGGGGTTTCGACAGGACGGTGAGGGCGGTGCGCCCCTCGATCTCATCCGCCACCGCCACGCTCGCCGTCCACACCACCACGAGCAGGGCCAGCACCTTGATCAAGGTCAGACCACTGTCCTTGAGCATCTTCACGTCTTCGCCGAACGTGTTGTAGGGGATGACGATGAAGGCCAGGAGGAGCACGGCACCGAGGATGAGTGACACGGCGAAAATCGGTTGCCCGATCGCCTCCTTCGTGGTCGCCGAGGCCACCGCCGCCACGCGCCGGGGAATGAGGCGGAAGAGGCCGTAGAGCCCGGCCAGCGACAGCAGCGTGACCATCGTCCAGGGGAGGATCGCCGTCTCGGGGAACTCGGGCACGAGCCGGCCGCGGATCGTGAGCGGCACCGGCTCGCTTCCGGCGTTGGTGGCATCGAGTTGGGCCTTGGCGCTGAGGAACGGCGTGGCCTCCGATGAGCCGCGCTGCCACACCCACGGTTGGCCCGGCACGAGGTCGACGTCGGGCACCTTCGACAGGGCGAAGCCTTCGATCGGCTGCTGCGTGCGGACGAGCAGTGGCGCTGGTGCCGAGAGCTCGATGATCGCCAACTCCTGGGGACGCATGTCGAGCGGGATCGGCTCCAATCGGGCCCCGGCCGGCACAATGACCGTCCGCTCGAAGCGGTCCGCGGCCGTGAACCGCCCCAGCGAGCGGAGTAATGATCCGACCGGCACCAGCGGAGTCAGCGCGATCGCGACCGCCGCCATCGACGCCAGGAGCCAGGCGATCGGACCGGCGAACCCGTCGCGGAGACTCGTCCGCGCCTCGGCCGCCAACCGGGGCTGCAGCAGAGCGAGGAGTCCCCAGGCCAACAGGATCACGACGACGGACAGAAGAGCCCCCGTGGCCACCAGCCAGATCGGGGGCAGGGCGACGAGCCAGCGGTTGGCGAGCAGGGGCGTCATGGGTTCGTTTCGGGTGTGGAATTGCGTCTACGGAGCGTCGTGGCCTGAAGTTCGAGACGACACCCTATTGTGTGTCGTCCGCCGCGGCGACGGAAGGGTCGGTTGGATCGGAGCCGTCGGCGCTGCCACCCGGTCCGGCCAGCACGACGGCGGCGGGCCCATGGAGGGGCCACCCCGCCAGGACGCGGTGGAGGTCGTCGAGGGAGAGTCGCTCCACGATCGCCAGGTCGTCGGCCACCGAGCGGTAGTGCCCGGACCGGGCCCATTCCAGCCCCACGCTGAACAGCCGCCTCCGCGGCCGCTCCCCCACGAGCACGACCCGGCCGGCGAGTTTGTTACGGGCCTGCTCCAGTTCGGCGCCGGTGATGCCGCCCGCGGCGGCGGTGGCGTAGATGTCGGTCACCTGCTCGAGGAGATCGGTGGCATCGGCGCCGTCACATGCCAGTTGGGTGGTGAACAGGCCGGCGTCACGGAAATCCTGGTGATGGCAGGAGGCCTGCTCTGCCGTTCCCGGATCGACGAGCGCCCAGTAGAGGCGGCTCCCCGAGTCGTCGCCGAGCACCGTGGCGAGCAGTTTGGCGGCGAACCGCTCGGGGTCGTCACCGGCCGGTCCCGCCGACATCCGCACGCCGTAGGCGAGGGTGGCCGCCGGCCTGACGATCGCTTCGAACACCGACTGCCCCGGACCCCGTCCGGGCACCACGCCGGCGGTCGGGGCCGACTCGGTGAACGGCGCCCAATCACCGCAGTGGCGCCGGGCCGTCCCCACCAGGGCGGGAAAATCGACCGCGCCGGTCGCCGCCAGGACGATGTTGCCGGGTGCGTAGCGGCGCCGATGGTATTCGCGCAACGCCTCCACCGGGAGGGCCTCGATCGATTCCACCGTGCCCAGGACGCTACGCCCCAACGGGTGGAACCCGAAGAACGCCGCCCGGCACCGCTCGTCGGCACCGAACGGCGGCTGGTCGTCGTACATCCGGATTTCCTCCAGGATGACGAGCTTCTCCGTGGTGAAGTCCTCGGCCCGCAGGGCTGGCCGCATCATCGCCGCGAGCAGGGCGGTGGCCTCGTGTTGCTGCGCCGGAAGGACCGCGGCATGGTAGACGGTGTCCTCTTCGCTGGTGAAGGCGTTGGCGCTGGCCCCCATCCAGTCGAACCGGCGGTTGATCTCGTCGGCCGACAACTCGTCGGTGCCCTTGAAGACCATGTGCTCGAGGAAGTGGCTCACGCCCCATGTGGCGTCGGTTTCGTCACGGGCGCCGGTCCGGACGAAGAAACCGACGCTCGTGGAGAGGGCGTCGTCGGTGACCTCCGCGACGATCTCCAGGCCGTTGGGAAGCCGTTCATGCCTGAACGTCATCGGGCACCTCCAGCGGCTCGCGGCCCAACGACACCACCGAGAGTCCGGCGGCCGGGTGGGCCGCCAGCCAGCGCTCGATCGACTCGACACTGAGTTGGTCGTAGCGGGCCAATTCCTCCGCCAGCGACCGCATCGACTGCAGGTGATACCACCGGCGGGCGATGTCGCCGGCCCGGGCGGCGCTCGATTCCTGCTGCATCACCAGGGCGCTCTTCGCGCGGGCCTTCACGCGCTCCAGTTCCGCCGGCTCGAGGGTCCCGGGCAGACGGCGGATTTCCGCGAACATGACGTCGAGGGTTTCCTGCGCCCGCGCGGCACTGGTGCCGGAATAGCAGACGGCCATGGCATGGTCGCGGAGGGTGTGGTAACCGGCCGAAACGCTGTAGCACAACCCGCGTCGCTCGCGCACCTCGGTGAACAGGCGGGAACTGGAGCCACCCCCGAGAATCGCCAGGGCCGCCGAGGCCTCGTACGAATCGTCACTGGCGTACGGCGGGGCGAACCAGCCGAGGGCGATGTGCGTCTGCTGCGAATCGTGGGGGACATGCCGGACACGCGGACCCCGCGTGCCCGAGGCCACGGATGCGTCGCCCGCGGTGGTCCAGTCGCCGAACAGGGCGGCGATCCGGTCGACCACCTCGGGCCATTCGATCCGCCCCGCCACCGCGATGATCGATCCACGGGGCATGACGCGGCGAGCCACGAAGTCGCGCACCTCCCCGATCCCCAGTTCCGCCACCTCGGCCGAGATCCCTTCCGCGGGCATGCCCCACGGTGACGGATAGTGGAGTTGGCGGAGGGCCGCCATCGTGCGGTGGGCCGGATCGTCCTCGGTTCCGGCGAGGTTGCGCAGGACCATCTGCCGGGCCGGCTCCAGCTCGTCGGCCGGGAGCCGGGGGCGGCGGACGATGTCGGCATAGATCGGGAGGGCGGGTATGAGTTGCCGGGCGACCATCGCACCGGCGAAACTCGAATGGCTGGTGGACACAGAGTGCGCCCACTGGACGCCCGCCCCCTCCAGCGATTCGATCACCTCGCGGCTGGTCCGCCCGCCGGCTCCGCGGAGCATCATCTCACCGGCCAGCGTGGCCAGGCCGCAGCGACCCGGGCCGTCATGCACCGCACCCACCGGGAGGTGGAACGCGACGGCGGCCGACTCCAGCCCCGGCAGCCGTTCACCCAACACCACGATGCCGTTGTCGAGGGTGGTCGAGAACAACTGCTGCTTCAAGGTCTGCCGCCCCTCTCGTGCCACCGCCCGACCATCATCGTGGCCCTCACCAACCATACGGCGCCGCCGAGGCGGTCGCCGGTGCGGGGCCGGGGCAGGACGCACGCGGATCGGGACCATCGACCACTTTGTAGACCGTCCGCTGACGGCGGAAACCGAGCCGTTGGTAGAGCCGGACGGCTCCGACATTGTCGGCGGTCACCTCCAGGGTCGCGCGCCCCACACCCCAGTCGCGGAAACCGCTCAGGGCTCGTTCGATGAGGGCGGTGCCCAAGCCCAAGCCGCGGTGCCCGGGCACGATCCCGATGTTCTGGATCGACCCCGCGCCCGTCTCGTCGACCACCCCCTGGATCGTGCCGCACCACTCCATGTCGGCGTGCGAGGCTCCGCGGACGATCAGCCAGGTTGCCACGGGCAGGAATCCGGTCTTGTCGCGGATCTCGCGCATCAGCCGCCGGCACCCCTCCAGGTCGCCCAGACAGGGGAAGACCACGGCGTCGATCTCGTCGCGGAACGCATGGTATTTCGTCCGCGCGTGGACATCGACAAGGGCTTCGTTCCAGGGCACGAACCGGTAGCCGGTAGGCAGCGGGGCGGGGCGCCTGATCCGGAGGAGATCGGCCGCCATGCGGAATCGTTTGAAGTAGCCCGTCGCCATGCCACTCCTCCCAACCTTCTGCCGAGACGATACGGCTGGCCGTTGGATCGGTCAACGATCCGGGCCCTGTCCGTTCCCCGTGCGTCGCCCGTGCGTCGCGTTCGCACCCCGACAATTGTGCCCGCGCCCAGGAGGCTGTTAGACTATTTTTTGGATGTTCCAAAAATGATTTTTGACGACTCTAAAAACCTCGATCGGGCGGTCCTCCGCCGGTCCGTGATCGTCCCCACCCTCCGAACCGGGGAACCGCTCCGGTTTGGCAGGGGAGCGGAAACCCGGGGCCTCGTTGCGGCTGCCGTGCGGATCGCGATCCTGGCGCTGCTGGTGAGCGTGGGCCGCCCGGGGCACTCCCTGGCTGCCGAACGGATCCGGGTGATGGCCACGACCACCATGGCGGCCGACATCGCCCGCAGCGTCTGTGGCGACCGGTGTGGTGTCGAGTGCCTGCTCGCCCCCGGTATCGATCCGCACAGCTACCGGGCCACCCCCCGCGATGCCGATCGCTTGGCACGCGCCGATGCCGTGGTGGCCTCCGGCCTGCGGCTCGAGGGTCGGCTCGCCGACCTCCTCGACCGGCTCGGGCGGCGCACGCCCGTGGTGAGCATCGGTGCGGGGCTACCCGCCGACCGCTTGATCGAGGCAGGCCAGGGGATCCCTGACCCGCACGTGTGGTTCGATGCCGAGTTGTGGTCCCACGCGCCGGCCGTCGTGGCGGAACGTCTGGCAGTCCTCGATCCGGGCGGCGCGGAGGGGTATCGCGCCCGGGCGGCCGAGCGCGCGGCACGACTCCGGGAGGCCCATGGGGAGGCCCGCCGGCGCCTCGCCACCATCCCCTCCACCCGCCGCGTGTTGGTCACGGCCCACGACGCCTTCCGGTATTTCGGCCGGGCCTATGAAGTCGAAGTGGTGGGGGTGCAAGGGACGAGCACCGAGGCCGAGGCGGGGCTCGCCGACATCAACCGGCTCGTCGATCTCCTGACCGCGCGGCGGATCCCGGCTGTGTTCGTGGAGACGAGCGTCTCCGACCGCAACGTCGCGGCGCTCCGCGAGGGGGCGCGGGCGCGGGGGCACACCGTGGGCCTCGGGGGGCGCCTCTATTCCGACTCGCTCGGGGGGCCGGAGAGCGGTCACGACACGCTGGAGAGCGCCCTGATGGCGAACGTCGACGTGATCGTGCAGGGGCTCGGTGGTGACACGGTGCCGCCGGCGCCCGCCCGACCCGCGTCGGCCGGTCCGGGTGCCACCCCGTGATGGCCGCCGCCGCCCCGGCGGGGCCGAACCGTGTGCCGCTGCACCCTGGGCCGCTGCACCCTGGGCCGGTGGTGGAGTTCCATGACGTGACCGTGGCCTACGCCGGCCGACCGGTGCTCTGGAACGTCGATCTGGTGATCCGTGGGCCGGCGGTCTACGGCATCGTCGGTCCCAACGGCGCCGGCAAGAGCACGCTCCTCAAAGCGGCCCTCGGCCTCGTGCCGCTGGCCGGGGGGAACGTGTGTTTTGACGGCGCCCCGCTGGCCACGGTCCGCTCGCGCGTTGGCTACGTGCCGCAGCGCGAGACCGTCGACTGGGGCTTCCCGGTGAGCGTCATGGATGTCGTTCTCATGGGCACGTATGGCCATCTCGGATGGTTCCGCCGGCCCGGCCGGCGCGAGCGCGCCTGGGCCGCGGAATGCCTGGAGCGCGTCGGCCTGGCCGATCTCGCCGGCCGGCAGATCGGCCGCCTCTCCGGTGGGCAGCAGCAGCGAGTGTTCCTCGCCCGGGCACTGGCCCAACGGGCGGAGATCTACCTGCTCGACGAGCCGATGGCGGGGGTCGACGCCGGCTCGCAGGAGACGATCTTCGGCGTCCTCGGCACCCTCCGTGCCGCCGGCTGCCTGGTGATCGTCGTCCACCACGACCTGCGTTCGGCGGTGACGTGGTTCGACGCGGTGGCGCTGATCGACATGCGGCTGGTGGCCGCCGGTCCGACTGGCGCCGTGCTCACCCCGGAGAACCTGCGGCGCACCTATTCCGGCCAGCCGGCGGTGCTCGAGGAACTGTCGCGCGCCGTGGCCACCGGGGGGCGGACGCCATGAACCCGGCCAGCCTGCTCACGCACAACACCCTCGTGGTCGCCATCGCCGTGGGCGCGGTGGGGATGGCGGCGGGCATGGTGGGGGCACTGGCGGTGCTGCGGCGCCGGGCGCTGGCGGGGGATGCCGCGGCCCATGGCACGCTCGCCGGCGTGGCCCTCGCCTTCCTGGCCACCGGGCGCAGGGACCTCCCCTGGCTGCTCCTCGGCGGCCTGGCCACCGCCCTGGCGACGCTCGCGGCGCTCGTGCTCATCCGGCGCTGGACGCGCACCCGCGACGACGCCGCCACGGCGCTGGTCCTCGGCGTGTCGTTCGGCGCCGGCGTGGCCCTCGTGACCGGCATCACGGCGCGCGGGCTCCCGGACAGCGCCGGCTTGGAGCAGTTCCTCCTTGGTCACACTGCGGCAGTGACGGCGCGGGACGCGCTCCTCCTCACGGCCTGCGCCGCGGCCGCCATCGCCCTCCTTGTGCTCGGGCTCAAGGAGGTGACCCTGGTGGCGTTCGACGATGCCTTTGCCGCCGCTGCCGGCTGGCCCGTGGCGTTGATCGACCTCCTGCTGGTTGGTTTGGTGGCGGTGATGGTGGTGGTGGGCTTGCCGGCGGCGGGGGCCGTTCTGGTGACCGCGCTGTTGGTCATCCCACCGGTCGCCGCCCGCCAGTGGACCGACCGCGTGCCGGCGCTGGTGGCCCTTGCGGGCGCGATCGGCGCAGGTGCGGCCTTGGTGGGGGTCGTGGTGAGCGGCCTCGTATCCGGCCTGTCGACCGGCCCGGTGGTGGTGCTCGCCTGTGCGGCGGCCTGCGGCGTGTCGGTCGTGGCGGCGCCCGAGCGTGGCTGGCTGGCCCGCCGGCGCCGGGCCCGGGCCGTCCATGCAGCCTGGGAGGAAGGGCGGATCCTCACCCGCTTGGAAGCGGGCCGGCCCGATGCCGTGGCGGGAGGCGACGCCGCCATCCTCCGGCAGATGATCCTGGCGGGGCTGGTGGAGCCCGGCGTTGGCGGCTTCCGCCTCACCGCCGCTGGACGGGCACGCGCCGTGGAGCGCACGCGCCGCCTGGCCGCCTGGGAGTCGATCCTCGCCGTCGCCCCCGACGACGCCCGCGCCTTCCTCACCATCGACCTGCCCGACCCGGCCACGGTCATCGATGCGGCGCGCCGCGCGGAGATCGGCCGCGCCGCCGGGCTGGGGATGACGCCATGAACGGGGCCGGCATCGACCCGCTCCACGCCTGGAACATCGCCACGGCGATGGTGGTGGCGGCAGGGTGTGCCCTGGTGGGCAGCTTGCTTGTGGTCCGGCGCATGAGCCTGCTGGGGGATGCGATCAGCCATGCCGTGCTGCCGGGGATCGTCCTGGCAGTGATGGCCGGGAGCCGGCCCGGTGGGCTCGGGGTGATGGTCGGGGCGGTCGCGGCGGCGATCGTCACCGCTTGGTTGAGCGCGGGCCTCGCGGCGGGGGCCGGCGTCGCCGAGGACGCCGGCACGGGCGTGGCCTTCACCACGCTGTTCGCGCTCGGGGTGGTGCTGGTGAGTGCGTTCGCCGCGCGGATCGACCTCGACGCCGCGTGCGTGCTGTATGGCGAATTGGAGCTGGCGGCCTTCGACACCGTGTCGCTGGCGGGATGGGAAGTCCCCCGGGGGTTCCTCACGGGGACCCTCGTCCTCGCGGGTGTCGCCGCCGCGGCCCTGGCCACGTGGAAGGAGCAGGTTTTCGCCGCCTTCGATCCCGCCGCCGCCCAGGCCGCCGGCGTGCCGGTGACGATCCTTTCCGTGGGCCTCCTCGCCGCCACCGCGGTGACCACCGTGGCCGGGTTCGGCGTCGCCGGCGCCGTCCTCGTGGTGGCTCTCCTGGTGGTGCCGGCGGCGGCCGCCGAACTGCTCGTCGACCGGCTCCACCGGGTGGTGGCGCTCGCCGCCGTGATCGGCATGGCTGCCGCGGCGATGGGCTATGTCGCCGCGTGGCAACTCGACACGAGCGCCGCCGGCATGATCGCCGTGGTCCTCGGCGGGTGCTACCTGCTCGCAGCGCTGTTCGCGCCGGGTGACGGGCTCGTGGCCCGGCTCGTGGCCGTGATGCTGTTGCGCTGGCGGGTGGTGCGGGAGGATTTCCTGGCGGCGCTGTGGCGCCAGGCCGAGGGCACGGTCATCGCCGGCCCCCGGGGCGTGCTGCCCACGCTGGCGGCCGTGTCGTTGGCGGCCGAGGGAGCTGTCGAGCGGACCGCAGGTGGCTGGCGGCTCACTGCCGCGGGGCGCGGTCATGCCGAGACGATCGTCAGGTCCCATCGGCTGTGGGAGGCGTGGTTGGGGCGAAATGTGGAACTGCCCCTCGATCATCTCCACCCGCCGGCCGAGTGGGTCGAGCACCACATTGGCCGCGACGTGAGGGCCCGGCTGGCGGCGGAGGTCGGGGACCGGACCGGGGATCCGCACGGTCGGGTCATTCCACCTGAATCGCCGGCGGGGCGGGAGGGCCCGGCCTGATCGCGGTGGTGGATCACCGGCCGGGGCGTTTGGCCGCCCGCGGGGTTTTTCCGCTCTCGGCGGCCGGATGCCGCGCCGCGCGTGGACGGTTCTTGGCGGTGGGCCGGCGTGCGGTTTCGGGGGCTCCTGACGCGAGGGAGCGGAGGACGGCCAGGTTGTGGCGGTCGACGTCCGGCGAGGGCTTGCCGTCGGGACCCTCCTTGGGCGTTTCCAGGATCAGCGGGATGCCCCGGAGCCGGGGATGCTGGAGGAGCAGGCGGAACGCCTCGCGGCCGATCGCCCCCGCGCCGATCGCTTCGTGCCGGTCGACCCGGGAGCCGAACGGCTTCTTGGAGTCGTTGGCATGGATGACCACGAGTCGCTCGAGGCCCACGAGCCGATCGAACGCCTCCAGCGTGGCGTCCAAAGCTCCGGCCGGGGCGAGCGCGTAGCCAGCCGCGAACACGTGGCAGGTGTCGAGGCAGACCCCGATCCGCCGACCGACCTCGGCGGCATCGGCACGGGCGACGATGGCGCCGATCTCGGCGAAATCGGCCCCCAGACAACTCCCCTGGCCGGCGGTCGTTTCGACGAGCAACCCGGCCCGCAGGCCCGCCGTTCGCTGCAGGGCCGCCACGAATCCATCCGCGGCGCGGCGGACGGCCACCTCCGGCTCCTGTCCGCCGGCTGCCCCTGGGTGGGCCACGACCCACGGGATGCCCAGCATCTCGGCGCGCCGCAGTTCTTCCTCGAGGCCGGCGATCGACCGGTCGCGGAGATCATCGTCGGCAGCAGCGGGGTTGATGAGGTAGGAGTCGTGGGCCACCACGAGGCCCAGCCCGGCGTCGGCCACGGCGGCGCGGAAGGCGGCGGCGGCAGCCTGATCCAACGGCGGGTTGTCCCAGCGGTTGATGTTCCGTGTGAATACCTGGAGGCATTCGCAACCGGTTTCCACCGCCCGTTCCACCGCCCGGGACGGACCCCCGGCGATCGAGTGGTGGGCCCCGAAAAGGCGGTCCGGACGGGTGACCGGGGCTGGTTTTCCGGCAACGCGAGCCCCGGCCCCGGACGGTCGGGGTCGGCGGGTGGTACGGCGTGTCATGGGCACGTCTCCGCTGGGAAGCGGGCAGTCTACGGTGTCGGGGGCGGGGCGGAATGCCGGCGTGGGGGTGCCATTTCGCGACCGGACTTTTGACGGTTGGGGGGGCCTTCGTACACTTCAACCGGTGAGGGGATCCGATCCGGTGGAGACCATGCCGTGACCGCACTCTGGGTGGTGGTGACCGTAGGGCTGGCCGGATTGTCGGCACTGGTGGTGGCCATCATCCTCCGGCCCATCCGTCTGGCCCGCGAGGCCGAGCGGCTGGCCCGCGCCCAGCGCGATTTCCACCGCCAGCGCGAGCAACTCGAGGCCAAGTTCATCGACAAGGCGGCCGCCACCGGAAAGCCGCGTGGGCTGCGCTGGACCGATGTGTCCTTCGACGACGCCATCGTCTACGCCCGCGACCGGCGCACCGGAATGCTCAAGGCACTCGTGGCCGTGGAAGTGAGTTTCGAGGCCATCGCGGGAGGGGGCATGGAGGCGGTCGAGGCGGTCGCCAACGTTCGCGCCGCGACCGCGGAGTTCCTCTTCGACGGCGGCCGTTGGCACACCGAGGGCCGCGTTTACTTCAATCTCCAACCGTCGGCGACCGTGAAGTACCTGGGGGGCGACCTGGAGCTCGTCGCCGAGGAACACGCCAAGTTCTGAACCGGGCGGATCCCACCGGCCCCATCCGGGTTCGGGCGGGATCCCGGCCGCAGGGTTTCGCCGGCCAGCCCGTCCTGCCGGCGTGTCGCGGGAATGTGGGGGAGCGGTGCTGCTGGCAGCGGCCGCCACGCTACCCCGGTCCTCCCCCTGGTCGAATGAACCAGGGGTCGCGCCGCCGCCGGCAGCCTGCGCCGCGGCCCTTCATCGGCCGGCCGGGGAACGCATCCGTGGGCAACAGGGAAGGGGGCCGCAGGGTAGGGCGGTGCTGCTGGCCGGCTGCCATCGTGCTCGCCGTGATGCTCGTGGTGACGGGTGCTGCAGCCGCCGCGGGGCTCGACGCCGGCGGCACTCCGCTGGTGCAGCCCACGACCGCGCTGTTCCCGGCGCCCACGCTGCGGGAACGGGCCGACCGGCACCTTGCCACGGCCCGGGAGTTGCTCGAAGGCTCCTGTCGGCTGGCCGAAGACTGTCCGGCGCGGTCGCTGGAGGGGTTTCACGCCGCTGCCGGGGAAGCCTGGAACGCCGTCTGGACCTGCCCCGGCGCTCCCGACGTGCTCGCCGCCGCGACACCGCTCTACAACGACGCGCTGGCGGGCCTGCTTGGCACCGCGGCGGAGCTGTGTCGGCTCGACGGCACCGGTCTCACCATCGGCCCCGACTCCGCGCCGCGGCAGATTCCAGTCGAGATCCGCGGGCTCGCCCTCGATCCGGCGCACCTCCGTGCGGTGGTGGTCCGGCCCCCGGCCACCGACAAGCGCATCTCCCGCTCGCACATGCGCCCCGGCTTCGGCCTTCCGGTGAGCCTCCGGCTCTCGCCCGAGGATCCCCGTTTCGCGCCTCCGCGAAGGTCGGTCGCGGCCACGGCGGTGCTCCGGTTCCCCTTGCCCGGGGAACCGAACATGCTCCGCGATTTCGTCGGCCCCCTGGGCCGCGATCCGGCCCCGGCGGTGCTCGATTTGGCTGATCCGGTCGAAATCGCGGCGGTCCGGATCGGACCGGCGCGACCGCTTCTCGCCGCCGACCTCACCGCGCCGCTTCTCGACATGCTCGCAGCCACGCCCCCGGCGGGGATCGAGGGCTTCCTCCAGCCCTATGGCCGCAGCGACACGCAGCCGCGTCTCGAGCAGCTCGAATCCCACCGGCGGGGAAGGATTCCCGTGGTCTTCATCCACGGACTGGCCAGCGATCCGGGGACCTGGTTCGACCTGATCAACGAACTGCGCACCTGGCCCGACTTCCACCGGCGCTTCGAGCCCTGGCTCTACCAGTATCCCACTGGCGCCACCTTCCTCCAGTCGGCCGCCGTGCTGCGGCGCGAGCTGGCGGCGGCGCGCGCCGCCCTCGACCCCTCCGGCACCGATCCCGGGCTCGACCGGATGGTCCTCGTCGGCCACAGCATGGGGGGGCTGCATGCCAAGCTGCAGGTCGTCGACCCGGGCACGGCCCTGTGGGATGCGATGAGCACCCGGCCGTTCGCCGCGGTGCGCATGCCGGCTGCCGTGCGCGCGAACCTGGTGGCCAACTACTTCTTCCGGCCCGCGCCGTTCGTGCGGCGCGTGGTGTTCATCGCCACGCCCCACGCGGGCTCGTCGCTCGCCTCGCGGGCGGTGGGCCGGGTGGCGAGCGTCACCGTCCGCCAGCCGCCGGAGACGCTGCGGCTGCACCAGATCATCAGGGAGGCCAACCCCGACGCCATCCGCCCGCAGTACCGGCAGCGGCCGCCGACGACGATCGACGTGCTGGAGCCCGATTCGACCATCCTCCGGGCGATCCGCGACCTGTGTCCGCCGTGCTGGATCTCGCTCCACACGATCATCGGCAACGTCGCCGTGTCACCGGTGGAGGGCCCGGGCGACGCCGTGGTGAGCGTGGGCAGCGCGCGGCATGCCGGCGTGGTCAGCGAACTGGAGGTGCCCGCCATCCACACGCGCGTCCACCATCATCCGCGCACGGTGCTCGAAGTGCGTCGGATCCTCGAGTGCCACCTCGTTGAATCGGGCGCCCCGCCGGCTCTCGCGGCCGCGCCTGACGGATGCCCCGTGACTGCCGGCAGCGCCGGGGCGGTGGCAGCGGACCGCCTCCTGCCGCCCCCCGCGCCCTACGCGGACGCAGGTGAGGGCCCGACGCAGTGGTTCTTCGATCCGGTGTCCCGAACGGCCGATCGGCAGGACCGTCGGCTCGACGGCTTCGGTTCAGCCGACGGCGACGTGACGCTGGTCCCGCCAGCGGCGGCAGGCGAATCGCCCGGGGCCGGGATCAGCGCCCCGCTTGAGGCACGTCCATGGTCAGCGGTTTCCCTTCCTCGACGCTGATCCGGATTCCCTGGGCCGCCATCGAGTACTTGGCATCGAGGCGGACGGGACGCGAGCGCTCCTGACCCTGTGCGGGCCGTTCTTCCTCGAGGTCGACGGCCGTCACCAGGTGCGCGCCGGGCACCGCACCCTCCCTGTTGTCGTAGGTCCGCAGCGTGAACCGCCCCGCGGCGTCGGTCGTGGCATACGACGTCGGGCCGCTGTTCTTCTGGCTCACGTCGGGCATGAACTGCACGGTGATGTTGCCGGCCGGTTGGCCGCCGATCGTGAACGTGCCGCTGGCAGGCACGAGTTTGATCTGCGGCTTGCAGCCGATGGTTAGCAGACCGACGAGGGCGACGACAACCATTCGGCGCCGGCGGCGGACGGCGTCCACGGTGGGCGACAAGGATGGCTCGTTCATTGGTCGTCGGGGAAGGTCTGGTTGTCGGCACGCTGGCACCACAGGGCGAGCAGCGATTGCGAGAGGTCATTGCTCATGAACCGCACCGAGCCATCACAGAGGCTGAAGTTCGCCCCGGCAGGATGGCCGCTGCCGAAGGCGGAGAGCCGCTGGTCCTGGAAGGTGAACCAGGCACTCTGCGACGTCGGCGCCCCCGAGCCACCCGCCGGCCATGGCGTCGTGTAGCCGATCGGTGCGAACGACCCACCCATGAGATTGCCGAGGCCGTTGTCGCCGCCGGCGGGATACCAGCGGCTCCAGCTCACGATCGTGCTGCCGCTGTTCCAGCCCGCCACGGTGAAGGTGTCGAAGTTGGCATCCTTGTGGAACCGCTCCCCGAACATGATCGTCTTGGTCGTGCCGTCGGTGATGTCCTTGAGTCGGACCTCGATCCCCGTGGGCGCCGACGTTGCTTTGCGCGAGGCCGTCCCGAAGCACATGAAGACGCCGTCGTTGGTGCTCGAGGTGGCGAAGATCGGGCGCGATCCGCCGTTGGCCTTGTAGCTCGTGCCGCCGTAGAACTCCGCCGGGGTGCCCGTGTAGGGGTAGGGGATCGGCGTGTTGGGGAGGGCATCGCTGGGGCAAAGCAACGTGGGCACGACCGCCGCCGCCTTGCCCCCCGTCGCCGTCGTCGCCCGGTTGTTGAGCGGCACCTTGGCGTCCATCGAATTGAAAAGGTTGGTTTCCTCGATGAACGGGAGCACGTAATAGAAAACGGAGTGCCCTTGGAAGGCTCCGCTCGGGGCCGGGATCCGGTCCTGTGTGAAGCCCGCGGGGAGCTTGCGGCGGCTGTTCTCGAAGTTGATGACGGCCAGCCCCACCTGCTTGATGTTGTTCTGGCACGAGCTGCGCCGGGCCGCCTCGCGGGCGGCCTGGACCGCGGGCAGGAGCAGCCCCACGAGGGTGCCGATGATGGCGATCACCACGAGCAGTTCCACGAGCGTGAAGCCACGGCGGCGGATCATGGGGTCTCCCGAAGAGTGGGGGGCAGAGCGAAACGGGGGGCGAAGGCGGGTCGGATCGGCGACAAAACGCTAGCGGGCTGGACTTGGAGGGCGAGGCAACCCTCAAACCTGTCCAGCCCGTAACGCTAGGAGCGTTGTGTTAGGGAAAGATGAGCCCGTCCCGTGCTTTGCTCAGCCCTTCCGCCACTTCCGCCGCAGCCGCCATCCACCCACGCCGATGGCGATACCCAATAGCGCGATCGTCGAGGGCTCGGGCACCGGTGTGAAGGAAAGGTAGAGGCCCGTCCCGTCGGTACCGGTGTTGGTGACCGAGAACGAACCGCCACCGAGACTGTTGGCGAAGTCCGCCGTGTTGACCGCGAAGCGGCTGGCGTCGAACGTGCCGACGAGGTCGGTGGCGCCCATGATCCGCCACGACCCGGCGGTCGTGGAATCGAAACCGGTGGCGAGTCCGGGCGACCCGTTGCCGAGCACGCTCGCCAAGCCGATCGTGAACAACTCGCCATCCCCGGGAAGGACGAGGCTCGTCGTCTGGAGCAGATCCCAGCCGACGCCCGCTCCCGCCGAGGCGTTGGTCATCTGCAGGCTGAACGTGCCGTTCCCGAGCGTGGTGTCGCCGGTCGAGAGCGTGCCGATGCCACTACCCACGCCCGCCACGCCGGGCGACACGGTGCCCGTCGCCAGCACCACGGGACCGTTCACCGTGCCCCCCCCGGCCAGCGTCTGGGTTGCAGCGAGGCTGAACGGACTGGTCAGCCCCGCCACGTCGAACGTCGCCCCGGACCGGACCTCGATGATCGATGAGCCGGCGATCGATCCGGCACCCGAGAGGGCCAGGGTGCCGGCCAGCACCCGGGTGGCACCGGTGTAGGCGTTGCTGCCGGTGAGCGTCTGCGTGCCCGAGCCGTCCTTCACCAGTTCGATCGCCGCCTTGCCGGTGGAGCCGATCCGCCCGGCATACGACGTGTTGGCCGCGCCGTTGATCGTCAGCCGGGAGACATCGGCGGAACTGTTGACGATCCCCCCGGCCCCGGTCCCGCCGCCGGCCACACCGGAAATGCCTTGGTCGAAGCCCGCCAGATCGATCGTGCCGCCGGTGGCACCGAACGTGACGCGGGCGGTGGTGGGCAACGCGTTGTCGATGCCCAGGCGGTGCACGCCGGTGGTGGCGCTGCTGTTGACCGTGACATTGCCGGAGAACGTGCTTTGGGCCCCGAGGACGGTCGTGCCCGCGCCGCCCGCCGAGCCAACGGCGAGATTCACGTCGCCGTTTCCGGTGATCGGCCCGTTGAGCACCAGCGTGTTGCCGCTGGTGGTGCCGATGTTGACCGTGCCGGAGGTGACGGCGAGTTCGATCGGGTTGCTGATCACGGCGTTGAGGGCCGAGCCGCTCTGGGCGACCGATTGACCGTTTTTCGTCATCACGATCGCGCCGCTGCCAGTCTGGGAGACGTTGAGATTCACGCGGGCGTTGTCCCCCGTGAAGGCCAGCTTGCCACCCGTGAACAGGCCGCCCAGATCGGTGCTGATGGTTTGGGTGCTCGTCGCCGAAACGGCGAGCGTGCCGGCGGCGATCGCCAGGTTGGTCGTGGGAAGCGTGGGCAGGGAGAGCGTGCCGGCGCCTGCCTTGGTGAGGACGCCGTTGCGTGTGACGGTGCCGGCGAGCGCCAGCGTGTCGCCCGCGGCCACGTCGATCGTGCCGCCGGTGGCGTCGATCGTGACGGCGTTGTTGAGCGTCGTCGGAACGCTGCCGTGGAAAGCCAACCGAGCGTTGTTGGACACGCTCACCGCACCCGCGCCGAGGCCGGCGTCGCCGAAGGCGATCGTGCCCCCGCTGGCGGTGACGGCGCCACTCGTGGTCACGCTCGGGCCCGTGAGGGCGATCGTGCCCGAGCCGGAGTTGGTGATCTTCACCGTGCCCCCCACGCTGCCGGCGGCGGTGAGGGTGGCGGTGCCGGTGTTGAGGAGGGTGAGGCCGCCGTCGATCGAACCGTTGAGGAAGAGATCCCCAGCGACGGTACTCACGGTCCCGCTGCCACCGTCGATGGTGCCACCGAATCCGGTCACCGCTGAGCGGTTGAACACCAGCGCCGTACCATCGGCGAGCGACACCCGGGGCACGGACCCGAAATCACCACCCACACCACCGTTGCCCACCTGGACAACGCCGGAGGTGACCGTGACGCCACCGATGCTGTTGACCATCCCGTCGATGACCAGGGTGCCGGCTCCGGATTTCACGATCCCTGCCGTCGCCACCATGCCCGACGCCAGCGTGGCCGAACCTGTCGCCACGGTGATCGTGTTCGCCGCCGACGAGGTGCCGCCGAGCGTGAGATTGCCACCGTCGATCGTGTAGCCGTCCGCGTTGAACGTGAGCCCCCGGTCGGCACTCACGCCGCCGGCGTCGATCGTCACTGTCCCGGCAGGGGCGTTGAACACGGCCGTCTGGGAGGCGTCCCACTCGCCCCCACTCCAGTTGGATCCGCCTGTCGCGGTCCACGCGCCACTGCCACCGGTCCACACAAGCTCCCCGCCGGGGTTGAACATCAAGTACAAGCCGGGGCCGCTCGCCCCGCTGTCGCTCACGGTGAACGAGCCGCCATTGAGCGGGTTGGAAAACCCGCTGGTGTTGACCGTGAAGTTCCCCGCGTCGAACGTCCCCGCGAAGGCGCTGGCGGCGATGATCCGCCAAGACGATGCGACGCTACTGTCGAAGTTGAGGGCGTTGCCGGCAGCGCCTCCGGAGGAAGAGGCACTCGCCAGATTGATCGTGAACGTGGAGCTAACCGGGAGGCCGAGGGTAGCGCCTGTCGAGATCAGGTCCCAGCCAACGCCGGCAGTGCTGGCGGCGTCGAACATCTGGAAGTCGTATGACCCGCCGGCGCCGAGATTCAGGTCGCCCATCGTGAACGTGGCGATGCCCGGTCCGGGAGCCACGCGGCCCCCCGAGGCCACCGTGGTCGCTCCCACGACCGTGCCACTCCCGCCGAGCGTCTGGCCGTTGGCCACGGCGTAGCCACCGGTCACGGCGGAGACGTCGAACGTCGCTCCGGTCTTCACCGTGACGGTCGGCGAGGCGTTGATCGAACCGGCGCCCGCCAGCGCGAGCGTGCCCCCGTCGATCGTCGTGCTTCCCGTGTAGGTGTTGGCTCCGGTGAGGGTCTGGGTGTTCGCTCCCGTCTTGACGACGTTGATCCGGCTGGTCGCCCCGGTGCCGATGACGCCGCCAAAGGCCGCGCCCGGGGTGACACTGCCACCGATCGTGAGGGTCGCGTTGCCAGCGCCGTCGTTGCGGATGGTGAGATTCTTGGTCGCCCCCACCGTGGCATTGGCACCGTCGGCCAGATACGCCACCTGCTGGTTGAAACCGTTGAGGTCGAGGACCGCCGCCCCGAGCCCGGTCTTCGTGCCGACCACCACACCGGTCGTGGTCGGCAGCGCGTTGGCCACACCGAGGCGAACGCTGGCCGTGGCGACGGCGGGGGTGTTGGTGTTGATCGTGGTGTTGCCGGTGTAGGTGTTCTGGGCGCCGAGGACGAGCAGCCCCGTGCCACCGCCACCCGCGGTGCTGTTGGAGAGGTCGACGTCGGTGGCGCCGCTGATCACGCCCGTCACGGTGAGCGACCCACCGGCCGTCGCCCCGATCGTGGCCTGGAACGAGCCCGGTGTGTAGGTCGCCCCGGTCCAGCCCGCCGGCGTGAAGGCCTGGCTGGCGGAGTTGACGGCGATGCCCGCCGACACAGTGCCGCCCACGTTGCCGCTGAGATTCGAGATCAGGGCGCCCGAAGTGGGTAGTTGGATATTCCCGGAGCCCGAGATCGTGGCGTTGTCGTTGACGTTGAGCCGCTGCGTGCCCGAGAGCACGAGGTTGCCGGTGAGCGCGGAAGCGCCACCGATGTTGTAGACGCCGCTGGCCGTGGAACCGGCGCCGAGGATCACGTTGCCTTGCCCGACCGTGAACCCGGTGCCGGCTCCACTGGTGATTGCCCCGGCCACGGTGAGGTCACCGGCGCCCGACTTGGTGAGCACGCCGGAGCTGGTGAGGTTGCCGATCTGGAGATTCTGCCCGCCGGTGTCGATCGTCCCCCCCGCGGCGCCGACGCCGATGGCGTTGGGGAGCGTGGTGGCGGTCGCCGCAGCCAGGCGGAGTGTGCCACCCCCGAGGGTGACGGCGCCGCTGCCGAGTTTGTCGCTGCCGGAGATCTGCACCACGCCGCCGGCGATCGTCGTGCCGCCGGCGTAGTCGTTGGCGCTGGTGAGCACCAGCGTGCCGGCGCCGTTCTTGGTGAGGCCGGTGGCCCCGGTGATCTTGTCGGCCCCCGTCGCCCCGGTGAAGGTGTAAGTACCCGCCGTAGCCGATACGGTCAGGCTGCTGGGCGCCAGCGCCCCGGAAAGGGCGATCGTGCCCCCCGCGGCGTTGTTGAACGTCACCTGGTCGCCGTTGAGGAAGGCCACGGCGTTGGTGCCGGTGGTCGTGAAGTTGGGGGTGGTCGTGTCCCAGGTGCCGCCACCGGCGAGGTTCCAGGTGAGCGACGCCGCCTGGAGCTTCGAGAACGAGAAGTTGTCGATCCCCATCGTGGCGTCAGAGCCTTGGTCGTCGGTCTCGCTGAAGCGGATGTAGAGAAAATCGTTGCTCCCCCAGTTGAGTCCCGTGAGGTTGCCCGAGGGAGTGGCGATGGTGAGCATCGGGTTGTAGGGCGTCTGCGTCCCGGGAGCGCCCGGGGTGATGGCCGCCGTCCCCGAGGGGGACGAGAAGCCGAGGGCCGTCGTCGTCCAGGTGCCTGCCGAGTTGTTGAACGTGCCGGCACCGGCACTCGTCGCCGAGGTCGTCACCGCCGTGGAGCTGACCCGGTAGGACACGGCCGAACTGTTGACGGTGGTCGAGGGATTCCGGTTGAGCACCGCGTCGAACGAGACGCTGACGTTGTTGATGGTGGCCCCCGACAGGTTTTGGAGGACCACGCCGTAGAACGCCACCGAACTGCTCGAGCCCTGGGCCCCGAGAGCAAGATTCCCGCTGCTGGTGGAGTACATCGATCTGAATCCGCCTGTGGAGCTCGAGCCACCATCGGCGGCGAACCAGCGGTTTCCGGTCGTCCAGCCCGATTGGTTGTAGACGTACCAGCCGCTGACGGATCCCCCACCCGACAGCGCGCTGACCTCAGCCATCTGCTGGAGCGTGATGGAACTGGTTCCTGCGGTCGTCGAGAAGCTCTGGAAATTCTGCGTGTAGGTCGTCGTGCCATCGAAGGAGATCGGGGCCGCGGCCACGGGCCGGCTGGCGAGCATCCCCAGCGGCGTCGGACCGATCAGCAGGGCCACACCGGTTGCCAGGGCGATGCCCCGCCGGACGCCGCGGGCCAGCCGCCGCCGCCACGTTCGTGGTGACGATGCGATCGCCTTCCGCGGTGAGCCGGCCGCCGTGCAGAAGGCCGTGGAGAAGAAGGTGCCGCGGGCACCGGTTGGGCAGATCGCCGCAGGAGGCAGGTCGGTCGGTGCGCAGAGGGCGCGGGACACGGGAAGCGGTGGGCTCGAGCGCATGATTGCCTCCAGGCAGGGTTGGGGCGCGAAGACGCCCCGGATTGTCCGCAACCGCATCAGCCGGCCTGAGCGCCATCCATTGGTGGCCTGTCCCGCCCGGGCAATCGACATCGGTTGCTTTCACCGGACCGCAAATCGGATGCCGGCCCTGCCGGTAACCGCCGGCGGGCGCTCATGTTGGTGAGGACCGCTGGCCGTTCAGCACAGGATTATCAGCCGTGTTCGATGCTCGATGAGAATCTGGTGAGGGGGATGGCTGGCTCCGCCATGTGCCCGGCTTGAGTCGTTCCGCACCAGCGCTCTTGGGGCGAATCGACCCGCACGGCGGGCTTCGGATCGATCCGATGGCGCGGTTCCGCCACCCGTCCGTGAAGGACTTGGTGCAGGCAGGGTGATAGTGTGAGCGCGTGATGAGGCCGCGGCCCCTGCCCGGGACGATCGCGCTCCTTTACAACACGGCGTCGCCGTGGGCGCGTTGTACGGCTGTCGTGCGGTTCTGGAGGTTTCCCATGAGCCCGAGTTCACTCGCCTCCTTCCCGCGCCGCCGCTTGCTGGCGGGAGCCGCCGCCGCGTCAGCCGGGGCGCTGGCTGGCACCACGCTCCTGCCGGGGGCGCGGGGTGTCGCCCTGGCCGACCAAGGCAAGGCGCGCACCGTGTCGGTGTTCCACACCACCGACCTCCACGGCCGGATCCTTCCCACGAGCACCTACGACGGCCTCGACGACGTCGGTGGTTTCGCGCGCTGCGCCAGTTGCCTGCGGCAGTGGCGCCGTGAGTCGCCCCATTCGATCACCGTGGACGTCGGCGACGTCGTCCAGGGTACGGCGGTGAGCCTGGCCAGCGACGGCCGGCTGATGTTCGACCTTTTCAACATGCTGGGCTACGACGCCTGGACGCTCGGCAACCACGACTTCGACTGGGGGCCGGAAGTCCTCGCCGGCAACCTCGCCGCGTCACTGGCACCGGTGCTGACCGCGAACCTCACCCGCGGGGGCAAGCCGACCGGCGGGCTCGACGGCGACTGGCAGAAGGTGAAGCCGTGGATGGTGCGCGAGGTGGGGGGCTTCCGCATCGGGCTCATCGGCTTGATCACGCCGGGGCTGCCTTTCTGGCTCGCCCCGGAGACGCTCGGTGGCGTCGAACCGCTCGACCCGGTGGAGTCGCTCGCCCGGTCCCTCGCCGAGATCGAGGCCGAGAAGCCCGATGCGGTCGTCGTGCTCGGCCACATGGGGTGGCGGTTCCAGGACGACTACGCCAATCCGGTCCGCGAAATCCTCCGTGCGGCGGCCGAGGGCAAGGGGCGCAAGGTCGATGTCTACCTTGCCGGCCACTCCCACCAGGACCAGCCGAGCTGGACGCTCCACGACGTGCTCTGCTCGCAGGCCAGCTACCACGGTATCCACTGCGGTCGGGTGGACCTGACGTTCGACCTCGAGTCGCGGAAGCTCGTCGACAAGCGGGCCTTCACCCTTCTCATGGACGACCGCTATCCGCTCGATGCGGCCGTCATGGAGCGGGCCCGGCCCGATCTGGCCAAGGCCGACGAGCAGCTCGCCCGCGAGGTGGCCACGGTCGCCACGCGGATCGGCGGTGAGGGGCGGGGCTGCGGAGTCGTGCAGGTGTTCTGCGCGGCCTTCCAGCAGGCCCTGGCCAAACGCGGCACGCCGGTCGACGGCGTGTTCCACGGCACCTTCAACACCGGCGACCTGCCCCCCGGGAAGCTCACCGTGGCCGACTGCTGGAGGCTCATCCCCTACGAGAATCTCCTTGTCACCGCCAGCCTGACCCCGGCGGAACTGGTGGAGATCGTCCGCGAGGATGGCACCGACAAACGGAGCGATCGGACGCTGTGGCCCTTCGAGTTGGTGCTCACAGCCGACGGCCGCCCGGGGAAGTTCCTCCTTGGCGGCGAGCCGGTGGATCCAAATCGCCGCTACCGGATCGCCTTCAACAGCTACGACGCCCAGTCGGGCGGCAGGCGTCTGTTCAAGCTCCGCGAGATCGTCGCCCGGCCGGAGGCGCGACGCACGTTGTCGATGATCGACACCCGCTCGGCGCTCATCGACGCGCTTCTCGACCGGAAGGCCATCGGCTGACCAGCGCCGTTGACCGGGGTGTGTTGATCGGTGGGAAACGGGCAGCGGTTCGTGGCATGGGGATGGCGGTCGCAGGGTGGCGGCCGGGGACGGTTACCCAGGGAGGGTTTCACATGCGGGCGTGGCACGTGGCGACGGCGGGCGCGGTGTGGCTCCTGGCGACGACGCCGGCGGCGGCGCAGCTGCGGGTCGTGCAGTACAACGTCACCGCCAGTGGCAGCACCAGCTCCGGACCGCGCGCGGGGATGGCAACGGTCTTCGGGGCGATCGCTGATTCCGCCCGCGGCGGGTTCACCGGCGACATCGACATCCTCCTGCTCGAGGAGGGGGAGAAGACGGCCACCACCGGCGCCTCGTTCGCCGCTCTCCTCAACCAACTCACGGGCAAGACCACCTATACGCACACCCTCGTCGACGGCGCGACGACCGGATCGGGCCGGCCGATGGCGGTGTACGACGCGGCGACCGTGACGCTCCGGGGCGAGCAGGCGATCGGCACGACGAGCACGTCGGGCCAGGCCCGGCAGGCGCTGCGCTACACGTTCGCCCCGGCGGGCTATTCCAGCGCCGCCGACTTCACGGTGTACGTCAGCCACATGAAGGCCTCGACCGGCACCACCAACGCGGCCCGCCGCGACGTCGAGGCCCAGGCACTCCGGGCCGATGCCGATGCCCTCGGCCAGGGCCGGCACGTGATCTACGCCGGCGATCTCAACCTCTACAACGCCAGTGAAGCGGCCTTCCAGACGCTCACCGCTGCCGGAGCGGGGCAGGCCTTCGATCCGGCCAGCCGCGTCGGCAACTGGAACGGGGCGTCGTCGTTCCGCGACGTGCACACGCAGTCGCCCGCCTCCACGGCCGCCTTCCCCGGTCAGGTGACCGGGGGCATGGACAACCGTTTCGATTTCCAGCTCGTCACGGGGGAGTGGCTCGACGGCCATGGCCTCGATTACGTGTCCGGATCCTATTGGGCCTTCGGCAACACCGCCACCCACGCCCTCAACGGCGCCATCACGACCGGTTCAGCGGCGACGCTGCAGGGGTTGCTCCCCGGCTATACCCTCGCCGAGGCGCAGACGGTGCTCGCCGACCTGGCCCGCGCGAGCGATCACCTGCCCGTCGTCGCCGACTACCGCATCCCGGCGAAGATGGACGTCGCGGTGGCCGCAACGCCAGCGACCGTGATCGTCGGCGCCTCCGTCGAACAGTCGTTCACCGTCACCAACGCGGCGCCCGTGCGCGTCGTGGGGGGATCGGAGCGGCTCGACTACTCGTTCGTGGGGACGGGCGCGCTCTCCGGCACCGGCAGCGGTGCCGATCAGCCGCTCGGCGGCGGCACGGTGCATGCGCTCCGCTTCGACACCACGCTGGCAGGGAGCGTGTCGGGCACGGTGGCGGTGGTCGCCACGACTCCGGGCGCCGACGCGGCGAGCTTCGCCCGCACGCTGGCGCTATCCGTGCTCGATCCGGCGCGCCCGTCGTTCGATCCGCTGGGCAACGTGACCACTGTGGAGATCGACTTCGGTCGCCTCGAGCAGGGGGCGGCGACAGGGGTGCGGACGCTCACCCTCGCCAACCGCGCGGGGGCCCTCGGGGCATCGTGGACCGCCGGGCTCGACCTCGACGCCATCGTGGCCACCCAGTCGGCCGGCCTGTTCTCCACGACGCTCTCCACGTTCAGCGGTCTGGCCGCGGGCTTGTCGCGCTCCTTCGACGTGCGCATGGCGACCGACACGGTCGGCGACTTCACCGGGCAGTACCGGCTCGACGTGAGCGACGTCGACCTTCCGGGGGCCGTGTCGCGGTCGCTCCTGGTGTCGCTCCGGGGCAGCGTGATCGCCGTCCCGGAGCCTTCGACGCTGGCGCTGTTGGCCATCGCCCTGGGCTGCGGGCGATGGTGGCTTCACAGGCGTTCGGCCTGAGCGGCGCGGAAACCCGAGCACCACGAAGAACCGGATGGACCGAAACCGGATGCACCCAAAAGAAAAGGACCCGTGGTTGGGGAAACCACGGGTCCGAAAGCGGCTTTGGAGGTGTAGGTCTTTGGGGGGGGAACAGCCGCCGACGAGGTTGGTTCGCAGGATCGGGTGTCGGACGACTGCCGACGCGGACGCTGCGGATGATTCGTACGCGACATCGTACACGACCCACCCGCCCTTGTCGAACGCACGGTTCGGTCGTTCGCAAGTGTCTTGCAGTGAGAGGTTTGTGGAATGTTTCCGGCCCTCGGAGGGCCGGCTGGCGACGGTTTTCACCAGATCCTCATGGTCGGGGCGTAGCCTCCGCGGTCCCGCAGGGCCTCATGACGGGGCCTTGATCACGGCGGCCGACCACACCGTTGGAGAGATGTCCATGGGGGATGAGTGTTCCGGGGCGGAACTGCGACTCCGGGCGGGTGGTCAGGCGGTGCGCGTCGATGGCCCGTCCGGTCGAGTCCCCGGCCGCCCCGTCTGGTGGGGTGTCGCACGGGTTTTTCTCGCCCCGGCCTGCGGCCTTGCCTGGTCCTTGGTCGGGCCGGATCTCAGCGCCGCCGAGCCGGCCGCCGCGGGAGTGGCCGAGGTGGAGGTGGTGTACGTCCTCGACGAGCAGCGGCTCCCGATGCCGGCGGGGGTCGATCCCGATCGCGCGGGCCGCTACCGGCTCGGGGGATTCAGTGATCTGGTCGCGCTTCCCGACCCGCGGCACCCCGGCCACCGCTTCCTCGCCATCACCGACCGGGGGCCGAACGCCGAGGTCGTCGTCGAGTCGCCACTCGGCGACAAACCCCGGCGGCTGCGGACGCTGCCGGTGCCCGATTTCAGTCCGGTGCTCGTGGAACTGCGCCTCGTCGATGGGCCTCACGGCGCTGCACACGGCACTCCATCCGGGCCGCCACGTGGATCTCGGCAAGCAGTGCCGCTCGAACCAGCGCGAGGAGCTGAGGCGAGACCGGGCCGGATCGAGATCACCGCCACGCGGTCGCTGCGTACCGCCTCAGGGAGGCCCCTCTCCGGCCGACCGGTGGCCCCCCAGCCCGGCGATGCTCCGGTGTTCGAGCCGAAATCGGGTCTGCCCCTACCGCCCGATCCAAACGGCTTCGACACCGAGGGGCTCGCGCGCCTCCCCGACGGGAGCCTGTGGGTGGCGGAGGAGTACCTGCCGTCGTTGGGCACACTCTCCGCGGACGGGCGGGTGGTGGAGCGATTCGTGCCGGAGGCGATGGGGGATCTGCCCGCCGACATGGCCGTCCGGCACGCGCTCCCCGCGGCGCTGGCCCGGCGGCGCGAGAATCGCGGGTTCGAGGCCCTCGCCGCCAGCCCCGACGGGCGCCGGCTGTATGCCCTGATGCAGAGCCCCGCCAGAGGCGATGGTGAGGCGGCGATCGAGGCGTCGCTGGTGGAGTTCGATCCGCGGGCCGGGGAGACGGTGGCCGAACACCGGTACCGGCTCGGGGATCCGGCCGACACCGACACCGCCGCCATCGCCGCGGCCGATGGCAAGCTTTCCGCGCTCGCCATGGTCGACGCGCGGACGCTGTTGGTCGTGGAGCAGTCGGCCACCGAGAGCCGAATCTACCGGATCGCCCTGCCGCCAGCGGGGGGCGCAACGGCCACCCCACTGACCAAGACGCTCGTCGCCGACCTCCTCCCGTTGGTGCCGCGTCTGGCCCGTGACATCGCTCCCGCGGCGCCGCCGCCGGAACGACCGGCCGACCTCAAGCCCGCGGACCTGAAGATCGAGGGGCTCGCCGTGCTCGGCGACGGCCGGGTGGCGATCGTCAACGACAACGACTTCGACATCGCCGCCGGGGACGACGACGCGTCCGCAGCGCGGCGAACCTGTTTGTGGATCCTCCGGTTGCCGTCCCCGTGAGTGGTGATCGGCGGCGGCAGTCGGCGGGAGGGGCCGCTGGTTTTTGCTACATTTCCCGGCAGTCGACCGCGCCCGTCACCCTCCCGCCAGGAGCCCCGCGATGCCCGCCCGTGCCGCCGATCCGTTCTCCGCCCGTGGTTCGTTCGAGACCGGCTCCGGCAAGGCGACCCTCTACCGGCTGCGGGCCCTCGACGACGCGGGTGTGACCGACACCGCGCGGCTGCCCTATTCGATCCGCATGGTGCTCGAGGCGCTGCTGCGGACCTGCGACGACTACGAGGTCACGGCGGACGACGTGCGCAGCCTCGCCACCTGGAACGCCGCGCGGCCAGCCGAGGTGGAAATCCCCTTCAAGCCGGCCCGGGTCGTGCTCCAGGACTTCACCGGCGTGCCCTGTGTGGTCGACCTGGCGGCGATGCGCGCGGCGATGAAGCGGCTCGGCGGCGACCCGCGGAAGATCAACCCGCTGGTGCCCGTCGACCTGGTCATCGACCACTCGGTGCAGGTCGATTACTTCGGTCACGCCGATTCGCTGGCCCGCAACGTCGACGTCGAGTTCGCACGCAACGCCGAACGCTACGCCTTCCTCCGCTGGGGGCAGCAGGCGTTCGCCAACTTCCGCGTCGTGCCGCCCGCGATCGGCATCGTCCACCAGGTGAATCTCGAATACCTCGCCGGGGGCGTGTTCCTCCGCGACGATCCGGCGGCTCCCGGGGGGCCGAAGGTGGCCGTGCCCGACACGCTCGTGGGCACCGACAGCCACACCACGATGATCAACGGCCTCGGCGTCGTCGGCTGGGGCGTGGGGGGCATCGAGGCCGAGGCGGTGATGCTCGGGCAGGCGCTGTCGCTGCTCCTCCCCGAGGTGGTCGGCTTCGAGCTCACCGGGGCGCTCCCCCCCGGCGCCACCGCCACCGACCTCGTGCTCACCGTCACCGAGATCCTGCGGAAGGCCGGCGTGGTGGGGAAGTTCGTCGAGTTCTTCGGACCGGGTCTCGACGGCATGTCGCTCGCCGACCGGGCCACGATCGCCAACATGGCCCCCGAGTACGGCGCCACGATGGGCTTCTTCCCCGTCGATGCCGAGACCCTCGCCTACCTCCGCCTCACCGGCCGCCCCCACGGCCAGGTGGAATTGGTCGAGCGCTACTTGAAGGAGCAGGGGCTGTTCCGCACGGCCGCAGCGCCGGTGCCGGAGTTCACGTCGCGGCTGGCGCTCGACCTGGGGAGCGTGGTGCCGAGCCTCGCCGGGCCGAAGCGGCCGCAGGACCGGGTTCCGCTCGACCGCGTCAAGCAGTCGTTCGCCGAGGCGCTCACGGCCCCGACGGCGAAGCGCGGCTTCGCGCTCGAGGGGGCGGCGCTCTCGCGCACCGGCACCGTCCACGACGACGGCACGACAGCCATGATCGGCCATGGTGCGGTGGTCATCGCCGCCATCACCAGTTGCACCAACACGAGCAATCCCAGCGTGATGGTGGCGGCGGGGCTCGTGGCGCGGAAGGCGGTGGCCCGCGGCCTGATGGTGGCGGCGGGGCTCGTGGCGCGGAAGGCGGTGGCCCGCGGCCTGGCCGTGAAGCCATGGGTGAAGACGAGCCTCGCCCCGGGGTCGCGCGTGGTGACCGACTACCTGGAGCAGTCGGGCCTGGCCCGCGATCTCGACGCGCTCGGTTTCCAGACGGTGGGCTACGGCTGCACCACGTGCATCGGCAACTCGGGGCCGCTCCCGGACGCGGTCGCCCGGGCCGTCACCGAGGGGGATCTCGTCGCCGCGGCGGTCCTGTCGGGCAACCGCAATTTCGAGGGGCGCGTCAATCCGCTGGTGAAGGCCAACTGGCTGGCCAGCCCGCCGCTGGTGGTGGCCTACGCCCTGGCGGGAACCACCGACATCGATCTGGCCACCGAGCCGCTCGGCACCGGGCGCGACGGCAAGCCGGTGTTCCTCCGCGAGCTCTGGCCCTCCGCCGCCGAGGTGCAGGCCACCGTGCGCGAGAGCGTGCATCCGGAGCAGTTCCAGAAGCGCTACGGCAACGTGTGGCAGTCGAACGAGCGCTGGAACGCGGTCCCTACCACCGCCGGCGAGCTCTACGACTGGGAGGCCACGAGCACCTACATCCAGGAGCCGCCGTTCCTCGCCGACATCACCCGCGATCCGGTGCCGCCGCAGAGCATCCGCGGGGCCCGGGTGCTCCTGGCGCTGGGCGACAGTGTGACCACCGACCACATCTCGCCCGCGGGCAGCATCTCGAAGTCGAGCCCGGCGGGCCGGTATCTCGTCGAGCACGGCGTGCCGCCGGAGGATTTCAACAGCTACGGCGCCCGCCGCGGCAACGACCGGGTGATGACGCGCGGCACGTTCGCCAACATCCGCATCCGTAACCTCCTCGTGCCGGGCACGGAGGGGGGGGTGACGCGCCTCCTCCCGGGCACCGAGGTGATGTCGGTGTACGACGCGGCCCTGGGCTACAAGGCCTCGGGCACGCCGCTTGTCGTGCTGGCCGGGGCGGAGTACGGCACCGGCAGTTCCCGCGACTGGGCCGCCAAGGGGACGATGCTCCTCGGTGTCCGCGCGGTGTTGGCCACGAGCTTCGAGCGCATCCACCGCTCCAACCTCGTCGGCATGGGCGTGCTGCCGTTGGTCCTGCCGGAGCCGTGGCAGCAGCTCGGGCTCACCGGCGAGGAGACGTTCACGATCCCCTTCGACGGTCTCGTGCCGCGCGGCACGGTGCGGGTGCAGGCCACCGCGCCCGACGGCACGGTG
>RFRL01000002.1 GCA_009924545.1 Planctomycetia bacterium | reverse complement strand
CCCGGCGAGTGGTGGGAGGGCCTGTGGGATTTCCCGCGCGCCGAGCGGCCCCCGCGTGGCCGGCGGCTGGGCACGGTCGCCTACACGGTCACGCACCACAAGGTGACGTGCGCGGTGATCGAGCGGCCGGCGTCGGGGCCGGCCGGGCGTCAACGGCGTCGTCGAGCAGCGTGAACGCTTGGTGAGCCCGGTCGAAGCGTAGGTCGACCGTCCGTTGGGCACCGTGCCGGCACTTCACGTGCGAGAACCGCACGAGGTCGGCGTCGGTGTCGTCGACGGGGGCGAGGATGTAGGCATCGTCGGCCCCGTATTCGAGTTCCCCGCTATCTCGATAGGAAGCCAGCGACAGCGCCGAGCCGGCGTAGGTGCTGCGGCCGGCGTTGTCTCGGCTGCGGCCTACCGCCGACAGGGCGACGACACACACGCCGGCGGCGGCGAACTGCCGCAGCGTGTCCATGACGGCGTTGGCCCGAAGCCGGGGGTCGGCGATGTCGCCGGGCGGCATGATGCGTTGCAGGTAGTCGAGCACGAGCACGTCGGCATGGTGTGCGTCGGCAGCGTGTGCCACGTTTGCGAGGTCGAACGGCGGCTGGAGGAACGCCAACCGCTCGACGAACGACTCGACGGTCGCAAGCCCGGCGTCGACCCGGTCGGTGTGCTCGGCAGCGAATCGCCGGTGCCGAATCACTTCGGCTTCGATGCCCGAGAGCCGGGCGAGCTGTCGATCGAGCAGTGCAGCCGGGGACATTTCGACGTTGGCGACGAGTGCCCGGAGCGTGCCGGTGTGCCGCAAGGCTTCGACGACACACGCCATGACGAGGGCCGTTTTGCCGGCCCCCGGTGCCCCGCCGACGAGCACGACATGCCCGGGGGACAACTCGGGCGTCGGCAGCCCGTGGGGATAGACGACGGGGCCGGTGCCGGTGTGTACGTCATCCCGCCACCCGGCGAAGACAGCGTCGCCCGTCACGTAGCGTGCCCCGCTCGCCGGCTTACCCGTCATGTCGCCCTCCCGACCGGCTGCCGGTGCTCGACGGCGACGACGGTACCCCCGAGCAGTTCGCCGGCTCGGGCCACGAACGGGTGCCCGCGGCGTGCCCCGTTTTCAATCGCCCGGGCCACGTCTCGGGGTGTCAAACCCAAGTCGAGCGCCGGTTCGGTGAGCAGTGCCGAGACGGCTGCCAGGGGGCACCCGAGTTCGGCAAGGTTCGCCGCAGCCGAGTAGAGCCGCCGGTGCCGGTCGCCGACTTCAACGTCGCCGGCGAGGAACGCCCGAGTACTGCGGTTGACCGTCCCGCCCCGCTCGCCGGTGGCGACTTCCTGCCGCCGCTGTTCGGCGGCAGCAGCTTTCTCGGCGACGGCCCGGGCAGCGGTACCCCACACCGCGACGAGGAAGTCGGCCGATTCGACGCCGTCAACCGCGGGCACGTCGAACGGGGCCGGATGCCGGGCCATCCCGAGCACGTCGTCGAGCGTCACGTCGTCGAGTTCGTCAGCCGGCACGTACCGCTTGTGAAGCCGGGTTCGAGGGTGCCGGCTGTTCGGTGCCCGGAACGCCCGCACCCTGTCGAAGACGCCGGCGTCGACGGCGACTTTCGCTTCGCCCGCCACCGATTCGGCGAAGTGCCGAGCGACAAGGTGGAAGTCGGCCGATGCCGGCGGCACCCATAGCGCCGTCGGTATGCCAACGTGGAATCCCTTCCCTCCCGACAGGAACGGCACGAGCACGCCCCGGGGCACGCCGAACGTCTCGACGAGCGTGTCGACGAGCAGCCGAGTATCGGCCAGGGCACGGGCCACGCCCCCCGCCGACTCGTCGCGGTCGATGTCGAGCCACACGAACGGCGACCACGTCGAGCCGGCGAAGCCCGCCGGCGAGCCGGTGCGTGCCAGGTGCTCGGCGAAGTCGTCGCCAAACTGGAACGCCGACACGTACCCTTCCTCGTCGGTACGTGCCCGGGCGTCACACTGGCAGTACGCCAGGAACGCCCGGGCGGCATCGACTCGGCGACGGTCGCCGGTGCACGGCCCGATGATGCGGAAGCCGTGGGGGTGCGTTGCAGCACTCATGCCCCGCCTTCCTTTCTGGCGCTCTTGTCGAGATAGTTGGCCAAGCGCCGAAGTTCCTCAACGACCGTTTGTCGCCGCGCCGATTCCGGGCCACAGGTTTCATCCAACTTTTCCACGGCACGCCGAACGTCAATCATCAACGTCATCAGCTTGTCTTTCAGGCGATTGCTTTGTGACTGTTTCGACGGCCCCTTCTTCGGCGCCACATCGCGCAGCTTTTTCTCACCCTTCATCACTTCCTTCGCGGTGCTCACCGGCAGCTCGCCCGCACCGATCGCCTTTTGCACAGCGACCGCTTGCCGGGCCTTGTGCATCGACGTGCCAGCCTTCGCCGCGACTTGGCCGACGGTGGAGCGGGCGTTCTCGGCCTTCGTGTCCCGCTTTGACGGTTCGTACGATTCCGTACGAACCGTCGCGCGGGCAGCCTTCGCCTTCTCACTGTCGAACTGCGCCGCCTCCTTGCGTGCCCGGTTCTCGGCATTGATCAACGGCCAGATGGCGGCCGATGCCAGGGTGACGGCATCATCGGTGAGCTGACGGCGGGTCGCGTTCGTCTCCCAAATCCATTCGCAGACGTTGCCCATCGAGCCGTCCCATCGAGTCACCGGAACCTCGCACCGGTGACCAGACTTTCGCATCACCTCGGCAGCACGCAGTCGGTTCCGGCCGTCGATCAGCTCGTCGCCCTCGGGCGTGCTGCGGACAACTACCGGGTGCAAGATGCCGTTCTTGCGGACCGACTCGACCAGATCCTCGAACTCCTCACCGTCCAGCAGCGGAAACACCGCAGCCGCAGGATGAACCCTGTAGCCCGCGATCACGTCGTCGCTCATGCCAGCCCCCTTTCCCCGGTGGCGCCGGATAGCGTTGAGGGGAAGTCATCGTCGCCCGTCGGGTCGGGCAGCACGGCGACCACGTCGAAGCCCGAGACTCGGTTCCGCTCGACGCCGTCGTCGTCGGCCCGCACCACGACCCGCACGTCGGCCACGATGCCGGCGGGCAACGGGCGTTCGAGCATGTCGAGCGACGCGACGCCGAGCTTGCCAAGGTCCCGCTTCGACATGGGCAGTGCGGCCGGCGTCAGCCACGCCGTGTGCCACACCTTGCGGCCCCGGTGCTCCCCGCCGTCGACGGTGAACGTCAACTGATACCCGGGCGTGTTCGTCTTCGAGGCGACGAGTTCCCCGCCGGTGAGCCGGCATCGGTACGTGCCCCGGGGCAACGCCACCATGTCGCCAGCCGCTTCGGCTTCGGCGAACTGGCGGGCGAGTTCATCACGTGACGTGCCGGCGAGCACGTCGACCAGCGACTTGCGGGGGGTTGTCATCGGTCCACCCCCTGCCGGCGAACGCGGCACGAGGGGCAGCCATCGGCAATCCACGCTTCGACAACACGCCGCGACCAGCGGCACGCACGGCCGAGCCGCACGGGGGGTGGGCACTTGCCGGCATCGACAAGCCGTCGCACGTGTCGCGTGCTGACGCCGAGCAGTTCGGCGAAGTGAGCAACGTCGATGAGTTCCGGCTGTACCTTCGGCCGGGCGTCGTCAACATCGTCGGGGGTACATGAAACGGGCATCGGAAAGACCCTTGGGGTTCATCGTCACCCGAGCACCGTGCTTGAAGTGACACCCGGAGTCTTTCCCATTCGACGGTCGGCAACGAGGGGCAAACCGGTGAAATCTGTCCCCGGTTCACCCCCGGTTCACCCCCGGTTTGTTACTGCCGTCGGGTTTCCCTGTGACTGCGGGTTGCGCTTGTCGGGCGACAATTTCGGCAACCCGCACGCCGTCGGGAGTCAGCCACCACCCACCCTTCGCCCCGGGTTCGCTATCGATGGGCACGCCGGCTTTCTTGAGTTCGCGCCGCACGGCCTTCACGTCGTCGATGGATAGCACGAGTTCGTCGGCGATGCGTTGCCGGGGGCGAGGATTGCGGTAGGAAGTGGCGTTTTCAGTCAGCAGATACGTGAGGACACGACAGGCGTTGTCGGTAAGCCGCCGCACGATGCCGGCGAGTTTTTCGTCCTCGGTCGTCTTCGGCCCGCCGACGGCTTCGGCGGTTCGTGGCGGCGGTGGGGCGAGCAGCGGCACCGTCGGTGTCGGCGCCGCTCCCCCTGCAATCGAACCGCCGCCCCCGCGCCGCACTTCCGCTTCGGCTGCTGCGGCTCGCCTGCGGTCAGTCTCGTTGTCGAGCGCCTTCAAGTGCCGGGCGATCATGAAATGGTGAAGATCGCGGAGCGTGTAGTTCCCGCTGATAGCCCTTTCCGCAGGAATACCGAACCGGACGGCCTGTATCTGTGCTTCCCCGTAACTGGTGGGCATCGGGCAGCCGGCGAGCGATTGCCAGAGCACTTGCGCGTCGGCCACGTTTTGACGTAGCCGTGCCAAGCGTTCCTTCATCTCGGGTGACTCAAGGATCGCTTTACAGCGCGCCGGCCACTCCCGCGCGAGCTTCCGCATGTTCGGGGTGAGCCATGGCCGCCTCAACGCGGGACCGGACGATGGACGGGGCTTCGGCCGATTGGCCGAACGCCGGCGGCGGCGAGCCATGGTGAAGTTCCCGTGAGGACGGCCGGCCCCGGGGCTGCCGGCGGCACGGGAAACCGCTGGCAGCCCGGGGCCGTGAGCGTTGCCCCCGGCCGGGAGCGACGCGACCGCCCGTATGGGAACGCCCGTACACCTCCTCGTCAACCCCATCCGGCCGCAGTCAGGGCAACGGCCGGGAGAGAGTCGCGCGCTAGGGGGAGTTCGCCAGGGACATGCGGACATGCCGCCGACTCACCCGGGAGAGGACCCGCAAGGCGGGGCGCAGCGTCACCACGCGAAAGAGCTGGTCTCCAGCCCGTTTGCTGACATTTCTTGCGGCTCTACCGCATACGCCTGAGGCCCGAATCGGGTGCCGACGGCTATGCCAAACCCATCACTTCAGCCGGATGAACTTCTCTACCCACATCCTCCCCCCCTTCTCCGACTCCATCCGGACCGTTGCAACAAATACAACCCGCTGCCACTGTCCGAACGCGTTCTGCAAGTCCACTTTGCCGCTATAGGACAAGACGGCCCCATCGCGACCAGCAAAATTGATTGCGAACCACGGCCACTTTACCGCGAGCGGTGAGCTGGCTTTGTCTTCTACCCACTGCCTCAAGACGACTTGACCGTCTATCTGCAACTCGTCGTCGGATCGCGACAGCACGCCAGCCGATTCGAAGAGCGACAAGCACCCTCCAATCAAGAGCATCGCCAGCATGAAGAGGCAACCGCATCCAACGATCGCATCCTTTGTGCTGGGTGGCGTTGCGGGTGGCTTGTCGCCAGGGACCGGTGGCGTGACTTTTGGGCACGGTTTCGCCGACGTGTCGATTTTTGGAAGGTACTCGATTGATTCGTCAGTTGGTGACATTGGACAGCTCCGCGATTGTTGCCCAACACTGATAGCCTGTTGCTTGCGTAGACGCATCCGCTCTAGAGCCGCTGGTTTCTGGCTGAGGCCTCTACCGCAAGTAGCCGTGGAACCGCCACCGTCTCGGCTCCAGTCCAGCCAAGCCCGCCGCATCGCCTTGCGTCGGCAGACGCTGCGGTCCGTGTTGCCATTGCGTATTGACGCTTGCCGCCCAAGGTCGCACCCATGACGCGCAGCGCGACGGCCGTGATGAGGAGCAGCAACACCAGCGGCGACTACGCGATGATGAGGTTCCGAGTCTTTGGACAGTCACTGCCGACGTGGTCGCTCCTGCCGGGGGGATCATCCTATCCGGTAGGGAGGTATGCAGCACTGGCTAGCCGGCGCCGCGGGGCGGCCGGTTTCTCGATGGCTTTCCCGGCTTACTAGGGATGGCCGCTATTTGGCCGGTCCTGGTTCTCTGGCGAGCACGGCCGATTCCGGGTGATTCGCGGGCAATGAATCAACGATCAGCGGAAGCCGCGGTATTCCACGAGCGGAAAGAGGATCCGTCCGGAAGCGATTCGGGCGGCAGTGTTCCCATGGGGGGAGTTCGACGCAGGGGGGCAGGGCAGCTCGCCGGGGAGGGACCCGTACCCGCTTAGTGCCCCCCGCTCGGCGTCAGGTGTCGGCCCCGCGTTCCCCCTGTTCGAGCACTCGGGCGAGCACGGCGGCACGGTCGGCGTCGGGGATGGGCAGCGACGCGACGAGGGCAACCGCCCGGGCGAGCACGTCGAGCCGTTCTGCCGTTTGGGTGCAACCGGGGGTGCAACGCTCGGCAGGGGGTGCCGGCAAACCCTTGTTTTCCAGGGGTGTACCGCTGTCGCCTTCCGGCTTCATAAGCCGGGTGTCGCCGGTTCGAGTCCGGCCGCCGCTAGTTTCTTTGTTGCACCAGCGTTTCGGCCGAACCAGGTTCTTGGTCGAACCGGGCGTCCGCGGTCCAGCCAAAACACCGTCCAGCCAAAGCGCGGTCAGGTCAAAGCGCGGTCAGGTCCACGTTTTGACGCGGGACGGGCCGTGGCAGCACTGCCATTGCTGCCGCAGCATCCGCTGTTCTGCAACTCGCCCTCCGGCGGGCGCGGCGAGACCGACGCCACCTTTGACAGCCTGACGACAGGGCACGCCGACCACAGCACGAGCCGCGTGCGCCCCGACGCCGCGGTCAAGCCCGCCGGGCCCGCGGGACGAGGCGTCCATGGCCGACACCTCTCCCTGAGATTCTCACGAAGTTCTAACCTTTCGCTCATCACCGCCTCGTGCCACCCGTAGACAGTGCTAGGTAGTTGTTTGAAACTACGTAGGAACTGGTCATGCAGTCATTCTCAGCCGCTACGCGGAGCCACCGGCGTGGCTTCACGCTGGTCGAACTCCTCGTCGTAATCGCCATCATCGGCACGCTCGTGGGCCTTCTGTTGCCCGCCGTGCAGGCGGCTCGGGAGAGCGCTCGGCGCAGCCAGTGCGCCAACAACATGCGGCAGGTCGGGCTCGCGTTCCACCTTTATCTGGGCGCCAGCAAGGTTTTTCCCGCGTCGCTCTACGACCAAAACGAGACGAGTCAAATGGGGAACGACCCGTCGCTGCCGTCGAATTCACACAAGGCGTTGATCCTTCCTTACCTGGAAGAATCGGCGCTGGGCGCGAAATACAACTTCAAGAAGAGCTGGTGGGACACGACAAGCAAGGGAGGCCTCGCCAACGACCCCGCGTTTGGCGTTCCGCCCGACTGCAACCTGTGGATCTCGATGCAGAGTATCCCCACGTTCCTCTGCCCTTCGACGCCACCGCGCGATGCGCTCACCACCATCCCGATGCGGGCGAATTCCGGCTCGTCGTATTCCACGACCGGCAAGAGCGGGCGGCCGGGGTTCACCGTGGCCAGCCCCCTCGGCCAGACCGATTACGACGTCATGAACGGGATCAAGAACAAGGTCGTCGGCACGAGCACCACGACCGATCCCTACGCCACCAAGGGTGACAACTCCCGCGGGGCTCTGATGAAGAACTACACCACCCGTGCTGCTCAGATCACCGACGGCCTCAGCAAGACGGTGATGGTGGTCGAGTGCGGCGGTCGTCCCTACACCTACCGGGCCGGTGTCCGTCTTCGCGCCGACGACACGAGTGCCATCAGCCCGCAGACGGCCATCAATGATTCGGGCGTCGGCTGGGCCGACTCCGACTCTTCGTTTAGCATCGACGGTGCTACCGCTGCCGGCTTGGTGTACAAGACGCTCAACTACTGCCTCGACGGCCCCGACTGCGGCGCCGGTAAGGCCGACACCGGCGTCAACGGCACGAACGCCAATGAGGCCTACGCGTTTCACCCGGTGGGCATGAATACGATGCTCTGTGACGGTTCGGTGAAGTTCATGACCCGCGAGATCGACCTGTGGACGTTTGCCGCTGTGCTGACGGCGCGTGGCGACGAGCAGCGGCCGGTTCCCGAATGGTGATCACGCGGCACACCGGCGTGCCTGTCTCGGGATGTGTGTCCAGCGCCGGCTCCGCCATCGACTGGAGCCGCTCGAAACGGTCACCGCCGCTGCCGTCGGATTCAAGGACGACGAGGACGGGATCGCCATAAGGGATCGAGACAAGGGATCGTCGACACGGGTCGCCTGAACACCGACGCGACACTTCTTGACGTGCCCTGGGCAGGTCTCGGCGTCATCAGACGACGTGCTCCGTCGCCTGAGCTAGATCGATCCCGGCCAAATTCGGGGGGTCATATCCGGGACACTTCTGCCGCCGCTCGCGCGCGGCCTTCGAGAGCCGATCGTGGGCCACATTGATCACCCGTGTCGTGGTGCCCAACATGCGGTAGAAGCTCTTGGGGCGGTTGTCGAATGGTGTTGCCATGTTTCCGGTCAGTCCGTCCTGGATTTTCTCACGATCGATTTTCAGGCCGAGGGGAGCGATCATCGAGATCATCCAATCGAGCGTGGTGTCCGAGAGCCCTCTCGTCTCGCGCACGCCGCCGCCGACGCAGCTGTGCTCACCGGGAAACCAGACCTGCGTGACCTGGTGCTCGGAGGCTTGGTGGTGTCTGTCCATCCGGGTCACGTCGTAGGGCGCCCGGATCTCGTCGATGGCCACCGCGTGGAACGCCCGCTCGATGCTTGGATTCAGGGTCGTGTCGTAGAACTCGTACCGCCGGTTCACCCACCGGCTGAGTACCGGCACGGTATTGGGAATGCCGCGTGACCCGACGGTGTCCCAGCAGCCCAGCGCCGCGATCGGTTTCCGGTCGCCGTATTCCCGCCGAAAAGCCGTGGGCCGTGAGCTGCCCGGCTTCACCTCCTGGCCTCCTTCGCGACGCAAGCGATAGAGCGCGTAGGCTTCGGGGGTCTTGTGGAGGTACCTCCGTTCGACGAGGCCACACTTGTAGATCAGCCCCGCCAGCGACCGCACGGTGTAGGCCCCACGGCTGAAACCGAACAGATAGATCTTGTCGCCGGAGTCGTAGTTGGAGGCGAGAAAGCGGTACGCGGCCTGGATCTTCTCGTCGATCCCCGTGCCGAAAGCCCCACCGATGTAACGGCCGATCCCGTTCACCGCCCCCACGCCGCTGTCATAAAAAACGATCTGCGGATTGTCGTCGAGATCCTTGGTCTCGATCGCCTGAGCGAGCTTGAGCACGTTGGTGGGACAGGTGTTCTCGACCGACTGCCACGTGCCATCACAACAGACGACAAGTCGCTTCATCCACGTTCTCCTGATCGTCCTCACGGACGAAGGTTCCCGGGACCCCGAAAGCCATTCCGGCGGGGAGACACCACCACCGCCGTGCCGGGAGCGTCGTCCCTGTCGGAACGCGGAGCCCTGGCGGGCCCGCAGCCGCGTTACCCCCCGCTGGAGCCAGGGGAGCGCACGATGGAGTGGACGCTTACCCAAGAAGGCGTTCGCCGACCCCACAACCGGACGTTTTTTCTTTCGGGCACGGCGGCGAGTGCCACCGACCGGCAAAATCCCCGCGGAAAACCACGATTCAAAAGGCGCGGATCCGGTGCGGACGGCGGTGTCGCCCCTCGCGACATGATAAGTCGAGACGTGCCGCGACACCATGAGAAGGTCCGAATCGGGGCCATTCACTCCGCCTGCCGGAGGAAACGGGGGCGGGGGGAATCGATGGCCCGGCAGCCCGGCAGCCGGCCGAGCGCCGCGGAAGCGACGCCCGGCCGGAGCCTCATCCCGGGAGCGGCGGAGACCCGCCGGCTGCCCGGGCACACGTCACCGGCCCGATGTCAGCGGCAGCAGGTACTGCCGCAGCCCCCACCCTGCTCCGCCACCGGCCGCGGTGCCGCCGCAGCGCTGGCGGTGCAGCCCTGCGCAGCCCAGGCACCTGCGTCACAGCACGAGCAGCGGCACTCTGTGCAGTTGCAGGTGCCGCTCTCGCAGCAGCCGCAGCAGGCACAGGCATCACAGGTCCGGCAGGCGGTGGCCTGACCACCGGCCAGAGGGGACAGGGCCATCGCGGCCCACAGCAAAAACGTCGACATGGGAAATGCTCCTCGGAAAGTAATGTGAAACGGAAAGGAAACCGGGCGAACACCGGAGGGCCACGCGCCGCGTGGAGACTCCGGTCCCGGCTTCAGTTCCGCCACACCCCGTAGAGCACCCGGAGCGGTCGGGCGTGGGCCGGCAGCACGACAGCGGCGTCCCCCGCGCCGATCGGGCCAACACCTACCGCCGGCACGAAGGAAACCTGGGCGACCCCCACCGGAGTATCGCGCAGGTCTTCGGCCCGTGGACGCACGGGAATGGCCGGACTGTCGCCGGAGGGCGCCAGCAGGCAACCACAGCGATCGGCCGCGACGGGGGCCACGCCGCCATCCGCAGCCGGCTGCGGCTCGCTCACCGGCTGGCAGCAGCTTGCCGCAGCGGAGACTGGCTGGGTGACGCCGGCCGGCTCGGCCCGGCAGCACCGATGGAGCCCCCGGGCAACGGCCGCGGCAGCGTGGACGGGGGCGATGCCCGCAGCCTGGGGGACGACGACGCCCGGAGCAGCGTCTTCACCACACCCGGCGCAGGCACCGCCGGCACCCGGGGACAGGAGAACGCCGATGGTCAACGCCCCGGCGAGCAAGCGCCAGGCGCCACGACCACCGGAATGACGGCGCCGAATTCCCCGCGAGCGGCCGTCCAGACGCACGCTCATCCCGGGGGAAAGCGCTGCGCCCGTGTTGGTTCGTCGCCGGATCATCGGAACCCCTCATCGGGCGACCCGAGCCACGCATGGGAAACACGCGGCGGCCAACCCATTTTTCCCGTCCCGAGTGGCCGTCGCCCGCGCCTCGCGGCACCCCGACGACCACAGGATCATACGCTGGTTCGCGCGGCAGGGCAACACAGCGGGAAGTCGCCCCAGATCCGCGCCGGATCCGGATGCGGCCGACGATCAGCAACTCCTTTCGCCCCCCCGGATCGCAGGCCTCACCGTTGCGGTAACCGCCCTCGCCACGGCCGCGGTAGAATCATGCCCGGCGATCATCTCCCGTGGACGACTTCGCTCACGGTGGGGACACTCCCATCGGGCCGGCCGCACGCGATGAGGAACCGGGGGCTTTCCAGATGCCAGCGGCAGCGGTTCCACTGCGGGCGGGGCGGCGGCGGGGCGCCGGGGGCTTGATCGCCGCCGGCCTCCTCTGGCTCACGGCCCTCATGTGGCTCACGACTCCAGGTGGCGGGCCGGCTGCGGCGGCCGACATCGACCACTTCGAGGCCAAGGTGCGGCCGCTGCTCCTCGAGCGGTGCGCGGCCTGCCATGCCGGCGCGAAGGCTGCCGGCGGGCTGTCGCTCGATTCCCGCGAGGGCTGGCAGAAGGGGGGCGACTCCGGCCCGGCGCTCGTTCCCGGCGATCCCACCGCCTCGCTGCTCATCCGCGCGGTGCGTGGCGACGAGGGGGTGACCCCGATGCCCCCCATGGAGGATCACAACGGCCTGCCGCTGCCCCGGCTCTCAGCCGACGAGATCGGGGCCCTCGTGGAATGGGTGCGGTCGGGTGCGCCCGACCCGCGGTCGGCCGGCGTGAAGATCGGGGGCATGGGCCGCGACGAGGCGCGGGCATGGTGGGCCTTCCAACCGCTGACACCGGTTCCGGTGCCGGCGGTCGCCCATGGTCCTGCCGTCCACAACGACATCGACCGCTTCCTCAACGCGCGACTCGCAGCCGAGGGGATCGCGCCGGCAGCGGCAGCCGACCGGCGCACGCTCATCCGCCGCGCCACCTACGACCTTACCGGGCTGCCGCCGACCACCGCGGAGGTCGAGGCTTTCTGCACCGATCGGGCGCCCGACCGCGAGGCCTTCCGGTCCGTGGTCGAGCGGCTCCTCACCAGCCCGCAGCACGGCGTGCAGTGGGGCCGGCACTGGCTCGACGTCGTCCGCTACGCCGACACCGCCGGCGAGAACACCGACCGCCCCCTCCCCCATGCATGGCGCTACCGCAACTGGGTCTACGACGCCTTCAACCGCGACCTGCCGTGGCACGAGTTCGTCCGCCTGCAGATCGCCGGTGACATCCTCCGGGCGGGGGCCGACGACGGACCGCGGCGCGAGGGGATTGTCGCCTCCGGCTACCTGGCGATCGCGCGCCGCTTCGGGCACGACATCGACAAGGACGTGCACCTCATGCACGAGGACGTGATCGACAACCTGGGGAAGAACTTCCTCGGGCTCGGCATCGGCTGTGCCCGCTGCCATGACCACAAATACGATCCCCTGTCGGCCGACGACTACTACGCCCTCTACGGCATCTTTGCCGGCACCACGTTCGCCTTTCCCGGCTGCGAGGCCAAGGGGCAGCCGCGCGATCTCGTGCCCCTCCTCTCCCCGGCTGAAGCTGACGCCGCGCTCGCCCCCTGGAAGGCGGCGGTCGCCGCCCGCGACGCGGCCGTGGCGGCACGTGACGAGGCGGGGCGCCGCGTTGCCCTCGCCGCGATGTTGGCCGTCCACGCCCGTGCGCTCCAAGCGGCCGACGTCGGCGAGGGGGCGGCGGTGGCGCTCGCCACGGCCACCGGGGAACCGCACGCCGTCGACATGCGGGCGGGGGAGATGCTCCTCCTCACGGTCGGCCCGCGTGGCAATCACGGAGCCGACACGACGGTGGTCGACCTGCAGGTTGTGTGTGCGGCGGCACCCGACGCGGTACACGGCGCTCCCGGGATGGGGGGCCGCCGCTGGTCGAGTGCGGCGCTGGCCACCTCGGGGCTGTCCGCCAACCCGTACGTGGACGAGACGGGTGCGGCATGGTGCTTCGTCGAGCCGCGTGCCGCGGGAGGCCCGACCTTCCTCGCCGAGCGCAACAGCGCCGTCGAGGGAAAGGCCGAACTCGTCGCCTGGGTGCGCGGCGATCTGCCCAGCGCCCTGGCCAACACCGCTGCCGAGCCGGTGCAGGCGTGGACGACGCTCCCGGGGCACACGTTCTTCGTCCATCCGGCGCCCGACCGCCCGGTGGCGGTCGCCTGGGTATGCCCCGCCGCCGGGAGCTACCTGGTAAGCGGCACCGTGGCCGACGGCCACCCGGCCGCGCTCGATGGCGTGACGTTCTCCCTCGATCACGTCGCCGCCCCGGCCGCGGGGACGGGGCTCGTCGCCCTCGGGGAGCTGGAGACGACCCCGCTCCCCGCGGTCCCGCCACAGCCTTCCCTGCCGGTGGCCTATGCCGTCGCCGAGGGTCGCCCGCAGGACGTCGCCATCCACCAGCGCGGCGATCCCGAGAAGCCCGGAGCCGTCGTCGCCCGGCGCTGGCTTGCCATCCTCGGCGGGGAACCGGTGGCACCCGACGGCGGCAGTGGCCGGCGCCAACTGGCCGAGTGGGTCGCGACCAGCCCGCTCGCCACGCGCGTGATCGTCAACCGCGTCTGGCAGTGGCACTTCGGCGCCGGCATCGTCCGCACCCCCAACGACTTCGGCTCGCGCGGCGACGCGCCGACCCACCCCTCCTGGAGTGGCTCGCGCAGCGGTTCGAGGCCGACGGTGGCAGCCTCAAGGGGCTCCACCGGCTCGTCATGGATTCCGCCGCCTACCAGCGCGCGGGAAGTCTGCCCGGAGACGCGCCGGCCCTCGAGCGGGATCCCGACGACCGACTCCGTGCCCGCTTCACCCCCCGCCGCCTCACCGCCGAGGAGATCCGCGACACCCTCCTCGCCGTCTCCGGGAACCTCGAACCGTCCCCCGCCGAGGGGCATCCCTTCCCGCCGGAGAACACGTGGGGCTTCACCCAGCACGCACCGTTCAACGCGGCCTACGATTCGCCGCGGCGCAGCGCCTACCTCATGGTGCAGCGCCAGCGGCGGCACCCCTTCCTGGCCCTCTTCGACGGCGCCGACCCCAACGCCAGCACCCCCCGCCGGCAGACGACGACGATGCCGACGCAGGCCTTGTGGTTCCTCAACGACCCGTTTTTCCACGACCAGGCCACGCTCGTGGCCGAGCGCCTCGGCACCGACGGTGGAGACGAGGGCCGCATCGACCGCCTCCACCGGCTCCTCCTCCAGCGCGAGCCGGGTGCGCTCGAATGCGTGCGGGCGCTGCGTTTCCTCGCCGACTACCCGGGCACCCCGACGGAACGGTGGAGCGCCCTGGCCCGCGTCCTCATGGCGGGCAACGAATTCCTCCATCTCGATTGACCACGCGCTCGGCCATCCGTCCGGTCCACCTCCCCGCGACCACCCCGACACCCTCCTCCGGCGCGACACGCATGCACCGCCGCCACCTCCTCCGCTCCGCCGTCGCCGGCTCGCTCCTCATGGAGGGGATCGTGGCCGATCTCCTCCGCGCCGACGGCACGCCCCCCGGCGCCGATCCGCTCGCGCCACGGCTGCCGCCGGCAGTGGAGAAGGCGAAGCAGGTGATCTTCCTGTTCATGACCGGTGGCGTCTCCCACGTCGACACCTTCGACCCCAAGCCGGCCCTCCACCGCGACCACGGCAAGGAGATCAAGGCCGACCATCCCGAGATCAAGGACCGGCCCGGTTACGAGCGGATCTTCCTCAAGCGGCCGCAGTGGGACTTCGCCCCCCATGGCGACTGCGGCACCGAGGTGAGCACGCTCTTCCCGCACGTCGCCGCCCACGTCGACGACATCGCCATGATCCGCTCGATGCACACGTCGCATTCCAACCACTACAACGCCACGCTGGGGATGCACACCGGGTCGTTCGCCTTCTCCCGTCCGAGCATCGGCTCGTGGGTGAGCTACGGCCTGGGCACGTTCAACCGCAACCTGCCCTCGTTCGTCGTCATAGCGCCGCAGCAGACCTACGCCGGGACGCAGGTCTACGCCGCCGACTTCCTCCCCGGCGTCCACCAGGGAACGCTCGTCGTGCCGGGCGCCGAACCGGTGGCCAACGTCGCCCCGCGGGTGCCGGCCGATCGGCAGCGGTTGGAACTCGACGCCCTCCGGGCCGCCAACGAGGAGCACCGCGCCGCCCGGGCCGGCGCCGCCGACCTGGCCACGCGCCTGCGTTCCTTCGAGACCGCCTTCGGGATGCAGATGGCCGTCCCCGAGGCCTTCGACTTCACGGGGGAATCGGCCGCCACGCTCGCGGCCTACGGCCTCCAGCCGGGGCAGACGACCGGATTCGGCTGGCAGTGCCTCGCCGCCCGCCGGCTCGTCGAGCGCGGCGTGCGCTTCGTGGAGTTGATCGACACCGGCTCGAGCAACAACTGGGACGCCCACGGCGACATGCTGTCGCACGTCGGCCTCGCCAGGAACGTCGATCGACCGATCGGCGCCCTCCTGGCCGATCTCAAAGCGCGGGGGATGCTCGACGAGACGCTCGTCGTGTGGACCACGGAGTTCGGCCGTACGCCGTTCAACAACACCGCCGACGCCAAGGGGCGCGAGCACCATCCATGGGCCTTCTCGTCGTGGCTCGCCGGCGGCGGCACGAAGGGAGGCATCGTCCACGGGGCCACCGACGAACACGGCCTGCGGGCGGTGGAGAAGCCGGTCCACACCCACGACCTCCACGCCACGATCCTCCATCTCCTCGGCTTCGACCACGAGTGTCTCACCTACCGCCACGCCGGCCGCGATTACCGCCTCACCGACGTCCATGGCACGGTCGTCCACGATGTCCTGGCGTGAGACGGGAGCCGTGGGGGCATCTGCGGGTTCCGCACGAGTGGGCAACCGCGCCGTGCGGGATGGCAGTTTTTCCCCGAGTGGCAACGACAGACCGGCTACGCCCCGCGGGTGATCGCCGTGGGATTCGACCGCCTCGCCTGGATCGTGCACGCCGACAACCTGGTGGCGGAGTTCGTCTGGTCGCCGGAGCGCGGCTTCCTCGGCCCGGGCGACTTGGCCTCGGCTGCCGCGCATGCCCAGGAGGCGGGCACACGCGAGCCCCACGCCGCCGCGTTGACGGCCCGCTACGACCGGGCCCTCGGCGTGCGTCTGCGCTTCATCGAGGATGTGCAGCCCCAGCCGCTCGAGCGCCCCGCGGGCAAGGCCCCGCCGTGGCCCGCGTCTCCCCGCAAACCACCGGTGGGTCGCGCCATCGCCACCGGCGCGTAGGGCCGACTTTTGTCCGAAATAGCATCGACGGTGGCGGGAATGCCCTTATGATACTCGCTCGGAATCGATCGCGGCTCCGCAGCCCGAGGCGGGTTCACCGCGGGGCGTTCCCTTTCCCATCGTCCGAGGCGGCCGTGGCGTGGCGAGAAGACGGTGACAGCGACACCGGTCTGTCAGAACGATCCGATCTGATGCACGCTCCCGATCCTACCTGCCGCTCCCGGCGGAAGGAGAACCCGCGCCGACCGGTGGCGGTGATCATCGACGGCCACGTCGCGTTCGCCGATCTCGTTGCGGGGATGATGGCCGGGCCGTTCGAGGTCGACGTGGCCGCCACCGCCGCGACCGTCGCCGCCGGCCGCACGGCGTGCGCCGCCAGCCGGCCCGACCTGGTGGTGCTCAATCCCAGCCTCCCCGATGGCTGCGGTCTGGCGCTGTTGGCCACGCTCGCCACATCCTCCCCGGTGCCACGGGTGATCCTCGTCGCCGACCGGGAGTCGCTCCCGCGCATCCGCCAGCGCCAGCCGCTCGCATCGGATCCGGTGCAGACGGTGGTCGTTATCGAAGACGGCGCCCCAAGCATTGCCGGGGCGATCACCGGGGCGCTCGAGACGCTCGGCCGCGAGAGCGCCCGCCAGCGGATCGAACGCACGCTCAGCCAGCGCGAGATGGATGTCTTCCGCCGGATCGGCCAGGGGCTCTCGACGGCGACGATCGCGACCGAGTTGGGGATCAGCCGACAGACGGTCGAGACCCACCGCAAGAGCATCACCAAGAAACTCGGAGCCACCGGGGCGGGGCTCGTGCGCTTGGCGGTCCTCCACGGCACGCCGTTGGTCCATGGCACGCCGTTGGATCGGGGGACGCCACGCGTTCCCTGACGCGGGGCTCCCGCCGCCCACCGCACCATCGTCAGCGGCGGCGCAGGAGCGTGGCCGACATCGTCTCGCCGAATTGCCGCCGGTAGCGGGCCCCGAACCGACCGAAGTCCCAGATGCCGTGGGCGGTGAGGATCCGGGCCACGGTCGTGCCCTCGTCGGCGGTCCGCAGGCCGCGTCGCACCTCGTGCAGCAGGCGGAGTTGGATGTATGCCAAGGGGCTGACACCGAACGACTCGTGGAACGCCCGGGCGAGCGTGCGCACCGGAACGCCGACGGCGACCGCGAGGTCGGCCACGGCCGGTCTGGGCCATGAGTCAATGTCGAGCACCGCCACCGCGCGGCGGATGATCTCACCGCGATCGAGCCGCGGCCGACCGATGGCAGGCGTCTCCTTGACGGGCATCTGGAGGCAGCCGAGGGCCGCACGCATCACGGCATCGGCTGCGGCCCGGGTCGCCGGCGTCGGTGTTCCGTCGAGGCTCCCGGCCATGGTGGTGCGGGTGATCAGGTCGCGGAGCCGGGAGGTGAGTCGTGGAACGGCGCCGAGCACGCGGCTGTGCCGGACGGGCGCGCCGGTGTCTTCGCACCAGGCGAACCGGCCGGCCGGGAGCGCCACCGAACACCAGTCGTGGGCCACGCGGCGCACATGGATCCGAAAATCCGCCCCCGGCGGGATGGCGAGCAGGCTGGCGTCATCGAACCGCACGCCGTTGCCGACATACTCCGCAGGCCGCGAGACGGGCAGGAAGAGGGTCACCCCGGGGTGGCTGTTGGCGCCGTAGCAGAGGTCGCCTCCGCCCTCATGCGCCAGTTGGACCACGATGTCGCCAAGCGGCCGCACGGCGAGCGACCAGCAGGGCTCCTCGACGGCGTCACAGGCCAAATTCAGGTGAGCGCCGCGAATCGCCTCGCCCCAGGCATCGAAGTCGGTGAACGTGTGAATCGCCATGGCCGCCGCTCTCACCCCCCGCAGGGCAGCTCATTGAACGCGGATGCCCCGCGGCGGCAACCGTCACGGCGAGGGGGGTGACTCCTCCGGAGGCATTGCCGCCCAGCGTGCGGAACACGTCCGGCACGGTTACCCTCGGCGAGCCGGCGCTGGCGCGATGTGTGAGGATACACTCCGCGGACACCCCGGACCTTGATCCATGCCGATGCCCACCATCCACGCCTTCGCCACGGGCGACACGAAGGGGGAGGAACTGGCGTTCCTGGCGGCACGCATCCGTGCCGCCGGCGGCACGGTGACCACCGTGGACGTCGGCACGCAAGGGCCCGCCACCGTGCCGGTCGACGTGCCGCGCACGGCCGTCCTCGCGGCCCTGGGTCCCACCGCCGGAGCGGGCAACGCGGCCGATCCCGCCCGGCTCGACCGTGGTGCGGCGGTGGCGACGATGTCGCGGGCCGTCGCGTCCTGGCTCGGGGATGAGCACACCGCCGGGCGTGTCGCCGGCGTGATCGGCCTGGGGGGCAGCGGCGGCACGATCCTCCTCGCCCCGGGCTTCCGCCAACTGCCGCTGGGGCTACCCAAGCTCATCGTCTCCACGGTCGCCGCCGGCAACACCGCCCCCTACGTCGACGTCAGCGACCTGATCCTCATGCCGAGCGTGGTCGACGTGGCCGGTCTCAACACCGTGTCGCGCCGGATCCTCGCCAACGCCGCGGCGGCGATCGTGGGGATGGTGCGCGACGGCGCGGCCACCCTCCCCCCCGGCGGATCGCGGCCCACCCTGGGGATGACGATGTTCGGCGTCACCACGCCGTGCGTCACCGCGGTCCGCCAGCCCCTCGAGGCCGACGGTTTCGACTGCCTCGTGTTCCACGCCACCGGCACCGGCGGGCGGGCGCTCGAGGCGCTCGTCGAGGGGGGGCTTCTCGACGGGGTGCTCGATCTCACCACCACCGAAGTCGCCGACCACCTCGTCGGGGGCGTGTTCCCCTGCGGCCCCGACCGCTTCGGCGCCGTGGTGCGGCGCGGGATCCCGTGCGTCGTCAGCACCGGGGCCCTCGACATGGTCAACTTCGGCAGCCTCGACGGCGTGCCGGAACGGTTCCGCCACCGCCTCCTCCACGTCCACAACCCGCAGGTCACGCTCATGCGCACGACCCCCGCGGAAAACGTCGCCGCCGCCCGCTTCATCGCCGAGCGCCTCGCCGCGGCCACCGGGCCGCTCGAGATCGTCCTGCCGCTCGGCGGCGTGTCGGCCCTCGACGCGCCGGGGGGGCCGTTCCACGATCCCGAAGCCGACGAGGCCCTCCACGCCGAACTGACCCGCCTCCTCCCTGACACCGCCACCCGCCGGCTGCGGCGGATCGACGTCCACATCAACGATCCCGCCTTCGCCATCGAGGTGCGCTCCGCCTTCGACCGGGTGCGGCACCGTGGAGCCCGTGCATGACCACGCCTTCCCCCCACCACTCCCGGGCCGCGATCCTCACCCGGCTCCGCGCCAAGGTGGCACGGGGTGAGCCGATCATCGGCGGGGGCGCCGGCACCGGGATCACCGCCGCCTGCGAGGAGGCCGGCGGCATCGACCTGATCGTGATCTACAACTCCGGCCGCTACCGGATGGCCGGGCGCGGGTCGCTCGCCGGGCTCATGCCCTACGGCAACGCCAACCAGATCGTCGTCGAGATGGGCCACGAGGTGCTCACGGCGGTGCGCCACACGCCCGTGCTGGCGGGGGTCTGCGGCACCGATCCGTTCATGCTCCGCGAACACTTCCTCCGCGAGCTGCGCGACCGGGGATTCGCCGGGATCCAGAACTTCCCCACCGTGGGCCTCATCGACGGCACGTTCCGCGCCAACCTCGAGGAGACCGGGATGGGCTACGGGCTGGAGGTCGAACTGGTGGCCGCCGCCCGGCAGCTTGACCTCCTCACCACCCCCTACGTGTTCGACGCGGAGGAGGCCCGGCTCATGACCGGTGCCGGGGCCGACATCGTCGTCGCCCACATGGGGCTGACCACCAAGGGACGCATCGGCGCCGTCTCGGCACGATCGCTCGACGACTGTGTGACGGCGGTGCGGGAGATCGTCGACGTGTGCAAGGGGCTGCGGGACGACTGCCTCGTGCTCTGCCACGGCGGCCCGATCGCCGAGCCCGCCGACGCCCAGGAGGTGCTCGACCGCGTGCCCGCCTGCGACGGTTTCTACGGGGCCAGTTCGATGGAGCGACTACCCACCGAGGTGGCGGTGACCGCCCAAGTGCGTGCCTTCGCCGCGGTGCGGCTCGGCCGCGGCGCGCGATCGTGATGCGGAGCGCACCGATGCCCACCCTGTACCGCGCCGCCGCCGTAAGCCGCGTGGCGCTGGCGCTCTCGCTGTTGGCCGCGCCGGTCGCCGCGGCCGGGCCCGAGCCGTGGACCGATCCCACCCTGCCGCACGCCACGGGACTGTTCCTCTGGCTCGATGCCACGCGGATTCCCGCCGCCGACACCGACCCGGTCGGCGACGACCCCGGAGCGCAAGCGGGCGAATCCGCGCCGCGCGTGCGCATGTGGCGCGACGGCTCGGGCGCACGACACGACGCCCTCCAGCCCGACGGAGCGGCGCGGCCGCTGTTGCTCGGCGGCCCGGCGCCGGCGGTGCGTTTCGACGGCAGCGCCACCCACCTCCTGGCGGCCGGCCCCGCGGCCGAGCTCGATGCCTGGACGCTGCTCGCCGTCGTGCGCCCGCGGTCCAACCACGGCGGCTTCCGCGCATTGGCCGCCGGCCAGGCCCGGGGACGCAACGACTACACCTCGGGCTTCAACGTCGACCTCGGCCCCGCGGCCAGCGCCCGGTTCGAAGTGCTCAATGTCGAGGGGCCCGGGTTCGGCGGGATCGGCGACCTGTGCGATCGGTCGCTCCCCTTCGGCGCGGCGCACGTCGTCAGTCTGGCGGCGGGCGTCGGCCCCGGTGGCGTGAGCGCCCGCATCGACGGGTCGGCGGCGGGGAGCCGTGACCACACGGGTGGCGCCGCGCGCTGCGAGCGCCTCGTCATCGGTGCCCGGTCCTACGACAACTCCGGCCGGCCGCCGACGGTCACCGGGTTCCTCGACGGCGACATCGCCGAACTGCTCCTCTTCGCCGGCCGGCTCCCCGACGACACGATCGCCCGGCTGGAGGCCTGGCTGACGACGAAACACGCCCCGTTCCTCGCCGAACGCGCCGCCCCCACCGCCGGTGTGCCGCTGGAACGGGTCGCGGTGGAGACGGCGCGGATGTTCCTCCCCGGCTTCACCGTCGACGCGTTGCCGGTGGCCCTCACCAACGTCAACTTCCTGCGCTACCGCCACGACGGCATCCTCGTGGCGGGCGCCTACGACGGCGCGGTGTGGCTGCTGCGCGATACCGATGGCGACGGCCTGGAGGACACCGCCACGGAGTATTTCCGCAGCCCGTCGATCAAGGCGGTGATGGGGATGGCGCTGTCGCCGCGCGGCGATCCGCGCGGGGAAGGCGTGTTCGTCGTCACGGTGGGACGCGTGGTGTGGATCCCCGATGCCGACGGCGACGGCCGCGGCGACCACGCGCAGGTGGTGGCCGAGGGCTGGCCCGAGCCGCGCGTCTCGGCCGGCGGCGTGTCGGATGCTCTCGGGGCGGCGCTCGGCCCCGACGGCAGCTTGTACTTCGGCATCGGCACCGCCGATTTCACCAGCGCCTACCTGCCGGGCCCCGATGGCGTCGCTGCCTACGATCCACGCGGCGAGCGCGGCACGATCCAGCGCCTGGCCCCCGACTTTTCCCGCCGCGAGACGGTGTGCACGGGGATCCGCTTCCCCTACGGCCTCGCCGTCGACGGCGCGGGGCAGCTCTTCTGCACCGACCAGGAGGGGGCCACCTGGCTGGCCAACGGCAATCCGTTCGACGAGTTGCATGCCATCCAACCGGGTCGGCACTACGGCTTCCCGCCGCGTCACCCCCGGCACCTCCCCACCGTCATCGACGAGCCGAGCCTGTTCGACTTCCGCCCCCAGCACCAGAGCACCTGCGGCCTCGTGTTCGACGAACCGGTGGCGGCGGGGGCTCCGTCCTTCGGCCCCGACTGGTGGCGCGGCAGTGCCCTGGTGTGCGGGGAGTCGCGCGGGCGGCTGTTCCGGGTGGAGTTGGCGACGGTGGCGCGCGGCGACGGCCGCATCGACCGGGTGGCGCGCGGGACGGTCCTCGGCTGCCTGGCGCTGATGCCGGTCGATGGCGCCGTGTCGCCCCGGGGAGATCTCGTCGTCACCTGCCACAGCGGCGCCCCCGACTGGGGCTCCGGCCCGGGCGGCGCCGGCCGGTTGTTCCGCATCCGGCACGCGCGCCCCGAGCTGCCCCAGCCGCGCCTCGTGTTCACGCCGGCGCCGGGGGAGGTGCGCGTGGTGTTCGATCGCCCGGTGCCGCCCGAGTGGCTTGCCACCACCGCGCGCGACAGCCGCATCGAGCATGGTCCCGCCGTGTCGGCGGGGGACCGGTTCGAGCAGTTCCGCCCTGGATATGCCGTGATCGTCGCGCAGGAACTGGCGGCGCGGCAGGCGCTGGCGATCCACGGCGTGCAGGTGACTCCCGACGGCCGCACCGTCGTGCTCGCCACCGCCCCCCACCGGGCCGCGGTCGGCCACGCCCTCTCCCTGGCGCTCGACCCGGAGGCGCTCGGCGTCGACGGCGTCGTCGATCTGGCCTACGCACCGCACGGGATGGCGGCCGAGTGGCGGTCGGCCGACGGCCGGGAGACCTGGTCGGGCTGGCTCCCCTGCCCCGATACGTCCCTCGCGCGCCAGCTCACCGCCGGCAGCCCCGACCACGACCGCCTCTGGCACCTGGTGGAGCAGCCGGGTGCGCTGCGCCTCGCCGCCACGTTCGATCTGACCGGCATGCTCCGCCCCGAGGTGCAGGCGGGGGCGACGCTCGACCAGGCGCTGCCGCGCGAGGTGGTGACGGTCGCGCTTGCCGGCGCGCTAACGCTTGAGTGTGACGATGGTCACGGACCACGGTCCGGCCTCGCGTTCACGGGCCCCGCCGGCCCGCGCGCGGTGGTGATCGACGCGACGACCGGCCCCGGATTCGCCCTCGAGTGCCACTGGTCCACGGCCGAGGATCCGCGGCCCCGGCCGCTCCCCCTCCACCGCTGCCACCTCCCCTGGGTGGCACCCGACACCGCCGGCCCGGCGTCGGCGTTGCCGGCGACACTCCCCGAGGAGCTGGCCGGTGGCAGCTGGGCCCGTGGCTGGCGGGTGTTCTTCGGGGAAGAGGGAGCTTGTAGCCGCTGCCACCGCGTTCACGGCCAGGGTGGGTGGATCGGACCCGACCTCACCAACCTCGTGCACCGCGATCCGCGCGCGGTTCGCCGCGACATCGCAGAGCCGAGCGCTGCCCTCAACCCGGAGCACCTCGCCCACACGCTCACGCTCACCGACGGCCGCGTCGTTTCCGGGATCGTGCGTCCCGACGGCGACGCCCTCCGCGTCGGCCTCGTCGATGGCAGCGAACTGCGCGTCGCCACCGCCGACGTCGAGCAGATGCAGCCGTCGCCGTTGTCGATCATGCCCACGGGCCTGGCGGAGAAGCTCGGGCCCGACCCGCTCCGCGACCTGCTCGTGTTCCTCACGCAACCGCCGCCGCGGATGCCACCCGACGCCCCGCTCCCTCCGCCTCCACCGCGGTCGCGGGCCGAGGTGGCCACGCTCCTCGCCGGCGGCAGCCCCACCCCCACGCCGCCGCGCCGCATCGTGCTCGTGGCCGGTCCCAAGGACCACGGGCCCGGCGAGCACGACTACCCCGCCTGGCAGGCGGCCTGGCGCGATCTGCTCGGCGTGGCCGACGGCGTGGAGGTCGACGTGGCCGCGCCGTGGCCGACGGCGGAACAGCTCGCCACCGCCGACGGCCTGGTCTGTTTCCAGCGTGGCACGTGGACCCCCTCGCGTGCCGCCGGCCTCGACGCCTTCCTGAAGCGGGGCGGCGGCGTTGTGTTCATCCACTACGCCGTGGATGGCGGCCCCGACCCGGCCGGCTTCGCCGCACGGATCGGCCTCGCCTGGGAAGGGGGGCGGTCGCGGTTCCGCCACGGGCCGCTCGACCTCGACTTCACCCCCGCCGGCGCCCATCCGATCACACGGAATCTCGACCGCGTGGCGCTTGTCGACGAGAGCTACTGGGATCTCGTCGGCGATCCGGGGCGCGTGCGCGTGCTCGCCACGGCGATCGAGGAGGGGGCGCCGCGGCCCCTGTTCTGGACGGCGGAGCACGGCGGTGGGCGCGTGTTCGTGTCGATCCCGGGGCACTACTCCTGGTCGTTCGACGATCCGGTGTTCCGCGCCATCGTGCTCCGCGGCCTCGCCTGGGCCACGGGCGACGGCGTGGATCGCTACGACCCCCTCGTCACCCTCGGCGCCCGGATCGCCGATTGACCGGAATCATGTCCGCCGTCACCGCGCCTCGGGAACAGGGAGCAACTCGATCGTGGCATCGGTGGCCGGTGCCGTGGTCTCCGGCGTCGACGGTTCCGGTTCCTCGCTCACCACGAGCACACTCCGCGTGCCGTCGGGAGCGACGTCGCCGGGGTCGCGCAGGTCGCGCGAATCGGCCGGTGCCACCGGCCGCGGCGACAGGGCGCCACGACCCTGGACGAGTGGCCCCTTCATCACCGGCTCCTGCGCCACCGGCCCCGGCACGACCAGCCCCGGCGTGGCCTGCGGGGGCGTGGGCTGCGGCGCCATGCGGGCGGGTGCGCCGCCTGCCGGTGCCGCCAATGCGGTGGATGCACGTGGTTCGAGCGCCGCCGGGGATGCCCCCTTGCCGGTCAGGGACCCAGCACCAACCTGGGGCCCAGCGGCCCCGACCGGCTCGGCCGCGCTCACGACGATGACCACCGGCTGCGCGGCGCCGGCCGTGACGGGCCCCGGCGGCGGCAGGGGCACGCCGGCCCGGGCCATGCGCCGCACGGTGGCTGGCCGCGGCGGCGGGGGCACCGGCACCAGAGGCGCGATCTGGGCCACACGGGCCTCGGCCTGCGCGGCGCGCGCCTCGGCGATCGCCTGCCGGGCATAGGCCCGCTCGGCGACCCGCGCCGCCACGCGCTCGGAACGCGGTGGCAGCGCCGCGGCGGTGCCCGGGGCAACCAACAGGGTGGCCGGCAGCGCCAGCCAGGGCACGATCCTCATGGTCATCGTCATCGACGGGTTCCTCGGGCGGCGACACGGTGGACACGGGACGACCACGCGCGATCCCGGCACCGGAGGGCGCGGGTAGCGCGGATGAACGGCGCCAATTGTGCCGCGGAGCGGGCGGAATCCGCAACGTTTCGGACTTCTCAGAACCGCCAGCCGAGACCGGTATTGGCGAAGAAGGCGGCCGATCGGTTGCTCAGGCCCCAGCCGACGCGGACACCGAGCTCCAGGTCGCGGGAGAGGAGCACGTGCGCCCCGGGGCTGAAGAACTGACCGTCGATCGGCTCCTCCTTCCTTGCCCGCGGAGAAGATCCCGAAGTACTCGGCATGGACGTTCCACCGTTCCCCGACGGGGATCTTCAGGACGGTCGACGGCGCCCACTGGTCGAACGAGTCGGCCGCCTCCAGATAGCCGGTGCCCCAGCGGATCGCCGTGTCCCACACCCAGCCGTTGGGGAGCGTCCAGCCGAAGGCCTCGCCGACCATGAGCGTGGAAGCGGTCGAAGGGCCCGATGTCGGCGTGAACCCCTGGAGCACGAGTGCCGACTGCGGCACCCAGCCACGCTGCTGCGACGTCTCGACCTTCATGCCGTAGAGGATCCGGCTCTCCGCCTCCGTTTCCACGTCCTCGCCACCGAGCTCCGTCCCCGACACCGTCCCTGGGCCACCCGCCTCGCGGTTGAAGCCGAGGCGGAGCTCCACCCGCCGGGCGATACCGCGGCGCACGAGCAGTTCCGGGTAGCTGTGGGCCTCCGGGCCGAGGCGATTGTCGATGAAGGAATAGGACGCCTCGAGGATCGTCGTGCCGGCGCCGGCGCTGGTGGTGGCGAAGGTGAAGGAGTCGCGATCGGTCTCCACCTCCTCGGTGCGGCCGTCCGCTTCCCGCGGCGTTGGCTCGGCGGCGGCGGGGAGGGGGGCCCACAGCGCCAGCACCACCAGCGCCAGGCCGCGGGCCACCGCCGTCATGGTCCGTGTCGATGCCATCGCGTAGCCCATCGGTATCCCGCCCACCGTGGATCCCAACGCCAGGGCCGCACACACCTCCCCGCTCACCGACCGCGGGCCCGGTCGTAGTGCCAGGTGAACCCCAGGCCGATCCACCAGCTCGCCAGGCTCGTGAAGGTGGTGGCGCCGAGCTGCTCGGACTCGGGGAACATCCCGCCGGCGAAGCCGTCGAAGTCGATCCCCGGCAACACGTCGGCGAACCCCAGGCCGGCGGTGAAGCGGTGCTGGTTGACGACGGCGTACTGCGACTGGAGGTACTTCACCGCCGGGATCCCTCCGGGCACTTCGACAGGGCCGATCCGCGAGCCAACGGTGTGGTCGATCGGATTGCCGGCGAGGGCGTAGCCAACGCGCGTCGTGAGCCGATCGTTGACCCGGTACTGGGCCCCGAGCTGCATCACCCACTGCCCCTGGTAGAGGCTCTGGAACAGGGCGGCGCTGTCCCAATCGAGATACAGGGCGTCGGCCGCGAGCAGGAGCCGGCCGTCGAGGAGGCTGGAGTTGGCGATCCCGACGCCGACCTGCTGGGGGAGGCCGATGTCCACGTCGCGCGGCCCCGCCTGCTGGAAGAGCACGACTTGGTCCTGGAAGCGGAAGGCCTGGGTCGATTGGTAGTAGGCACCGAGCCAGGTCGCGTCGCCGATCCGGTAGTCGAGCCCCACGCCACCGCGCAGCGCGTAGGCGTTGGTCATCGTGCTCCGGCCGACGAACGGTCCCGAGGCGTAGGCATCGCCGATGAACAGCGTCCCGCCGAGCGAGAGCCGGTCGGTGAGGGCGACGGCGACACTGGGGGCGAACTCGAGCACCAGGAGGTACGACGACGTACCGTTGCTGGCGGGCTGGCCCACGTAGCTCGTGCCCGCTCCCGCCGCCCCGACGAGGGCCAGCCCCACCGTGGTCGGGAGGGGGAGTTGATCGAGTTCCTGGGCGACACCGATGGCCGGCACGATCGCCCCCGGGGTGCTGCTCTTGGCGGAGAACGGCTCGACACCGAGCAGGCGCACCGGGGCGGTCTGGGTGAGGTTTGCCGTGGCCTCCACGAAACCGCCACCGATGCTGAAGTGCGTGCCCTCGTACTGCGTCAGGGCCGCCGGATTGGCGTTGATGGCGGAGAGGAAGTCCTGGGGTGCCGCCACGCTCGTGCCCGCCATGCCCCCCGAGGCGGGCATGAGCGTGTTCCGCAGATCGACGCCGAACGACTGGCCCCGGGCCGGCCCCGCGGCCATGAGGAGCACGGCGCAGGCCATCCCACACCACCCCCGCTTGCCTGGCATCACACGGCCCGTCATCGCCCCTCCTTCCATCACTGGTGATGCGATCGGACGCCACACCCTGCGGCTTGAACATTCACAATCCATCCAGACCGATCGCTCACCCGAAACGGCATTCCCGGCCCCGGCTCCACCATCCGGGGCAGCGCCGCTCCGGATGGAAGGGTGGTGCGGAATGGAGGAAGGAAATGCCGGCTCCGCATTCCGGGTGGGCAGGGAATGACCGTTGCGCCACCCGCACGGGCACCCAACGTTCCGCTCCCGACCGCGTCGATCTGTTCTCCGACGGCACGGGATGATCCGGCAGCGGGCGGCGCGGCTGGACGAACGTGACGCACCATGCCGAACGGCGGAGAGCGGGCGATGCCACGAGCACAGCGGATGGCGGGACGGGTTCTGGCGGCACTCCTGGGATCGGTGACGCTGGCAGCCGACCTGGCGGCGCAGGAAAGCGACTTCGTCGCCCAGCCTGGTCAGGTGGGTGCCTTCGAGCGCTTCGACCCGGTCCTCGTCGACGAGGTGTCGGAAGGGGTGATCCCGTCGGGGCAGGACTGGTTCCTGTTCGGCGAGCCGGACCGTGGTGGCGTGTACGGCTGGCTCGACGGCGGCTTCGTCGGCAACTTCGGCAACCCGGCGAGCAAGTTCAACGGCCCCTACAACGCCGTCGACAGGGCCAACGAGCCGATGGCCAACCAGGTCTACCTCATCGGCGAGCGCCTCCTGCCCGAGGAGGGCGTGGGCATCGGCGCCCGGACCGACGTCCTCTACGGCGAGGACTTCCCCCTGGCGATGTCGCAGGGCTGGGAGGTCAACCCGGGCACTCGCGACTGGAACAGCGGCGAGTACTACGGTCTCGCCATCCCGCAGCTCTACGGCGAGGTGGGAAGCCGCGACCTCAACATCAAGCTCGGCCACTTCTACTCGCTGGTGGGCTACGAGGGGGTGCCGGCCGTCGGCAACTTTTTCTACATGAAGGCCTACAGCTACCAGTTCGCCGGGCCCTTCACCCACTGGGGCGGTCTCGTCAACTGGCGTGCCACCGACAATCTCGAGATCAACGGCGGGCTGGTCAACGGCTGGAACGGGTTGGCGAGCCCCTACAGCAAGGCCAACTTCCTCGGCCGCGTGCGGCTCAAGAACGACGACAATTCCGGAGCTGCTCAGTTCGCCATCGTCACCGGTGACGAAGCCAGCGACTTCTCCCCCTTCTTCCAGCCGCAACCGCCGCTGATCTCCGCCAACCGGACACGCTACAGCTTGATCTTCGAGGCCCGGCCCACCAGCAGCGTCGAGTACGTCTTCCACCAGTGGCTCGGCACCCAAGCCGATGGTCTCGTCGGCGGGGGCACGGCGCTGTGGACCGGCATCGACCAGTACCTCTACTGGAAGGTGAGCGAGACGTGGCGCTGGGGCGTGCGCTTCGAGTGGTTCCAGGACACCGACGGCACGCGCGTCGGCCTCAACCGGCCGAGCAACCCCAATCACGTCCCCCTGCCTGGCAACTACTACTCGCTCACCATCGGCCCCAACTGGGTGCCGACGGGCAACTTCCTCATGCGGCCGGCGCTCCGCTGGGACTTCTTCGGCGGTCCCGACGGCCAGCCGCGGCGGCCGTTCAACGATGGGGCCAGCGACGATCAGCTCATGCTCGGCTTCGACATGATCCAGAAGTACTGACCGGCGGCCGGCGGTTCAGGTCGCGCCGAAGCGGTTTAGGATCCGCGTCGCCGGGGGACTGGCCGGAGCCTCGTCACCGATCTCCACGGCGGACGCGAGCAACTCCAGGGCCGCGGGGAGGGCGGCGCCGCGTTCGGGACGGAAGTGAAGTTCGGCGAGCGGCTCGCCGACGGTGACGCTGGCACCGACGCGGCGGAGGATCTCGATCCCCGCAGCCTGGTCGATCGCGTCCGTCACCGTCGCCCGCCCCGCGCCGAGCAGCATCGAGGCCTGCCCCACCGACCAGGCGCGGAACTGCCGCAGCCACCCCGAGCGCGGGGCCACGAAGGGGGCGACGCACGGCGCCCGCGGCAGCACCCGCACGGGATCGTCGCAGACCCGCGGATCGCCCCCCTGGGCGGCGATCACACGGCGGAAGCGCTCGAGCGCCGAGCCATCGGCGATCGCCCCCCGGCAGCGCTCGAGGGCCGCCCCGCGCTCGGCTGCCACACCGCCGAGGAGGAGCATCTCGGCGGCCAGTTCGAGCGACAGCTCGGTCATGGCGTCGCGCCGCGTGCCCGCGAGCCCCTCCACCGCCGCGCGTACCTCCAGGGCGTTGCCCACGGAGGTGCCCAGTGGCTCGTCCATCGTCGTGAGGAGGACGCGCACCGGCTTGCCCATGGAACCACCGATCTCCACCATGCTGTGGGCGAGGGCCTCGGCATCCTCGCGCCGGCGCATGAAGGCCCCGTCCCCCGTCTTCACGTCGAGCACCAGGCCGTCGATCCCTTCGGCGAGCTTCTTGGAGAGGATCGAGGCGGTGATCAGCGGGATCGACTCCACCGTGGCAGTGGCATCGCGCAGCGCGTAGAGGAAGCGGTCGGCGGGGGCGATCTCGTCGGTCTGCCCGATGAGCACGAGCCCGCAGTCCCGGGCGATGCGCCGGTAGTCGCCCAGTGGCAGATCGACCCGGAATCCGGGGATGCTTTCCAGCTTGTCGAGCGTGCCCCCGGTGTGCCCCAGGCCGCGCCCCGAGACCATCGGCACCGTCACGCCACAGGCGGCGGCGACCGGGGCGAGGATCAGGCTCGTGGTGTCGCCGACACCACCGGTGGAGTGTTTGTCGATCTTCGGGCCGGGGATCGCGGAGAGGTCGATCACCGACCCCGATTCGAGCATCGCCTCGACGAGGGCCCGCGTCTCCACGGGATCCATCCCGCGCCACACCACCGCCATGAGGAATGCCGACCACTGGTAGTCGGGCACCGTGTAGTCGGCGATGCCGTCGACGAGAAAGCCGATTTCAGCAGGCGTCAGCCGGCCCCCGTCGCGTTTGCGGCGGATCAGATCGACGGCGCGCACGGCGGGGCCTCCCGGACAAGCGGTTCAGGGGTGCTCGGGAAGGGTGCCGAACTGCCGGTCGCCGGCATCGCCGAGCCCCGGCATGATGAAGCCCACGGCGTTGAGCCCCGCGTCGAGGGCAGCGACGTGGATCACCACCTCCGGCATACTGGCGCGGAGCCGCGACACCCCCTCGGGGGCCGCGATCAGGGCGAGGTAGATGATCCGTGAGATACCCGCCGCACGGAGGATCTCGCAGGTCCGCACCGCCGAACCGCCGGTGGCGAGCATCGGATCGGCGACCACGGCCAGCGTCGCGGCACACCGCGCCGGCAGCCGGTTGTAGTACTCCTGGGGCTGGAGCGTGGTCTCGTCGCGTGACAGGCCGACGTGCCACACCTCGGCGTCGGGGAGCAGGTCGAGGAGTCCGTCGGCCATGCCCAGACCCGCGCGGAGGATGGGCACGACGGCGATCCGGTCCGCCAGCCGCCGGCCGGGCGCCGTGGCCAGCGGGGTGGGCACCGGCACATCGCACGTCGGCACGGAGACGGTGGCCTCATGGCCGAGGAGAACCGCAAGGAGCCGGACGAGGCGGCGGAACTCCGGCGGCCGCGTGGCCGGATCACGCAACCGCGCCACGTGGTGGGCCACGAGCGGATGGGTCGACACGTGGACGCCCTGCATGGCATGCTCCCCTGGTCCGCCACTGCCGGACCGCTGCTGTCTCGCGCCGCCGGCGGATGATAATCGTCAGGTTCCCCGCCGGCGATCCCCACCGGCCCCAACCCACACGCCGCGCCATCATGCCCTCACCATCCACGCCGGCCCGTTCCGCGGGCGACTTGTTGGCCGAGGCCAGGCTCGGCGCCGACGTAGCCTATTCCCCCTACTCCGGGTGGCGTGTGGGCGCGGCGGCGGAGTTTGCCGAGGGGGGCGTGTTCCGCGGGGCGAACATCGAGAACGGATCCTACGGCCTGACAATCTGTGCGGAGCGGACGGCGGTGTGCAGCGGTGTGGTGGCGGGTCAGCGCCGGTTGGTGAGGCTGGCCCTCACCTGCCGCGACCGGGAGGGCGGGCTCGTCACCGGGATCGTCCCCTGCGGGGCCTGCCTCCAGGTTCTCCACGAGTTCGGGTCGCCCGACACCGTGATCCTCATCGACGGCGGAGGCACCTTCCAACTGGCCGACTTCCTCCCCCGGCCGTTTGGCCACGGCGTCAACGTCCCGCGCCACGGCTGAGCAGCCCACCGGCCTGGATGGCCCGGGTGGCCACGGCGTCAACGTCCCGCGCCACGGCTGAGCAGTGGATGGCCCGGGTGGCCACGGCGTCAACGTCCCGCGCCACGGCTGAGCAGGCATCCGATCCGGAGGCGGCTGCATGGCCCGTTTTTCGGTACCATCCCCGAAGACATCGTGCGACCAGCGACGCGCGGCCTGGCATCCGCGGGGCGTGTCGACAGCGGAGGGGCGGGCATGGCGCGGATCTACTACGTCGGTGACTGGGCGGTGCTCACGGGCCCGTGGTTCGCCGAGACCCCGTTCCAGAACGCGATGAAGGGGCTGGAGGTCGTCAACTACGGCCATTGGCTCAAAAGCGCCCTCGAATCGACCGGTGCCCACACCGTGACGAGCGTCCCCGCCTGGGACTTCTACAAGCTCGGACCGGGCCGCTACGAGGAGGTGCTCGCCACCCACGACGTGATCGTGTTCAGCGACGTGGAGGGGAAGCTCTTCCAGCTGGCGCCGAGCTTCTTCGACCGGCAGAAATTCGGTCACGGGGTCCTCACCTTCCCCGACCGCGTCCGGCTCACGATCGACGCGGTGCGCCAGGGGAAGGGGCTCTTGCTCCTCGGCGGCTGGTACTCGTTCACCGGCGAGCAGGGCAAGGGGGGCTGGGGCCGCACGCTGCTCAGGGAGGTGATGCCGGTGACGTGCCTTGACCACGAAGATCTCGTGGAGAGCACCGAGGGCTACCAGCCGCGGGTCACCGCCGCCGGCCGCGCCGCCTTCGCCGGCATCGACCTCGACGACTGCCCGCCGATCCTCGGCTACAACCAGGTCCGGGCGGTCACCGGGGGGGAAGTCCTTCTCGAACTGGCGCCGACCGGTGACCCGCTGCTGGTCACCGGGCGGGTCGGGGCGGGGCGGGTGGTGTGCTACACGTCCGATCCCGCCCCCCACTGGGGCTGCAACATGGTGTTCTGGCGCAGCTACGCCCCCTTCTGGCTCCGCTGCCTCGACCTCGCCGTCGCACCGTGAACCACGCTGTCCCCAGGCATGCTTCCCCGCACGATCCCGTGATGCGTTACCGATGCCCCCTCTCGCCGCACTGCTCGATCCCCACGGCTGAGCTCTCCATGGCCCTCCTTCCCGACACGCGCTCGCCCCTCCGGACCGCGTGGCTGGTGGTCGCCCTCCTCTGGCCGGTGGCTCTGCTCAACTACCTCGACCGGCAGTTGCTGGCGAGCATGAAGACCTCCGTGATGGAGGCGATCCCGTCGATCGGCTCGCAGGAAAACTGGGGCTACATGCTCGGTCAGTTCAAGTGGGTGTACGCGGCGGTGAGCCCGCTGGGGGGCCTCCTCGCCGACCGCTGCGGGCGGCGCTGGGTGATCTGCGGCAGCCTGTTCATCTGGTCGGCCGTCACCTGGTGGACCGGACACGTGGGCAGCTACCACGAACTGCTCTGGGCCCGGTCCCTGATGGGGATCAGCGAGGCCTGCTACATCCCGGCGGCGCTGGCCCTCATCGCCGACCACCACGGCAGCGCCACGCGCTCCCGGGCGGTGGGGCTGCACCAGATGGCGATCTACTGCGGCGTGATCCTCGGCGGCTTCGGCGGCTACGTCGCTGACGACCCCCGGCTCGGCTGGCGGATGGCGTTCGACATCTGCGGCTTCGTCGGCATGGCCTACGCCCTCCCCCTGGCGGTACTCCTCGTCGACGGCCGGCGGCCCCCGGCCGCGGCGAGCGGCGGCGACACGTCGGTGCTCCGCACGCTCCTTGACCTGATCGTCAACCCGTCGTTCATCCTCCTGGTGCTGTTCTTCACCCTCCCGGCGCTCGCCGGCTGGGTGGTGCGCGACTGGATGCCGGCGATTCTCAAGGAGCGCTTCGCGATCGGCCAGGGCCAGGCCGGCGTGTCGGCCACGCTCTACTGGCAACTGGCGGCGATCGTCGGTGCGGCCGGCGGAGGGTGGCTCGCCGACCGGTGGATGCGCGTCACACCGCGCGGGCGGATCAACACCAGCGCCCTGGGGATGACGCTGATCGTCGCCGCCTTGTTCGGCATCGCGACGGCATTCGGCGACGGGAGTGGGAGCCTGGGCGCCGCGATCGCGGCGCTTGTCGTGTTCGGGCTCGGCTGGGGACTGTTCGACATCAACAACATGCCGATCCTCTGCCAGATCGCCCCCGCCCGGCAGCGGGCCACCGGCTACGGACTGATGAACATGGTGAGCATCGCCTGCGGCGGACTGGCCGACTGGGGCTTCGGCCTGCTCCGCGACCGCGGCGTGCCCCTGGGGGTGATCTTCGCGGGGTTCGCCTCATGCGCCATCGTGTCGTTGATCCTGGTGCTGCTCATCAGGCCCCGACCCGAGTTGCTTGGCGACGACTGACGGGGCGGCACCAGGCCGTGCCGTGATCGTCACACGGCCACCCACGACCTTGCATTTCTGTCAGCGACTGGCGCGACAAACCAAAAACGGGCCACCCGGAGGGAGGGATCGCGTTACGGCGACCGGGGCTACAATCCACGGTCAGGGGGTCGCGAATCCACGCGAAGCTTCGAGACAATGAGCCATGGGCAAGGTCTGGCGACCGACGTTCACGTCGTTGATGGTGGCCGTGGCCATCCATACGGTGGCTGTCCATCAGGTGGCAAGGGCCTGCTGCCCCGCGTCGAAGCTCGGGAGCCCGGTGCGCATCGCCGACCAGCGGATCCTCATCGTGTGGGATCCGGAGACGCGCACCGAGCACTTCATCCGCTCCGCGGGATTCCGTGCAGCCGCGCCCTCCGGTGAGGCGGCGTCCGCCGACGCCTTCGGCTTCCTCGTGCCGTCGCCGACCGAACCGGAGGTCGCGACGGCCGACGAGTCGGTGTTCCCTGCCCTCGACGACCTCATCCGGCCACGGATCGAGGAAGTCGACCGCTGGCGGCCCGACCCCACGCCGCTGGTCCTCATGCCGTTCCGCCTCGCGAACCCTGCCATGCGCGGCCTTGCCGCGCCGGCAACGACGAGCGACGTGCGCGTGCTCCAGCAGAAACGCGTCGGGCAGTACGACGTCGCCGTCCTCGAGGCCGACGACGCCACCGCGCTCACCGACTGGCTGGCGACCAACGGTTTCGAGTCGCGGCCCGCCCTGCGCGAGTGGGCAGAACCCTACGTCGCCAAGGGGTGGATCATCACCGCCTTCCGCTATGCCGGTGGTGCCGGGCGGATCGAGACCGGCGGGGTGCGGATGTCGTTCCAGACCGACATTCCGATGTTCGCCTACCGCGTACCCACCGACAATCTGGCCGGCGCTCCCGTGGGCGAGGGCAGCGACGGCGCGGCGTCGGCCGGAGGGGCCAGACCGGCGCTACTGCGTGCGTTCGTCGTGATCCCCGGCCGGGCGAACGGCACGCTCGGCGAGGGCGAGGGCGCCCATGGCTGGTCGCAGGCGCAGTGCCGCTACTCCCGACCGATCGCGGCCGAAACGTTCGCGGCGTTGATCGGCCGCTCGCTCCCCGAACATGCCATGAACCCGCCGGCCAACCTCTGGTTGACGGCCTTCGACGATCCCACCTGGCCGTCGGGCACCGAAGACCTGCGCTTCACGCACGAAGCCGGGGGCACCGAGTATCAGGAGGTGGTCCGCCGGGTGAACCAGCGCACGATCCCGGTGCCGCTCGACGTGCTCGGTCTGGGTGTGGCGGCGGCCATCTGGGGTCTGCGGCGACAGTTCGCCTGAGCCGGCAAGTCGCGTGGGCGGCGGTCGTCAGTCGGGCAGCCGGGGCCGCGGCAACGAGATCACGCGGGTGTCGAGGAACTCGCCGATCCCCTCCGCGCCCCCCTCGGCACCGATACCGCTCTCCTTGACGCCGCCGAAGGGGATCTCCGCCTTGAGCGGCCGCCATTCGTTGACGCCGACGATCCCCACGTCGAGCGCGGCGGCAACGGCTCGGCAGGCGGCCAGATCGGTGCCGTAGACATAGCCCGCCAGGCCGGCGGGGGTGGCATTGGCCCGTGCCACCGCGGCGGCGGGGCGGTCGTAGCACAGCAGGGAAATCACCGGACCGAAAATCTCTTCGCGGGCGATCCGCATCCCGTCGGTCACCCCGCAGAGGAGCGTGGGCGGGAAAAAGCTGCCGCCGCGGAGGTCGGCGTCGGCCTCGTAGCCACGGTTCGCACACACCAGTTTGGCTCCGTCGGCCACCGCCTCGCGGACGAGGCTCCCCACGTCGGCGCACGCCCGTGCATGGATCAGCGGTCCGGCATCGACGCCCTCGGCCATGCCGTCGCCCACCCGGGCCGCCAGCAACCGGTCGGTGAGCCGCGACACCAGTGCCGCTTCCAGGCCGGACGGCACGAACACCCGGTTGGCGGTCACGCACACCTGCCCCGACACGAAGAGCTTGAGGCGCACGAGCTGGTCGGCCACGAAGTCGGGATCGGCGTCCGGAAGGACGATGAACGGGGCGTTGCCCCCCAACTCGAGCGACACCCGCTTGATCCCCGCCGCTGCCGCCACCATCAGGCTCCGCCCCGTGGCGGTCGACCCGGTGAGGCTGAGGACACGGACGGCAGGATGGGCCGCGAGCACCGGCCCGACTTCGCCGCCCCGCCCCGGCACGACGGCGAGCACCGCGGGAGGCATGCCCGCCTCGATCAACAGCGGCACCAGCCCGAGCGCCACCAGCGGCGTCGCCTCCGCCGGCTTCCACACCGCGGTGCACCCGGCGGCCAGCGCCGCGGCGACCTTCTTCGCCGCCTGCGCCAGCGGGAAGTTCCATGGGGTGACGAGCCCGGCCACGCCGGCCGGCCGCCGCTCGATGACGAACTCCCGGTCGGCCTCGGGGTGGGAGGCGAGCCGACCGTGCACGCGTCGCGCCTCCTCGCCGAACCACTGGAAGAAACTCACGGCGTAGTCCACCTCGGCGCGGGCCTGGGCCAGGGGCTTCCCCTGCTCCGCCGTGATCAGGCGGGCCAGCGCGTCGCGCCGGACGCTCATCAACGCCGCACACCGGGTGAGTACCTGTCCCCGGGCGAACGGGGAGGCGTGGCTCCAGTCGGGCAGTGCCGCCGCGGCAGACGCACACGCCCGCTCCACGAGCGCGGCGTCGGCGCGGCCGACGTCGGCGAGCGGGCCGACGTCGGCGAGCGAACGGCCCGTGGCCGGATCGGTGACCACAAACGAATCCGCGGTGGTCTGCCACTCCCCGGCGACCCACGGCCGCGGCTCGAACCACGCCTCGGGAACCATCCGCATCGCTCCGCTCCTTCTTCACCCGGGAATCGGCCACGCTCGGGGATCGGGGCCCGGCCCCGCGGTCACGGCTCCAGCGCGAGAACCGACTCGTAGATCGCCACCGCATCCTCCACCGACACGGGCCGGGGATTGGGATACGGCCTCACGCGCCAGCGCCGGCAACACGCCCGCGGGCACGACCGTCGCCCGGAGCACGGCAGTCAGGCCGATCGACTCGGCGAGCTGGTCGAGGCGCTGGGCGAAGGCAGGCGGATCGAGCGGGCCCCAGCCGAGAGCGGTGGCCAGCAGCGCGTGGTCGGCGGCGGCGACCGGGCCGTTGAAGCGCACCATGGCGCCCACGAACGTGCCGGTGATCACGCCGTGGGGCAGGTGGCAGCGACCGCCGAGCGGCAGGGCGAGGGCGTGCACCGCACAGCACGACGAGTTGCTGAAGGCCATGCCGGCGAGGTGCGCCGCCCAGGCCATCGTGTCGCGGGCGGCGGTGTCGTCGGGATGGCTGCAGACCCGCTCGAGCGCCCCACCGATGCCCCGCGCCGACTCCAGCGCGAGGCCGCGGGCCAGGGGCGTGGCCACGCGCGCGGTGAAGGCCTCGATGGCGTGGACGAGCGCGTCCATCCCCGCCGCGGCGGTGACCAGCGCCGGGAGCGAGTCGGTGAGGGCGGCATCGACCACGGCGACGTCGGGGAGGAGCACGGGATCGACGACCCCGAGCTTGGTGCCCTGGTGGGTGTCGGTGAGGATCGCCACCCGCGTGGCTTCGGAGCCGGTGCCGGCGGTGGTGGGCACGAGCACCGTGGGCAGACCGCGCCGCCCCGCCCTCCCGATCCCCACGAGGTCGGCTGCCGCGCCCCCGTGGGCGGCCACCACGGCCGCCACCTTCGTGGCGTCCATCACGCTGCCGCCGCCGAGACCGACCAGCGCGTCGGCACCGCTCGCCACGATCCGCGCGGCCAGCGCATCGACCGCGTCGAGCGGCGGCTCCGCCGGCACCGCGGTGGACCAACCGGCAAGCAGCCCGGCCGCCTCCAGCGGCGCCCGCACCCGCCCGAGGAGACCGGCCCCCTCGACCCCGGCGTCACTCACGACAAACACCCGGCGCCACCCCTGGCCGGCGCACAGATCCGCCAAGAAGAGCGCCGCCCCGCGGCCACCGATCACGCGGCGGGGGAGGTGCAGCTCGGCCGTGCGGTTCTCGGTGGGCATTGGCAAGCCTCGCGACGGAGCCGGTACCGGATCGGCCCAGTCTCGCAGATCGGCGGCGGGTGCACGACCGTCGCGCCGCCTTTCACCGGCGAAATCGCCGCCGGGGAAACGAATGCCGCACCGACGTCGCGGATGACGACCGGAACGGGTTCACCCCGCCGCCGCCTCGGCCACCAGGCGGCGCAGGGACGTGTAGTCGGTCTTGCCGGTGCCGAGAACGGGGATCCTGTCGATGCGCCGCACCTCGTCGAGGCGCATCACCCCGCGGAGCCCGGCCTCGAGGAGGATCGCCGCAGCCTCGCGCAGGGGCAGGTCGAAGGTGGTGAAGAGGACGACGTGCCGCCCCTCGTCGGTCTCGATCCCCTCCACCGCCACCCGCGGCCCCGACTCGTCGGGGGGAAACCGCTTCTGGAACGGTTCCTCGAGCGCCGGTAGCGAGATCATCTCGCCACCCGCCTTGAGGAAGCGCTTCAGCCGGCCGCGGAAGTAGAGGTAGCCGTCGGCGTCGGCGCTGACGAGGTCGCCGGTGCGGTACCACGTCGCCCCCTGCGACTCGACGAACGGCGTCGCCCCGTCGTGGCGGTGATACCCCGGAAACACCGACGGCCCGCGGACGAGGAGCATGCCGCCATCCTCCGCCGGCACCGGCTCGTGTGTCTCGGGATCGACGATCGTCACCTCGACATGGCGCACCGGCTTGCCGATGCTCCCCGTCTTCCGCATGCCGAGGCGGTTGGCCGCGACGACCGGCGCGCACTCGGTGATCCCGTAGCCCTCGAGGATCACCGCCTCCGGCGCACGCGTGACGCAGGCGGTGAAGATCGCCTCCGGGCACTTCTCCGCCCCGCAGATGATCTTCCGGAGGCTGGCCATCTCGTCGCCGCGGCAGGCGGCGAGCATGTAGCCGAGGAACGTCGGCGTGGTGAACAGGAGCGACGGCCGCCACGCCCCGATGAGGCGCACCAGCGCGTGGGCGTCGGTGGGGTCGGCGTGGCGGACGCTGCGGATTCCCGCCAGGAGCGGCATGACCACGTTGCCCGTGAGGCCGAAGCTGTGGAACGGGGGGAGGAAGCCGAGGAGGGAATCGCGCCCGTCGGCCCCGAGCACCTCCAGGCTGTCGCCGACGTTGGTGACGAGATTGCGGTGGGTGAGAGGGACGGTCTTGGGTGCGCTTTCGGAGCCGCTGGTGAAGAGGAACACGGCGGGATCGTCGGCCGCCTGACGGGGCACACCGCGGAGGAACGACCCGCCGGCGAACTTCGCCCGCGCGAGGGTGGCGAGGGCCTCGGGCTTGCCGATCCCCGCCTTGATGTCTTCGAGGAACGCGTACTCGGCCCCCTCCACCTCGATCCCCAGGCGATCGACGAGCTTCCGCGAGGTGACGATCCGCCGCGTCCCGGTGACGGCGATGCCGTGGGCGAGGTTGGCAGGACCGGTGGTCCAGTTCATCATCACCGGCACCTTGCCGGCCAGATGGAGGGCGAAGAAAACGATGTCGGCGGCGGCGCTAGCCGGCAGCATCACGCCGACGTGCGCCTCGGGCCAGGCGGCGAACCGGCGCGACATGAGCGTGGCCGCGACGAGGAGCCGCTGCCGGGTGAGCAATCCCGAAACCGCGTCGGCGACCGCCACAGCGCCGGGGTCGGCCGCCACCCGGCGGACGAACGCCTCGGCCATCGTGTCGGCGAGCACGCCGACGTCGCCGCGGGCCGCCGGCCCGAACCAGGCGGGGGGCACGGTCGCAGTCTTGGCCCCCTTGCCACCCGCCGGCAGCCGCCCGTCGGCGAGGGCCCACAATTGGCCCACCGTGTCGACCACCGCGTCGCTGTGGAAGCCGAACTGCTGCTCGATCGCCAGCGCCAGGTCCATGCGGTCGAGGCTGTCGAGGCCGAGCGACTCGAGGGTCGTGTCGGCGCGGAGCTCGTCGGGGCCGAGCGACTCGAGGGTCGTGTCGGCGCGGAGCTCGTCGGTGCTGAATTCACGTTTCAAGTGCGTGGCCACGAGGCCGTTGACGGCCCGCACCGTGCGCGGATTGAGCTGCGCCGGATCGACGGCAGCGCCGCCGGTCCGCTGCCCGTAGACGGCGCTGGCGGGCCCGAAAAAGGCGTTGTAGCGCACGAACGACGGGACCTCGCCGCCATCGGCGTCGTACCACTTCTCCAGGAACGTGTTGAACGCCTCGCGAGACTCCAGCGGGAGCCCCTCACGCGGGACCACCTCGGCCTGCATGTGGACGCGGCGCCGGGGGAGGAAAAACACGAGGCTCGCCAGCCCCCAACCGAGCGACCGGGCGATGGCGCTACCGAGGTCGGGAAGCTGCCCGTCACGGGCACAGCTGTACATGCTCCCGAACACCCCGCGCGTCCGCACCAGCACCACCTGGGCCTGCGGACAGCGTGCCACGAGCTCGTGCACGAGGCGGGCCGAGCCCACCACCTCGCGGTCGCCACGGCGGAGCCGGCCGGAGGGGTAGATGAGGAAGCTGTCGCCGGCATCGACGCGCGCCACGACGGCGTCGATCAGTTCCTTGGTGCGCGCGGCGGCGTCGCGGCTCTGCGCCGTGAGATCGGGCACCTCGAAGGCGTCGACGAGCGTCATCAGCGGCCGCACCGGCGGCAGGCGGAACACCCCGGAGAACACCAGCGGCCGCAGCGACTGCCGGACCGGGACATGTGACAGCACCAGCGGCGGATCGACATAGGCGGGATGGTTGGGGAGCACGAGCACCGGCCCGGGGAGGGTGCGGACCACCCCCATCCCCGCGGTGGTCACCCGGTAGCGCAGCCGCAGGACCTGCCGCGCCAGGGCCCAGAACCATTTGTCGGGTTGCCATCCCATGCCATGTGCCTCCGGCCGTGAACGGCCATCTTCATCATTGCCCTGAGGGGCGACCAGCCGGGTTTCAGCCGCGCCCCTCCCGTCCACACCGGCTCCGGGCGATCAACCACGGCGATTGTCACGCCGCCGTCCGCGACCCGATTCCGCGACCAACCGGGCCCCGGTTCGCGGTCGGTCGCGGGCAGGCATTTGTTGACTTTCTTGACCGAAAGACAACACCAAGGCAGAATCGTGACATGCCGCGCAAGCCCGTCCACTATGTCACCGACCCCGCCGTCTGGAAGATCCTCGTCGCCCCGGTCCGCGCCGAGATCCTCGAGACCCTGCGGATGCTCGGCCCCTGCGGGATCGCCGACGTGGCCCGGCAACTCGACCGTCCGGCCGACTCGCTCTACCGCCACTTCGAAAAGATCATCGCCACCGGGGTCGTCGTCGAGACGGGAACGCGGCGCGCCGGGAGGCGGACGGAACGGATCTACGACATGATCGCCGACGACCTCGCCCCCCGCTTCGGAAAGGCCGGGGGACAGGCGGTCAACGACGCCTACCTGGTGACGGCGACGACGATCCTCACGATGTCGGTCCGCACGTTCCGCGCCGCCGCCGCCGCCGGACAACTCGTCGGCCTGGGGCTCGACAAGCCCTGTAACACGCGGGCGTTCTTCGAGCACGTCTGGCTCACCCCTGCCGACTTCGACGAACTCAACGCGATCTTCAGCAGCCTCGCCGACTTCCTCGAAAGAAAGAAGACACGCACCGCGGCAACACGGCTTCAGCTTGTGACGGTCCTCGTCGCGCCGATTGTCCGCCGTCGTGGCGCGGCGCGTTCGCGCGCCACCACCCGCTCCCGTGGTGTTCGCCCCCCAGCACGGTCGTCGCCTACCCCCTCCTCCTCCAGGAAACGCGTCCCATGAGCCGCACGATCGCCTTCACCACCCGAGGCGCGCCCATCACCCCGCGCGCCGCCGAGGGCACCCACGCGTCGTCGGCCGCCCCGGCCGGCCTCTCGATCCAGGGCCTCGTGAAGATCCACCCCGGTCCGGTCTGCGCACTCAAGGGGGTGGACCTGGAGATCCCCGGAGGCATGTTCGGCCTCCTCGGCCCCAACGGCGCCGGCAAGAGCACCCTGATGAGCATCGTGGCCGGCCTCGTCGAACCGACCGCCGGCGACGTCCTCCTCGACGGGACCAACATCGTCGACAACCCCGCCTTCGTGCGTGCCCGGCTCGGTTTCCTCCCGCAGGATTTCGGCTTCTATCCCGAGCTCTCCGGCCGGGCGATGCTCGAGTTCCTCCTCCGGCTCAAGGGGATCTCGGGCCCGCGCGGCCGCCGGGCGATGGCCGACGCGCTGCTGGAGCGCGTCAACCTCGCCGACGCGGCGAAGCGCAAGGTGGGGGGCTACTCCGGCGGCATGCGGCAGCGGCTGGGCCTCGCGCAGGCCATCGCCGGCGACCCGCGGATCCTCATCGTCGACGAGCCGACCGCCGGCCTCGACCCCGAGGAACGGCAGCGGTTCTACCGGCTGCTCGCGGAGCTGGCGGTGGGGCGCGTCGTGCTCCTCTCGACCCATATCGTCGACGACGTCTCCACCCTCTGCCCGCGGCTGGCGGTGATCAAGAGCGGCCTGGTGGTGGCCGACACCACGCCGACCGCGGCCCGGGAAAGCGTCGACGGCCTGGTGCACGAAGGGTTCATCGGCGACGCCGACCTCGCCGGCTTCGCGGCCTCCCACCGCGTGCTCTCGGCCGTCCTCGTCGAGGGACGCACCAACCGCGTGCGCGTCTTCGTGCCGCCGGGACGACCCGTCCCCGACGGATTCACGCGCAGCGCCGGCACGCTCGAAGACGCCTACCTCGTCCTCATGCGCGTCGCCGACCACGAGGTGCCGCCGGCACTCGCCCGCTCACTGCCCACCACCACGGAGGCGGCCCGATGATCCCCCGCATCATCTCCTTCGTGCGGCTCGAGCTCGCCGGCGCGTGGAAGCGGCCGATGCCGATCTTCATGTTCGCGCTCCTGACGCTGCTCACGATCGGCCTCTTGGCCGGCGGCGTGCAGATTTCCTCCGGCTCGACCGACGTCGGCGGGGCGAAGTTGGCGATCAACGGGTCGTTCAACCTCGCCTTCCTCGACGTCGTGATCCTCTCGATCATGCTCCCCTTCTTCGCGGCGGTCGCCTGCGGGATGCCGCTCCTGGTCGATGCCGACCGGAAGATCTCCCGGCTCCTCCTTGCCACACCGCTCACACACGGCGAATACGCGCTCGCCCGGTTCCTGGCCGCCGTGGTCGTGCTCGCGGTGGTGCTCGCCTGCTGGCTCGTGGTGCAGATCCTCGCCTTCCAGTTCTGGCCCCTCGATCCCACGCGCGCGATCCGGAACGGGTTTTCCCTCGGCAACTACCTTCGCCCCCTGCTCCTCTTCGGTCTGCCGCTGCTGATCTTCACCGGTGGCGTGTCGATGTGGGCGGGGGTGCGCACGCGCCAGCCGGTGATCGTGTTCGCGCTGCCGGTGGTGATCTTCCTGGGGGGCGCGTTCTTCCTCTGGGACTTCAACCCCGAGTGGCTCCCACGCTGGGTCGACCGGCTCATGCAGGCGGTCGATCCGGCCGGCTTCCGCTGGTTCCAGCGGACGTTCATCAGCGAGAAGCGCGGCGTCGCCTTCTACAACTCCGCGCGGGTCGTCCCCGATCCGTTGTTCCTCGCCAGCCGCGCGGTGATCATGGCCCTCGGGCTTCTCGGGGTGTGGGCCGCGGGCCGGCGCCTCCGCGCCGAGGAACGGTCCGACCGGCGTGTCGGCGGCGGGGCCGGGTTGCTCGCCACGGCCACCAGGGAGACCGCCACCGCGCCGGCCGCCGTGGCGGCGCGCGGGCCCCTGCCCCCGGCCACGGTCTCCCCTCCCGGCCTCCTCGCCACCACCTGGATGGTGCTCCAGCGCGAGACCGCGGCCCTGCTCCGCTCCCCCGGCATCTGGCTCTTCGGTCCGCTGATCGTCCTCGAGACATGGGGCACGACGTTCTTCCGCCCCGGCACGCTCGACACCGAACTGCTCCTCACCGGCGGCGAGGCGGCGGCGCGGATGTTCGTCGTCGTGTCGGTGTTCCTCGCGCTGCTCACGCTCTTCTACACCGTCGAAAGTCTGTTCCGTGAGCAGCGGGTCGGCCTCGACGGGCTGTCGCGTGCCGCGCCGGTGCCCACCGCCGGGTGGCTCGCCGGCAAGGCCCTGGCCAACGCCGCGATGGCGATGGTCATCGTGGGCGCTGCCGCGGTGACGATCCTCGTCACGCTCCTGGTGCAGCGCTTCACCACCGGGATCGCCGTGCCCCTCGATCTCCCGGCGATCCTCCTCGTCCTCGGCCTGCTCATCGTGCCGACCCTCGTCGTGTGGACCGCGTTCGTCGCCTTCCTGGCGGCGCTGGTGCGCAATCGCTTCGCCGTCTACGGCCTGGCACTGTCGGCGCTGGTCGCCACGGGCCTGGCGAACACCTTCGGCGGGCTCAACTGGCTCACCTCGTGGTACCTCGGGGGCCGGGCCCTCCAGTGGAGCGAGCTCGACCGTCTCGGGGCGATGTGGCCGGCGATCGTCGCCAATCGCCTCGTGATGCTGGCGCTGGGGGCCACGCTCATCGCCCTCACCCTGGCGATCTGGCCGCGGCGCATCCCCGACCTGCGGGCCACGTTCGACCGCTTTCGCCCCGCCACCTTCTGGAAGACGGCGCGCGTGCCGCTCCTGGTGGCACTGCCGCTGGTGGCCCTGGGCATGTGGACCGGCCGGATGGTGCGCGCCGGCTACGAGGGGAAGCCGGCCCGCGACGCCGGCAAGGCCTACTGGCGCCGCAACAGCCTCACTTGGGAGACTGCCCCGTCACCCGCGCTCGACCGCGTCGATGCCGACGTGAAGCTCTTCCCCGAGCGCCGCGCGATCGCCGTGACCGGCACCTATGTCCTCCGCAATCCCCACCGCGAGCCGCTCGCCGAAATCCCCCTCACCGTCGGCAATCACCTCATCGCGCGTGACTGGACGGTCGACGGCCACCCGGCCGACGCGACGAAGTCCGACCCGCCGCCACCGTCGGTGGAAAACCGCAGCGGCCTGTTCGTCGTCCGGCCGCCGCGGCCCCTGGCCACCGGAGAGACGGTGACGGTCGGCTTCGCGCTCGAGGGGGAGTTTCCCAAGGGATGGTCGAAGCTCTCCGGCGGCATGGCGGAGTTCGTGCTCCCCTCGGGCGTGGTGCTGACGAGCTTTTCGCCGAGTTTCCTACCCGTGGCCGGCTTCGTTGACGGGGTCGGGGTCGACGGCAAGAACCGCCGCGACGCCAAGGAATACCCACTCGACCACTGGAAGACCCGCGTCGATCCCGGCTTCGGTCCCGCCTGGTCCACCGTCGTGCGCCTCGCCATCGAGGGGCCGGAGGGGTGGGTCCTCAACGGCTGCGGCGTGGAGGAGTCGCGCGCCGGCCTCGGCGACGGCCGGCAGCGCGTGGTGTGGACGACCGAGCACCCGGTGCGCTTCTTCAACATCGTGGGCGGCCCACTCAAGGCCGAGCAGGGCCGGCGCGCGACGATCTACTACGATCCCCGCACACCTCACAACGTGCCGACGATGGTCCGTGCCCTCGACGCCGCGCGCGACCGCTACGGCGAGTGGTTCACCGAGTATCCGTGGACGAATCTCCGGGTCACGGAGTTTCCCGGGCTCGCCGGCTACGCCCAGGGCTTCCCCGGCAACATCTCCTTCTCCGAGGACATCGGCTACCTCGCCAAGCCGGTCGAGAAGGAGGGGTCGGAGCCCGACGCCGACGCGCTCGACGCCGCCTTCTACATCGTGGCCCACGAAGCGGGTCACCAGTGGTGGGGCAACATCGTCACCCCGGGCAAGGGCCCGGGGGGCAACATCATCTCCGAGGGGCTGGCGGAGTTCTCCGCCTGCATGCTCCTCCACCACGAGCTGTCTCCGGCACAGGCCCGGGTCCTGCGGCGCCGCTGGGAGAAGCAGTACGTCGAGGGGCGCCAACCCGACAACGAGCGGGCCATCAACCGCATCGACGGCTCGCGGCCCGGTGACCAGGTCGTCACCTACCAGCGCGCCGGCTGGGCCTTTTGGATGCTGCGCGGCCTGATGGGGGAGAAGGCGATGCTCGCCGGCCTCGAGGACTTCATCGCGACGTGGCGGAACGGCGTCGAGACCCCCGACGGCCTCGACTTCCCCTTGATCGAGGACCTCCTCGCCAGCCTCCGGCCGCACGCCCCCGACCCGGCCGCGTTCGACGACTGGGTCGGCCGGTGGATCCTCGGCAAGGACCTGCCCGATCTCGAGGTACAGGACGCACGGGTGGAGAAGACAACCGATGGCTGGCGCGTCACCGGGACGCTCGCCAACATCGGCACCGGGCGGGCCGACGTCCGCGTGCGCGTCGAGGGAAAGAAGCCGGGCGACAAGGGCGCCGCCCGCCCCGCGGCCGACGCAGTCGTTGCGGTGTCGGCCGACACCCCGGGCACGATCGAGATCGCGACCGACTTCGAGCCCGAGCGGCTCGTCGTCGATCCCGACGTCGATCTGCTCTTCGCCGGCAGAAAGCGCACCGAGACGGCACTCACCGTGCCCTGACGGGGATCACTCGGCGGCATCGTCGGTCGGCGGTCGCGGCGGAGTGCGGTTGACCGTCCGATACTCGGTCTCAGTAGTCATCCGAGACTTGCGCGGCTTGCCAGAGCTCATCGAACTTGGCTCGGACGAACGGATTGAGTTGGCCGGAGTAGTCCCTGGGCAAAGCGTTGACGCGGATCAACTGGATGGCATCCGCCAGATCCTGAAGCCGATGGGCTGCCGTCATTCCACTGGCGATCTTCAACTCCAGCAAGGCCAGAAGACTGACGTAGGGAACGCTTGCGTGCTGAACGTCCCGCACTGATTCCGGGGCCGGAAACGACACTGGTTTGGGTCGGCCATCGCCCGGGTAATCACCCACGATCAGCACATCGACTTTGACTCCGTTCAACGTGTCTCGAAAACCCTTCGAGCCCTCGAAAAGATCCACCCAACCGCGGCCAATCCATCGATCCTTGAACCGCGCGAGGTCTTCACGTCGCACCAGGACATCCACGTCAGCCGTCGTCCTGCGGTGCCCATGCGCGTTCGCGGCCATCGCTCCGGCGATGGCGAAAGGAACTCCCAGGTCGGCAAAAGCCAGGGCCAGCCGTCGCATCGTGTCGTGGACAGGTGACCGCTCCATCATGAAGTCGTCGACTCGCTTGGCGATTTCCAGCATCGTGTCCATGAGGCAATCCTAGCAAGAAAACCCCAGCGGAGAGCGCCGGGGATCAAGCATCACTCGTCGAGCTAGGCCCCTTCGTCACGACGCCGGCACCCCGTGGTCGATCCTCTGGGGATCGACGAAGAACGGGTCGGTGATCCCCTGCTTGCGGGCGGCGATGCCGGAGAGGAGGGTGCGGATCAGGCGGTCCATGAGCACGCCAGTGGTCTGGTGCGCATCGTCCATGAACGGGTTGTATTCCATGAAGTCGGCGGCCACGATTTCGTTGTGGATCGCGACGGCACGCACCAACTGCATCGCCTGGGAAGCGGTGAGCCCGTCGGGGTCCTGCGTTCCCACCCCGCGGGCGTAGGACGGGTCGATGCCGTCCATGTCGAAGGAGAGGTAGACACGTCGGCCCTTCAGCTCGGACAGCACGGTCCGCAGGACCTCGTCCCAGCCGCGGACATGCACCTCGGCCTGGAAGTGCGAGCGCAGGCCGTGCTCCCGCATCCAGCGGATGCCCGCGGCGTCCTGTCCCTGGCCGCGGAGTCCGACCTGCACGAGATCGCGGCCTTCGATGAGGCCGAGCTCCACCGCCACGCGGAACAGCGAGCCGTTGTGGACGGCCCGGCCGTAGTCGTGGAGGTAGGTGTCGTTGTGGGCATCGACGTGCAACAAGGCGAACTGCTTCGGCCCGTGCTTCCGCGCCAGCGCCGTGATGAATCCGTAGGACTGCACGTGGCAGCCGCCCACGCCCACCGGCACGCTGCCGGCGTCGAGGATCTCGGAGAGCACGGCGTGGATCTCCTCGAGCGACCGCTCCCCCTGGTTGGCGAGGCTGGCGATGTTGCCGTAATCGCAGATGACGAGCGACGAGAAGTCGACGCCGGTCACATTGTCGGTCCCACCGGCTGGATAGCCCATCCAATCGCGTAGCGCCCGCATGGTGTTGGCGGCAAACCGGGCACCGACCACGGGGTTGTCGTCAACAGTCAGACCGACGAGCGCCACGTCGACCGCGGCGGCGCGGAGATCGGCCGGGGTGAACGCCAGTGGCGCCCCGAGGAGCGTGGGGAATCCACTCAGCGGCATCAAGCCGCCCGCGTAACGCTGTGGATTCACCAGCCCGGGCTCGCGCGCTGGATCACGGCTGCGGTCGCGGCGTGTCGTCATCGCGTCTTTGTCGGCCGTCAGACGCATGAGCGACGGATCGCCGGCGACCCGCCAAGGGAACCATTCGAGAGGGGGATCGGTTGGAGAGGGCATGGTGAGGTCCTCGAACAGCGTTTCGACCGTGATCAGCGGGGTTTTCACGCTCGCGCGACCCGAGCGTGCGGAGTCCTGGGGCGGCGGAGCCGGTCACGCGGTGGGCCGCGGACCGGACAGTCGATCGAGCACGGTGCGGGTGATCTTCTCGACGAACCAGTTGCGACGCTCGAGCCCCACCACCCAGTCGCTGGCCCCGGCCACGAACATCGTGCCGTCGCCGACGGCCACGCCGCGGTCGTAACTGGCGATCATGCCGGCACCGTACTTGGGGTGCTTCGCTCCCTCGTGCTCTTCCAGGTGGGGCAGCGCCCTGCCGTCGCCCTTGATCGACGGGTTGGACACGGAGTTCATCATCGTGGCCATCGTGCCGTTGAAATGGTCTTCCTCGTGCAGCACGGCGGGAACCATCGCCACGATCGCGAGATTCGCCGGCGCACCGTCCTTGCCCGTCGGATACGGCAGCCCATCCCGCATGGTGAAGTCGCAACCGTCGATCTCGTAGGCGGCGATGCAGTCGGGCCGGCCCCCGATCACGTCGCCGTAGTAGAGATCGCTGCCCTCGAGGCTCCAGTGCCATGGACGATAGATGGTGAAGCCGCCGCTCGACCGCGGGGCCGCCCCGCCGAACATCGCGTGGATGACCCCGGAACCGGTGAGGCCGAACGTGTGCGTGAGCGGCCAGCCCGTGGAGGGAAGATCCCACGCATTGCTCACGAACCGTTCCTGGTCGGTGCCCAGCAGCGGGTCGGTGGTCTCGTCCTTGTGATTCACGAAGGTGGTTCCCCCGTCTTCGATCCGCACCTGCCAGATGTTGTTGCCGGCAAACCGGGCGTGGTTGCCGCCGGCAGCGAGCTGGTTCTCGATGGCCTGCCGCATCGGCCAGCTGCTGTATTCGTCGTGCCCGACGACGATCGACAGGCGATAGGGCGCGAGCGCGGCGGGATCCTCGTGCAGGTCGTGGTAGGTGTAGTAGTCGAGCGTGTAGCCGTTGGCCTCGGCCCACTCGACGAACAGCTTGCCGTACAGGGCCCAACTGGCGTCGGCGTAGTCGCGGGCGAACCCGTAGTGGTGGGCGTAGGCGTGGGATGGCAGGCTCGGCACCGCGAACGGTGGGAGTTCCGCCGTCGAGACCGCCCGCGGTGCCCCGCCGGGCAGCCTCACCAGTCCCCGGCTCCACGGCCGCAGGAGCGAGGTGCGGGCATTCGGCTTCTTGAACCGCGGCGTGCCTCCCTCACCGTGGTAGCTGTTGCCTCCGCCCCAGTCGTTGTAGGCGTTCATGGTCGCGGTCGAGACCACGAAGGCGATGGCGGTGTCCCGGGCGGGCACCGCCGGCTTCACCACGAAGAAGTGCTCCCGCTCGAACACCGCTCCGTCGTCATCGCGGACGCGCACGACCACCACGTAGAATCCCGACCGCCAGTCGCTCGGAACGGTGACACGGTGGGCGACCGGCCACCCACAGCCCACCAGATGGGCATTGGCGGGCGTGGGCGACGCCGTCGCGGGGATGCCGTCGCGACGGTACACGACTTGCGGCGTCGGCCCCTCGCGATGGATCTCGATCTCGAATCGAGGGCGCGTGGCATGGACGTGGAAATCGATCGTCTCACCCGCGCGGTAGCCGTACCGCGGGGTGTAGCACCAGATCTCCGCGATCACCGGGTCGTTGAGCGGCTTTTCGTACTCCCAGCCATGACGGGCGTCGTTGTGCGGCGCGGGACCGGGACCGGGGATCATCCGTGGCTGATCGAGGATCGACGGGCCGTCGTCGAAGCGACTCGGTTCACGTCCAGATGGCAACATCTGAATCCTCCCATGGTTCCGGGCCGTGTGTCGGAAGGCCGCCGCTCATCGACGGCGGCCGATGCCACACGAACACCGGGACGAACCGCCACCTGCTCACCGGTGAGCGGCCGGTCGGGCACGATACCACACCGGCTCGGCTCCCGATCGGGCCGCTCACGCCACCCTGACGGCGATCACTCGCTGACGTCGTCCGCGCGCCACTCCGGCGGGCCGGCGCGCCGTGCCGTTGCCAGCAGGTCGTGCGCAGACCGGCCGCGCACGGTGTCGAACAGCGGGCGGTTCTCCGGAGGGACGTGGTCCTGGATCGCGCGGAGGAAGGGATCGGCGTCGATTCCCGCGCGGAGCGCGGCGTGCCGCACCAACTCCAACCGCTCGAGCGCCGTGGCCGTGTCGCCGCGCCCCCCTTCGATCGCCGCGATCGCCAGCGCCCGGCGGAGGTGGAGCGTATCCTCCGGCGAGCGGATCCGCGCCGCCGTCCGGCGGACGTAGGTTCCCATCGCCGCCAGGGCCGCGGCGTCGGCGCGGAACCGGTGGCGGAGCTGCGCCTGCCGCGTGCTGTCGGCGTCGAGGAACAGATCCGCCAGGGCGTCGTAACGCCGGTCGGGGTCGGTCTGGCCGACCGCCTCCCACGGGGCGAGGCCCGCGTAGCCGCCACCGCCGGGGAGGCCCTGCCAGCGCAGGAAGCGGCGTTGCTCGTCGAGCGGCTTGGCCGGCAGCGACAACTCCTTGAACACGTGCTCGATGTTCTCGGTGCGGCTCCGCGCCTCCAGCCCGGTCCACTCCTTGTAGAAGGGGACGTCGAGCGTTTCCTTGACGCGCTCCACCGAGTCACCGCGGCCGATCGCCTCCTGCACCTTGCTGCGGAGCTCCATGAACCAGCGCTTCTGGTTGGCGATCACCTCGGGCCCGCCCGCCTCGCCGTGGCCGGGGCAGACCGTCGCCGGGCGCAGATCCTCCATCGCCCCGAGGACGGCGATCCAGCTCTCGGTGTTGGCGTCCCCCGTGTAGTTGAAGGCGCCGTTCACGCAGGCGTCGCCGGTGAACAGGATGCGGTGCTTCGGCACCCAGGCGACGGCGTCGCCGGCGGTGTGGGCGTGGCCGAAGAACACCAACTCGACGCGCTGCTGCCCATCGTCGAACACGAGCTTGTGTGAGAAGTAGAGCGAAGGGATCTCGTACGACAGCCCGCCATACTCGGCGGCCCGGTTTTTCTGCGCTCCGGCGAAGCCGTCGCTGCCCTTGGTCTGGAAGAGGGGCTGGCTGCGCTCCTGCGCGACGATCGTCGCGCCGAGCTTGACATACTGCATGTTGCCGTCGGCATGGTCACCGTGATAGTGCGTGTCGAAGACGAAGCGGATCGGCTTGTCGGTGCGCTCGCGGATCGAGGCGATGACGTTGTCCGCCTGGCCGGGGAAGTTGGCGTCGATCACCAGGACGTAGTCGCGGAACACGACGAACCCCTGGTTGCAGCCGGTGAACACGGGCTCCGTCTGCGCCTTGCGGAAGTAGACGCCCGGCGCGACCTCGGTGATCGTCGTCTCCCCGGGGGCGGCATGCGCTCCGGCGGCGGCGAGCGACACAAGCAGGGCGGCGACGAGGTGGCGTGGGGCCATGGAAAAACCTCCCGGGGGATGCCGGCCGGCCACGGCCGCACGGGGCGTCACGATACGGCGCCTCCCGGGCGGCGCGAAGCATGTCCGGTGCTTGGCACCAACTAGTCGCCGTCGCCGCCGGTGACACCGCCGCGCGGGGGGCGGTAGCGGGCGCGCCACGGGCGCATCCCGGCCCGCGGCGGGAAGCGATCTGCAGGCCATCGGACCGAGAACCTCGGCCCGACCGGTACCAAAACCCTGCCCCCGAGCAGCCTCCGCTACGATGCCCAGGGCGAGGCCTGGGAGCGACTCCCACCCCGCCCGGGCCCGCTCGCGACCCGCGGCGTGCCGGTCCCCGAGCGATTCATCCTCGCCAGTGGGGAAGTCAAGCCGCGGCACCGGTCGTCCGCGGCGTGGTGCGTCACCGTGCCGGGTTTGACGGCGTCATCGGCCGCACATGATCCGCGTCCCGGGCCATCCGATGCTTCCCCCCACCGGTCCACTCACCCTCACCGACTGCCGCCGGCACGGGCCCGGCAGCGGCGCGGAACTGTTCGTCGTGGAGGGGGATTCGGCGGCCGGGGCGGTGGCGCGGGTCCGGACCGTCGACTTCCAGGCGGTGCTGCCGCTGCGTGGCAAGCCGCTCAACGCCCTCCGCGCCCCCCGGGCCCGCGTGGCGGGGCATGCCTTCTTCGCGGCGCTCGCCCGGGCGATCGAGCTTCCCATCGGCGCCCCGTGCGACCCCGGCGCGGCCGCGTTCGAGCGCCTCATCCTCCTCATGGATCCCGATGCCGACGGGATCCATTGCGGCGCCTTGGTGGTGGTGTTCGTGTGGCGCTGGATGCGACCGCTCCTCGACGCGGGGCGCGTGCTCATGGTCCGCCCACCGTGGGGCGAAGTGGCGGCCACCGCCGACGGCCGCCGGCTCGCGCTGGCGTGGTCGGATGAGGAATTGCGCGACATGGGGGCCGCGCGGCGCGGCGTGGGCACCGCCCGCCGGTTCCGCGGCCTGGCGGGCATCGACGAGACGCTCCTTGACCACGCCTGCGTCCATCCCGCCACGCGGCGCGCGGAAACCGTGACGCCAGCGGCGGCCGAGGCCATCGCCCGTTTGCTCGGTGCTCCGCGGGGTGCCGCCGGGCAGTGACGACCTCGCCGGACCGCGCTTGCTGACGACACCCACCTGCCGTCACGGCACAAGCCCGCGCCCGTCGCCGCCGATCAGCGTGGTGGCCCAGCTCCAGGCGGCGAACCGGGTGGTGGAACAGCTCCAGGCGGCTAACCGGGTGGTGGAACAGCCCCAGGCGGCGAACCGGGCGATCCAACTCCCGGTGGTGATCCGGGTGAACCGCCTCCCGGCGGCAGTGTGCCAACTCCCGGCCGCCTCGGCCCCCGCATCTGCCCACCCGCGGGGCCCGGGGGAGAACCTGGTGCTCCGGGATACCCAGGCGGGTAGGGCGATCCCGGGACGCTCCCCGGCGCACCGGGTGGGACCGAACCGGGTGGCAACGAACCCGGCGGAGCCGCGCCCGGCGGTAGCGCCCCGGGGGGCGCCGACCCGGGTGGTGCCGCGTCGGGAGGGCCGCCCGGCGCCTGGCCGGCGAACTGATCGGGTGGCCCCCGCCTCTTCTTCCCCTCGCGCTTGTTCTTGGCGAGGATCATCACCGTGCCCGCGCCGCACTTCTCCCCGACGTCGGGCCACTTGAGCGTCTCGCCACCACTGACCGGCTCGACGTCCTCGACGTGCTCACGGATGAACGGCCACACGCGCTCGATGGGGATGCCGACGCTGTAGGCGTTGCCCACGGAGCTGGTCCGGACGATCGCCACGACCACGCCGACCACCGCCCCGGTCTCGTCGACGATCGGACCGCCGCTGTTACCGGGATTCGTCTGCGCGCTGTGGAGGAAGTTGCCGCCGTCGAGCTGCGGGTCGGCCGCCGAGATCACCGAACCCTTGGTGTTCTTCACCTCCATCCCCAGGGCGCCACCGGCCGGATACCCCAGCGCCATGATGTCGGTGCCGCTGCGCGGCATCTTCGCCGCCACCGGCAGCGGCTCGGCCGCCAGATCCTCGCACTTCAGCAGCGCCACGTCGGGATTCTCCAGCGACGCCACCACGGTGGCGACGAGCTGCCGGTCCTTGTTGGCCGGGTCGTGGATGACGAATTCGTTGGCCTCATCGATGACGTGCCGGTTGGTGAGGATCCACCCCGGCGCGATCACGAACCCGGTGCCGCTGGAAATGCTGACGACCGTGTCTTCCTCCGGCTCGTCGAGGAGGGCGTTGCCATCGGTGCGGTTGCGCGTGTCCCAGCGGCGTCCGTTGGGGAGGAGGACCGTGAAGGCGA
>RFRL01000001.1 GCA_009924545.1 Planctomycetia bacterium | reverse complement strand
CCACCGATGCCGCCGCCACCGCCACCTCCACCGATGCCGCCGCCACCGGCGTTGCCACCGCCCGTATTACCACCACCGCCGGTGCCGCCTACGCCACCACCGACGGGGAAGGCATACTGCCGGCTGTTGTAGTAGAGGTCATACCGGTCGGCGAGCTGCACGAAGCGCGGCCCGATCCCGAACTTCCACGAGGAGTTGCTGCCGGCGTGGCGGAGCTGCCGCTGCACGAGCATTGCCACGCCCGCGCTCTGGATCCGGGTCGAGTTGTTCTGGGTGAAGTTCTGGCTGATGAGGTGGTCGGGGGGCGGGCTCGTGGTCGTGATCGTCGACACGGTCTGGCTGACGTTCACGTTGCCCACGCCGCCGCCGCCGTTCTGCGGCGAGTCCTGCTCGAACTCCTGCTGGGGCGTGTTGATGGCGAACTCGTTGAGCGTGGTGAAGCTCTGCGACTGCGGACCGCTGTCGAAGTAGGAGATCAGCGCGCCTGTGTCGTTGTAGATCCAGCCCCCCTCGAAGCGGTTGCCCCAGCTCATCTTGGTGCGCATCCAGCTGGTGTCGAGCGACAGGTTGAGCTGGTCGGTACCGTAGATGATCACGCCCGAGACGCTCCCCGGGGCGTTGTTGAGCTGCTGGGCGACGTCGGGGTTGAGCGGTTCCACCGGAAAGAACTGCGTGTTGCCGACCGGCACCACGCGGGGCACGGTGATGCCCCAGTAGAGCCGGTCGTAGTTGAAGAACAGCCCCTCGTCGGCCTCCGGCCAGATCTCATACTCCTGGAGATCGGGGGGCGCGAAGAGCTGGAAGTCGTAGAAGTCTTGGTTGGGCAGGAGTGGCATCCAGTCGCCGGCCCGTGCCGTCGTGGCCGCCGTCCAGGCAGCCCCGAGCAGGCAGATGAGTCCCGAAACGCGTGAGATGCCCGAGTGTGTGGCCATCGCAGTGTGTCCTGGGGAGCAGGAGCATTCGTTCCGCGGCTGCGGATTCCTCCCGAGGTATCGGTCGTGCGGGTCGACCGAGTTGACGAATCTTGGCAGACCCTGAGGGTTCCGCGGCCGGTTCCGATCGGGGGAGGGGAAAGACTGGCGGCCGGGGAGGGCTCGGGTATCCTGCACGCAGAGGCGTCGGCGCTGTGCCACTGTCCGGCAACGTCGGCACGCTGTTGTTGTCGAAGGTTCGGCGGTGCTCGTTCGGTATGGGCCGCGGTGGTCAGCCGTGGTCGGGGTGGGACCCTCGGGAGGGAGACGCACGATGGGCAGTCTCGGGAGCTTCGGCAGGACGATGGGCAGGCCGCTGGTGGCCGGGCTGCTGGTGGCGGCCGGGCTGACGGGAGCCGTGACGGCCGTTCACATGGCCGTGTCCCGCGCGGACGAGGCCCCGGGGGCGGCACGCGGTCGGGCTGCCGCGGCCGACGTCGGCTTCCTCCGGATGACCCGCGATGCAGCCGGGGAGCCCGAGGCCCTGGAGACGTCGGTGATCCACTACCGGGAAAAACGCCCGGATCAGTCGGCGCGCCGGCCCCTGGAAGTGGATCTCGTGGGGGCCGTCCACGTCGGCAGCCGGTCGTATTATGCCACGCTCGACCACCTGTTCCGCGACTACGACGCGGTGCTCTACGAGCTCGTCGCCCCCGACAACGCCCGGGTGCCGAAGCCGGGGCGGAAGCCGGCAGGTGCCATCGGGTCGGCCCAGCAGGGGCTGACGAGCGTGCTGGGGCTGGAGTTCCAGTTGGAGCAAATCGACTACGCGGCCCCCAATTTCGTCCATGCCGACCTTTCGCCGAAGGAGTTCGACGCCGCCATGGCGAAGCGCGGTGAGTCGTGGTGGACGATGTTCAGCAAGCTGATGCGCGAGGGGATGAAGCGCGCGGAGCGCGATACCGGCCGCGGCAGCGACATCGGCCTGGGCGACATGTTCGGCATGCTCTTCGGCTCGGGCCCAGACCGAGCGGTGCGCCTGCGGCGGATGATGGCCGAGCAGTTCACCGACATGGAGGTCCTCACCAGTGCCTTCGGCGGCGAGGAGGGCTCGACGCTGATCACCGACCGCAATGCGGCGGCGCTCGACGTGCTCCGGGAGCAGATCGGCAAGGGCCGGCGCCGGATCGCGATCTTCTACGGCGCAGCCCACATGGACGACTTCGATCGCCGTCTGAAGGCCGACTTCGGCCTCGAGCCAGTGGAGACCGATTGGATCGAGGCCTGGGATCTGCGGAAGCCGTCGGCCCGGTGAACAGGAAGCCGGTGAAAGCAAGCCGCTCTGGCTGACCGCCGCTTCAGCGCACCGCTGCCGGTATCGGCCGTACGATTCGCGGGCGGACCTGCCGCGGCAGCGGCCGGCGCGTCGCCGCCTCGAGCGACCAGGCATCGGCCACGCGCCGGACCCGGGCCAGCACCGCGTCGTAGCCCAGCCATTCGACCGCTTCGCCGACCAGGTCGAACTCCACGTCGCCGTCGTATCCGGCGTCGATCAGTCCACCGACGAGGTCGGCCAGGGGCAGCCGGCCCAGGCCCGGCGGCAACCGCTCCCCTTCCCCGTCGGGCACCGCCCAGCCATCGGGCCCCGCACAACCATCGGCCTGCCGACCGTCGCCGACCTGTCCGTCAGCCACCTGGACCACGGCGAGGTGGGGAACGAGGTGCGGGAGCCGGGCCAGAAGGTCAGGTTCATGGCCGAACTGCCAGCAGTCGAGGGCGATTCCCACGGCGGCATGATCACATTCTTCCACCAGGGCGAGGGTGGCCGGCAGACCGCCGAGCAGACCGCAGCCGGCCGCCTGGGCGGGATGGAACGGCTTCACCGCCAGCGTCACCCCCTCACGGGCAGCAACTGGGGCGAGCGTGCCCAGGGCCTCGAGCACCAGCCGGCGGGCGTGGGCGACCGTGTGGCCCCCCCGGCAGCCGGCGTGGACCACCAGGGCGGAGCACCCCAGAAGGGCCGCGTTTTCGATCGCCTCGCGGGCGTCGGCGAGGCTCTCGCGGAACGACCGGCCGTCGCTGCCGGTGAACCCGCCCGCCCACTGCAGGCTCGACACCCGGATCCCGGCCCGCCGGAGGAGCGACCGGGCGGCATCGGGGCCGATGTCGGAGAGCTTCGTCCGCCACAGCGCGATGGCGTCGAAGCCGTGCCGGACGAGGTGGTCGATCTCCGTGCCGAGATCCCAGCGGAGGGTGGTCACTTCACTGATCGACGCGTGCAACATGGAAGCCCTGAACGGAATCCGTGGTGCTGTGGCTTTGTGGCACCTCACCGGCCAGTCGCGCTGCCGGTCAGCACGGACTGCACACCGCGCTCGTGACGGGTGGGGCGAAGTATGGAACGGGTCGGCGCGGCATGTCCAGAGAAGTTCACAAGACTGCTGCTCTGCCGGGAACCGGACGATTCTCCACCGCGGTGAAGCAACCCGGATCGGCTCTTGACACCACGGCGACCAGCGCTCCCGCACGGCCGGTGGCGGCGCGTCAGGCGGTGAGGTCGACGCACACGATCCGGCCGCGGCCGCGCACGAAGAGCAGCCCTCGGGCGATCACCGGCGCCGCCCAGCAGGGTGGCACCAGCAGTTCCGATCCCCTGTCGCGCAGTCGCGTCCGCGCCACCTCTTCGTAGCGCTCCGGGGTGGCCCGCGCCAGGATCAGGTCGCCGTATTCCCCGAGAACGATCAGGTGTCCGTCGGCGAGGGCCAGGCTCGCCCGGCCCAGGCCGGGCTCGTGCCACGTGGCCTGGCCGGTGGCCCAGTCAACGCATAGCAGTTGTGCGTCGCCGGCATGGCGGCCACTGGAGCCGAAGAGATGCCCCTCGTGGATCACCGGGGTCCCCCAGTGGCTCCGCAGCGAACGTGCGGGCCGGCTGCCGGGGGGATCGGTGCGGACGATCCGCAGCCGATCGCCGGCCGCGTCCACCAGGGCGCTGCCAGGGCCATACGTCTCCGAGAGGAGGATCTCGCTGCCCACGACCACGGGGTTGGCGGCGTTGACGCTGAACAGTTCGTCGGCCCGGAAACGCAGGCTGTCGAGCACCGCCCCCTGGTCGGGATCGACGAGGAGCAGCCGGTCGCGCATCCAGGCCACGATCCGCGGCCGCCCGCCGATCCGCGCCACCGTCGGGGAGCTGTAACTGGCCAATTCGGCGCTGGCCCGCCACCGCTCGGCGCCGGTCGCCAGGTCGAAGGCCACCAATCCGCTGTCGAGCCCGCGCACCGTGTCGAGCCGGTCCGGGGCGGCCGGACGCGTTCCGGGTGGGCTGCCACCCACCGGCACCACCACCAAAACCCCGGCGGCTCCGTCGATCACCAACGGCGCCACCCCGACGCCGAAGAAGTTGGGGATCACGTGGTAGCGCGCCGCGGTGTCGACCTCCCACCGCAGCCTGCCGTCGGCCAGCGCCCGGCAGACGAGCCGCCCCTCGGGGTCGTAGGTGAGCACGGCGTCGTCGGCGATCACCGGCGCGGCGCGCGGACCGCCGTCGTAGCCGAACATGTCGGTGTAGTCGGCCGCCGCGGTCTGCTGCCAGAGGAGGCGGCCTGTCTCCGCCTCGAGGGCCCGGAGCCGCGTCTGGGGTCCGAAGCGGTCGAACACCAGCGTCCGCCCCAGGGCCACCGCGGGCGGGCCATAGCCCTCCCCCAATTCGAGGTGCCACGCCACCCGCGGACCGCTCTCCGGCCAACGGGTGGGGAGTGGTGCCAGGCTGCTGCGTCCGTTGCCCGTGGGGCCGAGGAAGCCGGGCCAGTCTTCTCCGGCCCGCGTGGAGAGGTCGGTTGGCGGGGCGGCGTGGAGCCGGGGCGCGGCGCCCAGGGCTGCGGCCGCCGCCAGCAAATGGCGCCGGGTGAGGCGCCGGGGGGAGGCGCGGTGCGGGGCGAGGCCGCTGCGGCGGCGCGAGGTGCACATGGAAGGCATGTCGGTCGTGGCTCCGTGCGTGACGCGCATCCTATCGGTTGCCGGCCCACGGGGCGGCAGGCCATGCTGGTGGCTCGGGGCGGGCGCCGCGGAGCGGTTCCGTCGGCACCGGACCTCGACAGGCTACCGCACATGCCGCTGCCCAAGGAGATCCGGGTCGGAGATGGTCGGCTGGTGATCCCGGCGGCGGCGCTCGAATGGCAGTTCGTCCGGTCGAGCGGGCCCGGTGGGCAGCACGTCAACCGCACCTCGAGCAAGGCCGTGCTGCACTTCGACCCGGGCCGCTGCCCGGGCCTGGATGCCGGGGCGCGGCAACGGCTGGCGGCTCGCAACGCCGGGCGCACCGCGGCCGACGGTGTGCTCGTGATCACCAGTCAGGTGCACCGCGAGCAGCCGCGCAACGTCGCCGCCTGCGTGGCGAAACTGTCCGCCCTCGTGGCGGCGGCGCTGGTCACGCCGCGCCGCCGGCGCCCCACGCGCGTGCCGCGTTCGGCGGTGGCCCAGCGCCTCGAGCAAAAACGCCGGACCGGCATGAAGAAGTCGTTGCGGCGCGGGTCCGACGAGTGAAACCCTCACGGGACCGGGGGCGGTGGTCGTTGCTATAATCGATGGCGACCGGAACCGCGTCCGGTCCCGCTGCCAGCGGGCCGGGTTCCTCCAGGACGAGACGCCGCATGCCATCCCCCCGCGACATCGACACCGTGCTGAAGGGCTGGCCATTCCGGCCCGGCGAGGTCAGTGCCCGTCTGGTGAAAACCCGGAGCGGTCGGGAAGTGATCCAGATGCGGGTCGACATGGGGCTGCTGCAGATGGAGACCGAGCAGCGGCCCGACGGCGAGCACCCCCACGGGGCGGAAACCTACTACGACTACCTCGTCGGGGAGGCGATCCGGTCCGGCGATTCCTTCCGCCTCAACCGCGAGCAGTGCGTGGAGGCCGATCGGGAGTTCGTCCAGTACTACCACCGTCGGATCTGCTGGCTGTCGCTCCGCGAGTACCGCCGGGCCGCCCGCGATGCCGACCACAGCCTCGCCTTCATGGACTTCGTCAAGGAACACTCCCCCGACGACGAATGGACGCTGTCGCACGAGCAGTACCGCCCGTTCGTGCTCTTCCACCGGGTGCAGGCGGGGGCCCTGGCCGCCCTCGAGGAGAAGGGACCGGCCCTGGCGATCCACGAGATCAACGCCGGGCTCGATCGGTTCCGCGACCTGTTCGCCCGCTACGACGCGGCCGACCAGTACTCCGAAGACGAGCTCGTGCGACGGCTGGAGCAGATGCGCGAGAGCGTCCGCGAGCGCTACGACGTCGGCCGCACGCTCGACGAGCAGCTTTCCGACGCGGTGCGCGCCGAGAACTACGAGCGCGCCGCCCAACTCCGCGATGCCCTCCGGCAGTTGAAGCAGGTGGCCCCGGCCGAGGAGTCGGTGGTCGAAGGCGGCTTCGGCGGTGGCGAGGGGGGGTTCAGCGGCGGCCCCGAGCGGCGCGGCCGCCCGCGGGGAGACGGGCCCGACGTGGGGCCCCTCGCCGGCGACGGGCTGGCCGGTGATGGCTTCGATGACGGGATCGACGTCCCTTTCTGAAGATGCCCGGCGGTTGGTGACCGGTTGCAGTTCTTGCAAAAACCCGGACGGCGTTCCCGCTTCTCCTGTCGGTGCCGTTCGCCGTACTTGCCCGGTTGCCTGTGAAACGGGACTGACTGCACTCTTTGTGCGTGGGAGCGCGGGCCCCCGGCACCCGTTCCACGGATTTTCAGTGCCTGGCATCGAATCTGCACCTTCAGGCATGCGTTCAAGGCGGCGGTCACCGCCGTCCGGTCTTCAACGTCGATGACAGGAGCCCAGCCCATGCCCATCCTCTCCGTCGTCCGTCCCGACCGTCCCGTCACCCCGTTCACGCGCGCCACCATCGCCGTCGGTGCCGACGCCCTGCCGGTCCGCTGCCTGCCGATCCAGTCGATTGCCGCGGTGCTGGAGCCGGGCCGGACTGGCGACGCCCCGGGCGGGGGCGACATGGCGGCGGAATGGCTGGGCCTGGTCGATGAGCCGGGCATGGGGTTCGACGCGCAGACCACCGCCGGCGAGATGGCGGCCGTCGCCGCCTCGTTCATGGCCGTGCCGCCCCGCCTCCGGCGGCGGCAGCGCGGGATCGCCAGCCGGGCGGCGCTGCTGGGCTGCGGCACCGGCGGGTGAGCCGATCCTCCGGAGCCGGGACCGCGCCGGCGTCCGCACCCCCCGACGAAAGCCGCGTGCCCTCGTCCGAAAGCACGCGCCGGCGTGCCCCTCCGACACCGTGCCGTCGCAGCTTGCTACACTCCCGGGCCGTACCCCGTCCCGGCGCCGTGTGGTCGCGGGTGGCCGGGGCCGCGGGCCGGGGGGCGAGCGTCCGCCCGGCGGAGGCTCCTGCAGTGGATGGCCAACCCTGGCTCGACCCGGTGCTGTGCCGCGAGCGGCAACGCCGCCTGCTCGAGCGCCTGGCGCCGCTCGACCTCGATGCGGTCGTCGTCGTGATGCCGGAGCACGTCCAGTACCTCGCCGGCCCGCGCTGGGACTGGCGCTTCAGCCCGTTGTTCGCCCTCGATGCGACCGGCCGGGCGCTGGTGGTCTGTCCCGACCGGCCGGCGATCGCCGCCGCCGACGATATCGCCACCTATGAGGCGAAGTGGCGCTCGACGCTGCGAATGGACCAGCGCGAATCCTCCGCCGCTGCCGCCGCCGGCTGGCTTGCGGGGCGCCGGTCGCTGCGCCGCGTGGGGGTCGAATGGTCGGCCTGTCCCCCCCACGTGACGCGGCTGCTGGGCTCGGCCACGCTGGTCGACATCGAGCCGCACCTCATCGAATCGCGCCGGCGCAAGGACCCCGATGAATTGGCCCTCCTCCGCCGGGCGATCGCCGCCACCGGGGAGATGTACAGGGTGGCGCGGGAGATCATCCGGCCGGGGATCGACGAGTTGGAGGTGTTTTCCGCGCTCCAGGCGGCGGCGGTGCGGTCCTGCGGCGAGATGCTCACCGGCACCGGCAACGACTACGCCAGCGGCGTGCGCGGCGGACCGCCGCGGCCGCGGGCGTGCCGCGCGGGGGAGCTCTACATCCTCGACCTCGGCCCCGCCTGTCGCGGCTACTGGGCCGACAATGCCCGGACGATCGCCGTCGACGGCCGGCCCACGGAACTGCAGCACAGCGCGTGGCGCCACGTGTGCGGCGCGTTCGACGTCGTCGAACGGATGGCCCGCCCCGGTGTCCGCTGCCGCGACATTTACCAGGCGGTCCACGACTGGCTGGCGACCGCCCCGGTGGGGAGCTGGTCGAGCCATCTGGGCCACGGCATCGGCCTGTTCGTCCACGAGCCGCCGCACCTCAACCCCCACTGGGACGACACCCTGGTGGAGGGGGAGGTGATCGCCGTGGAGCCGGCGCTGTATGGCGACGGCCTGGAATGTGGCCTGCGCCTCGAGAACGACTACCTGGTTACCGCCAGCGGCCTCGAACTGCTCACGCCGTTCCCCCTGGAGCTGGGCCGTCCGGCGTGAGGGTGCCGGCCGTGCGTGAACTGGCCGATCGCGGGTCGGGCTGGCTGGCCTTCAGCGGGCCGGGGTGGCGGGCGCCGACACCGTCAGGCTGCCGTCGGCGACGAGCGACTCCTCCATCTCGGGGCATTCGAGCGTCACACGGTAGGCGCAGTCCCCGGCCACGACTCCCACCGCACGGATCGGCAGGCTCACGGTCTCGCCGGGGGCGACGCAGTCGAGGGGATCGAAAGCGATCACCCCCGGAGCGAGCCGGACCGGCCAGGTGCCGGCGCCAACCGGTTCGATCTGCTCGGCGAAGAACACCGTGGCCGCCACCCGCGAGAGCGGCCGCGAAGAGCCGTTGTGGATGGTGATCGTGAGTTCGAAGGCTTCGCCCGTCGGCGTGGCATCGGGGAGGCCTTCGATTTGCAGGTCGATGACTTCGGGAGCGGCCGGGGCTGCGGTCGCTTCCGCTGCAATCGCCTGTTCCACGATCCGGACGCTGTCGAGCGCCGGCGCGTCGGGGCCGGCGCCGGCCGCCGGACCGACCTGCGCGGTTCCCGCGGCGGTGGTGGCGGTCGGTTCACCTGGGGATGGCAGCGCTCCGCTGGCCGGGGAGACGTGCCCCGCGCTGCCGCTGGTGGTGGTCGCTGCCGTCGCCAGGGCGGGGCGCGGGGCGGCCGGTGCGGGTTGCTTGGCATGCGCGTGGTGGTGCGTCGCCGGGGTCGCGGTCCGGTGCAGCGTGGGCGCGGGGAGCAGACCGAGCGGGCGCGGCATCGCGGCCATCGCCGCCTCGAGATGATCGCGGACGGTGCGCGGGGCCGCCGCCTGCCGGTGCACGTGTCGGGCCGGGGCCCGGGGAGTGGGGGACGGTATCGCGGCGGCCGGTTGCGAACGCGACGGTGCGCTGCGGTCGGCCGGAGTGTCTGTCGTCGGGGCGGTGGCGTCGGGGGCGGAGGTGCCCGCGTCGCCGGCGGTGTCGACGGTGGCGGTGTCGACGGTGGCGGTGTCGACGGTGGCGGTGAGGACGGCGTGACGGTCGTCGCGACCGCGGGTGCCGGATCAGCCACGGCGGCGTCGGCACTGCCGCCCGCGATCGCCACGTCGTTGTTCGATCCATCGCCGCCGGTCAGCAGGGTGTCTGTCGCGGTGCTGTCTCGTGCCGGCACCGCCCGCTCGTCGGGGGACATGCCGCCGGGCGCTCCCGCCGGGGACCGCCGTGGTGCGGAGGCCGCCATGCCGCTGGCCCCAGCCGAATGACGATGGGCCGGTGCGGCCCCCCCGGCCTGACCGGCGGGCATGGGCACCAGGCCCAGCGGACGCGGCATGCGGGCGAACGCGTTTCGCAGCCGATCGACGAGCAGGTCGCGCTGTGGTGCGGGCATCGGGCGGTGGGTCTGGCTGCGCTGGGCCGCATGCCGCGTGTGGTGGGGTGTGGCAGTCGGCGGTGCGGGCGTCTCGGTGCTCTCCGCCAGTGCCGTCGCCTGCTCCTGGGCGGGGGGAGCGGTTTCTTCAACGCCTTCTTCAACGCAGTCGCAGGCGGCGCCGTCGCTCGGGGTGGGTGGGTCGTCTGCCATCACCGCCACGAGGGCCGCGTCGGCCGCGGAGGCCGGCGCCGCGGTGGAGCCGGTGTCGGGGGCCGGGGCGCCACCGTCGGCCGTCGTCCCGTCGTCCGGTCGGGTCGCCGTGGCGGTATCCGCCCCGACCGTGGCCACCAGTTCGGCCGCGGCCGGCGTTGCGGCCGGCGGTTGTTCGATGGCGGGGCCGTCAGCCACGGCCACCGGTGCGGTGGCCACCGGCTTGCGGGCGGCACCGCGCTGCCGCGCGTCGTGGGGATCGCGCTGCCGTGGCGCGGAGGGCTGGGGATGATCCGCCTGGGACGAGGCCGTGTGCGGGGCGGGGATGAGACCGAGCGGACGGGGCAGACGCGTGAGCGTGGAGCGGAACTTGTCGAGGAACGGTGTCGCCGAGGGCTCGTACTCCGTCTTCAGCCGTTCCCGGACCCGGGGCACGCTCGCCATCGTCGGGGCCGCCGGGGTGGCCTCCTCCGCGGGCATGGTGTCGCCACTGGCGGACGGGTCGGTGGCCGCCGTGACCGGGTCGGCCGCGCCAATCACCGCCGACGTCCACTCGGCCGCCGGGGCCGATTCGACGGCGGGAGTGGCGGGGAGCGTCGCCACCAGTGGGGGCTCGGCGACCCGGCCCGGAGCCTCGATGGCGGGGTCGATCGCGGTGGGCGGCAGCGGCACTTCGACCAACATCGTCGGCGGGGCGGCGGGGATCGTCGGCCCCGGGGTTGCCTGAGCGGTATCGTTCGCCGGGACGTCGACCGGGCGACCATCGGTGTCGCCCAGCGGCGCGACCACCACGGCGCGCTCGTCCGGCCGCGGGCCCTGCCAAGCGGGGCCCGCCACGCGGATCGGCTGGTTGGCGGCGGCGATGCGCTTGGCCAGCGGCTTCCGTCCGGTCGCCGCCGTCGACTCGGTCGACTGACCGACGACCGCGTAGGCCTTTTCGTTCTCCTTGGCCTTCTCCACGGGTGCCGCAGGCACCATGTCGAACGTGGCCGCGGAGAGGGCCGCGGTCAGGATCGTCGCCGGCAGACGGGGGCGGAGCATGGCTGTCACGTCCTCGGGAAAGAACTGATCGTCCAATCGTCTGTATCGGTCGACCGGAAGCGAAAGCTTTTGCCGGTCGTGCCGGGGGGGCCCGGATCACCGGCGCGACCGGCATGCCCCGCCGCCGGCGGTCGGTCCGGGTGCGACCCCGGGGGCTGTTCCCTGGACCGGGCGGTCGCCTACATTCTCCCCAAGCCGCCTGAACCGCACGGCCCACGGGGGCGGAGCGGAATCCCGGAGATGCCCACGCATGAGCACCGTCGACCTGCCCGCCGCGTCCCCCTCGCGCAGCCCCCGTTCCGCGGTGGAGCCGCCGCGGAAACCCGCCGGTGGCTGGGCGGGACTCGCCGATCGGGTGCTGTCGGGCGGAATGGTCGACCGCGACGAGGCCCGCGCGGTGCTCGCCTCGGGTGACGAGGAGTTGCTCGACGTGCTCGCCGCGGCCTACCGGGTTCGTCACCGGCATTTCGGCAACACCGTGCAGTTGTTCTTCCTCATGAATGCCAAGAGCGGACTCTGCCCCGAGGACTGCGGCTACTGCTCGCAGTCGAAGGTCTCGTCGGCCGACATCCCCCGGTACAACCTCCTCGCTCCCGAGACGCTCCTCGATGCGGCCCGCGTGGCGGCGGAGCGGCAGTCGAAGACGTTTTGCATCGTCATCTCGGCCCGTGGCCCGACCGAGCGCGAGATCGACGCCGTGTGCGACATCGTGCCGAAGATCAAGGCCCGCCACGACCTCAACGTGTGCGCCTGCCTGGGCCTGCTCGACGCCCGGCAGGCCCAGCGGCTGGCCGCCGCCGGTGTCGACAAGGTGAATCACAACCTCAACACCAGCGCCCGGCACTACCCTTCGATCTGCACCACCCACACCCACGCCGATCGCCTCGCCACCCTGCAGGCCTGCCGGGAGGCGGGCCTGGCCCTGTGCAGCGGCGGGATCATGGGGATGGGGGAGGAGCCGGAGGATCTGGTGGACATGGCGTTCGAATTGCGCCACCTCGGGGTCGAGTCGATCCCTCTGAACTTCCTCACGGCGATCGACGGCACGCCCCTGGCTGGTTCGGACCGTCTTTCGCCGCGGGACTGCCTCCGTGGCCTGGCGATGATGCGGCTGGTGAACCCGGAGGCGGAGATCCGCATCGCCGGCGGCCGCGAGGTGCACCTCCGCAGCCTCCAACCGCTCGGCCTCTACCCGGCCAACTCCATCTTCGTGGGCGACTACCTGACCACACCGGGTCAGCCGCCCGCCGCCGACTACGCGATGATCACCGACATGGGATTCAGGATCAGCCGTGGGGCGGAGACGCCCGCTAGCCGTGGGGCCGAGAGGCCCGCTACCGATTTTCCTGTTCCCCGGCCGATCCCAAATCCATGAGCAGGCCGGCCATCTCACCGGCGGCGTGCTCCTGACCCTGCCGGCGGGCTTCTTCGATGCCGTCGCGGAGGAAGCAGCGGGCCTCGTCGAAGCGGCCCCGGGCCGCCAGGTGCCGGCCCGCCATGTGGAACGCGGGGACGTAGGGGGGCGCTTCCGCGGCCAGGGCCGCGAGGATCGCGATCCCGGCGTCGGTTTCCCCGGCGCCCTCCAGTTCGAGCGCCAGGCTGTAGCGGAGGAACACGTCCCCCGGGTCGGCCGCGAGCATCTCCTCGATCCGTGCCCGTCGCGACGTGGTCATGTGCTGCTCCCCTGCCCCGGTGCCCGTGGTCGCTGAACCAGCGGCTCTTGCCTTGTCCTCACTCCGCCGGCGCCGCAGCGCCCGGTGTGGCGGCGTCCATCGGCACGTCGGGGACGGTGATCCGCGTGACCCGCCCCCCGCCCGTCGTCTGGCTGACCACCACCGTGTGCCGCGGCAGGCAGACGAGCGAGTGGGCTTGTTCCAAGCGCGCGACGCACACCGGCCGGCAGGTCTGCCGACCCTGCTCGAGCACGGCGTCGACGCGCCACAGCCCCTCCGGATGCCGAGGCGCGTCGGGCACCCCGGCGAGTGAGTAGAGGAGCCCCGATTCGTTGTCCCAGGCGGCATGGCGCGCCCCCGGAAGTGCGGTGTCGAGATCGAGGAGGTGGCCCCCGCCGGGTGCGAACCAGTCGAGTCGTGCCGCGGCCGTCGGGGCCCCCGCGGGCATGGTGAGGAGGATCCACTCATCGCCCGGCCCGAAGGCCAGGCCTCCCAAGCGCCGGTCGGCGAGCGTCGGGCAGCGGCGATCGGAGAGCGGGTCGATCCGCGCTCCGGTGATGCGCCCGCGGAGCAACGGAGGAAGTGGCGCCGGCAGTCCTGCCACGGCGACCACGTTCCGCGACGGGCTGACGACGAGATCGACCCGTCCGGTCGGGCCTCCAGCCCGCCCCAGCGGGAGCGCCTGCAGGGTCGCTGCCGGGGCGGTGTCGTCGGCGGGCGGACGGACCCGGTGCACACGGAGCGACCACCCGTCGCCCGACTGCCACACCGCCAGCAGGGTGCTCGAGTCGAGGCTCGCCATCGCAGCGAGTACCGCGCCGTCGTCCCCCTCGGCCTCGATGGAGGTCCAGCGCTTCGTCGGCTCGGCGGGATCGAGGGCCACGACCCGGCGTCGCGACGCGTCGAGCACCGACAAAGTCTGTCCGGTGCGGGTGACTGCCAGCGGCCCGGCGGCGCCGATCCCCTCGATCACGGTCGCCAGCGTCGGTTCGGCGACCGCGGCCCGGAGCCCGCGGGCCGTGCCCAGACCGCCGGCCGCCAGAAGGCCACCGATGAACCGCCGCCGGCCGGTCATGGCCGTGACGGCGCCGGTGGAGCGCCGATCCCGTGGGACCGTTCCCAGGCCGCGATCCGGTCAGCGTGCGCCAGCGACAGGGCGATGGCGTCGAGACCGCGGAGCAGGCAGTCACGCCGGAACGGGTCGGTGGCGAACGTGTGGCGGAACGGCCGACCTGCGGCCTCGGCCTCGGGCACCTGCACCACGCCCGACTCGAGATCGATCGACAGGCGCAGGGGCCGCCCCTCACGGCTGCAGGCCGCCGCCCGCTGGAACAGTTCGTCGACGGCATCCTCGCTCAGCGTGACCGGCAGCATCCCGTTCTGGAAGCAGTTGGAATGGAAGATGTCGGCGAAGCTCGGGGCGATGACCGCGCGGAAGCCGTAGTCGGCGAGGGCCCACGGGGCGTGTTCGCGACTCGAACCGCAGCCGAAGTTCCGACGGGCGAGGAGGATCGTCGCCCCGGCCATCTCCGGCTTGTTCAGATCGAAACGTGGATCGGGGGTGCCGTCGGAAAGGAACCGCCAGTCGAAGAACAGGAACCGTCCGAATCCCGTGCGCTCGATCCGCTTGAGGAACTGCTTGGGGATGATCTGGTCGGTGTCGACGTTGGCCCGGTCGAGTGCGGCGACGACACCGGCGTGGATCGTGAAGGGTTGCATCGCTGCCCCCAAGGGAAATCGGGATCAGGCGTGGTCGTGCCACTGACGGACGTCGACGAACGTGCCCGCCACCGCCGCCGCGGCCGCCATCGCCGGCGACACGAGGTGCGTGCGACCCCCCTTCCCCTGCCGGCCCTCGAAATTGCGGTTGCTCGTCGAGGCGCAGCGCTCCCCCGGCGCCAGCGTATCGGGATTCATCCCCAGGCACATGCTGCACCCCGCCTCCCGCCACTCGAATCCCGCATCGAGAAACACCCGGTCGAGCCCCTCCGCCTCGGCCTGCCGCTTCACCCGGCCGCTGCCCGGCACCACCATCGCGCGCACCCGGGAGGCCACGCGGTGGCCACGCACGGTCCGGGCCGCCTCGCGCAGATCCTCGATGCGGCTGTTGGTGCACGACCCGATGAACACGCGATCGACCGGGATGTCGACGATCGGCGTGCCACCGGTGAGGCCCATGTAGGCCAGTGCCCGGACTCCGCTGTCGCGCTCGAAAGGATCGGCGAACGTGGTGGGATCGGGAACCCGGCCATCGACCCCGACCACCTGGGCCGGGTTGGTGCCCCAGGTGACCTGCGGCACGATCGCGGCCGCGTCGAACACCTCGACCCGTTCGTAGGCCGCGCCCGGGTCTGACGGCAGCCGTTCCCAGCGGGCCACGGCGGCGTCGAAGTCGCGCGGTGCGTGGTCGCGACCCCGCAGGTAGTCGAAGGTCACCGCGTCGGGGGCGATCATCCCCGCCCGGGCGCCGGCCTCGATCGACATGTTGCAGACCGTCATCCGTTCCTCCATCCGCAGGGCGCGGATGCAGGAACCGGTGTACTCGATCACGAAGCCGGTGCCCCCCTCGGTGGAGAGTCGGCCGATGAGGTGGAGGATCAGGTCCTTGGCGGTCACGCCGGGGCCGAGGCGCCCTTCGACCCGCAGCTCGAGGGACCGCGGCTTCGCCTGCCGCAGGGTCTGGGTGGCGAGGACGTGCTCCACTTCGCTCGTGCCGATGCCGAAGGCGAGGGCCCCCAGCGCCCCGTGGGTGGCGGTATGGCTGTCGCCGCAGACGATCGTCATGCCGGGCTGGGTGATCCCCAACTCCGGGCCGATGACGTGCACGATCCCCTGGTCGGCGTCGTCGAGATCGAAGAGGCGGACGCCGAACTCCCGGCAGTTGGCCCGGAGCGTGTCGATTTGCTGCCGCGAGATCAGGTCGGCGATCGGCAGCCGACGGTCGGTGGTGGGGACGTTGTGGTCCGGGGTGGCGAACGTGGCCTCGGGGCGGCGGACACCACGGCCGGCGATCCGCAGCCCCTCGAACGCCTGGGGACTGGTCACTTCGTGGACCAGGTGCCGGTCGATGTAGAGCAGCGGCAGTTCGCCGGGCGGGGCACAGACGACGTGTTCGTCCCAGATCTTGTCGAGGAGCGTGCGCGGAGCGGGCATGGGCGGAACGTGCGGGGCGGTCGCCGGCCAACCGGACATCCGGCGGCCTGGAGAACGGCAATGTACCGCGGCCGGCGCCCCGGTGCCATCAACGCCGCAGGGCCGCCCGGTCACCCGGCCCGGCGCTGCAGCGAGCGGGCCGCGAGGTCGGCCAGTTGGCCCCGTGACAGCGGGGCCCATGTCGTCCGCCCGCCACCGCCGTCCGACTCGGCGAAGACCACCGTCTCCGGCGACGTCAGTCGCTGCACGAAGAACCACGCCCGCTCCAGTTGCCGGGCGGGGTTGTCGGCGGAGACCACCACGAGGTCGAACGCCCCGAGATGGTTGCACAACCGCGACAGGTTGGTGTCGACGTTGCCGGGCACGAGTTGCACTCGTGCCACGCCGCTGAGCCGGCGGTGGGCCTCCTTGAGCGACACGCCCGGTCCGTCCTCCGCCTGGCGGCTCTCGAACCGATCCACACCCACGTAGGCCACCGTCTGCCCGGCTGCCGTCGCCACGGCATGCCGGAGGAGCCGTTCGGCACGGCGCAGGCGGCCGAGACCCAATTCGAGGATCCGCAGCGGCCGCCGCGCACCGATGTGCCGGTAGAGGACCCGTTCTCCGGCAGGACCGGAGAAACGCGTCAGCCAAAGGGTGCCAAGCCAGCCCGGTGTGGTCACGGTGTGCGTTCCGACGCCTCGTCGTCCTGGGCGGCACGCGCCCCCGGGACACCCGCTGCGAGCATCGGCACCAAGCCGCGGACGGCTCAATGAGGGCGTGGCAAGCCGCGCCAAACCCCCCAGGCTGCGTGACCGGCGATCACGTTCCGGTCACTGCGGACGGGGCCCGGTGCAGCCGGGACCGACCCGGGGACGGGCCCCTTGAAAAGGCGGCCGCCGGGAGATGCCAGGCCGGTGTCAGTGGGCCCCCGGGCCTCCCTTGAGCTTCGGCACCGCCTCCGCTGCCGCTGCCCTGACCGTCGCCGAAGGGTCGTCGTTGGCCAACAATTCGAGCATCGCGATCGCGCTGGAGGCCGGGTGACCGATTTCCCCCAGGGCCCGTGCCGCCTCGACCCGCACCATCTCGCGATCCGACCGGAGCGCCTTGCGGAGGCGCGGGATGGCGGCCTCATAGTGCGCCGGGTTACCAGGCTCGATCCTCAATAGCGCCCACGAGGCCATCGTGGCGAGCATGTCGTCGCTGTCGGTCGCGGCGAGCGCCGTGAGCCGTTCCACGGCCTTGCCGGCGGCGGGCCCGATCTTGCCCAGGGCGAACACGGCAGCCAGGCGATTGCCTGCGGTGCTGCCGACCAACTCCATCCCGGAAGCGGCGCCGGGATCGGCCGGGGTGTCGTCGGTGGCGGAGACGAGTTCGAGCAACTCCGGCACCGCTTCGGCCGCGTCGGCGCCGACCGCACCGAGGGCCACCGCGGCCTCACCGCGCAGGAGTGGATCGGAGCCGGTGAGGGTCGTGGTGAGCGAGTCGACCGCCGGCTTCGAGAGCTTCCCCAGCGCCGAGAGGAGTTGCACCGCCGGCATCTGCAGTGCCGGTTCGGCGAGCGCTCCCTCCAGGGCATCGATGGCGGTCGGCCCCATCTGCAGCAGGGCCTCCGCCGCCGCCCGGGCGACATCGGGTGTGCCGTCGGCCAGGAGCTTCACCACGTCGGTGGCGACCGCCGCCTCGCGATCGTCGGGGATGCTGCCCCGCAGGTCGGCGATGCTGCGGACGGCCGCGGCACGCAGGTTGGGGCGGTCGCTGGTCAATCCCGCGGTCAGTCGATCGAGTGCCTGGTCGACGAGCGCCCGGTCGTCGGGATGGATGCGGGCCCGGGCCCAGGTGGCGATCGTCGCCAGGAAGGGGTCAGCGTCGGCGCTGGCCTTTTCCAGCGCCGCGTCGGCACCCGGGCCGCGGACGCGGCCCAGCGCGTAGGCGCCGGTAAAGCGGAGGGCCCCTTCCGGCGACTCGAGGAGCGTTGCCAATTCATCCGCCGCTGCGGCCGCCGGCTCACCGATCGAGGCCAGCGCCAGCCCCGCCTGCATCCGCTCGTCGATCTCACCCGTGGCCAACAGCGCCGCGAGGGGCTCCGTCGCCGAGGCTGCCTTGGGACCCATCTCCATCAGGGCCACGCTGGCCCAGTAGCGCGACTTGGGATCCTCGAGCGCCTTGAGGAGCAACGGCACGACCGGCTCCCCGATGTCGGCCAGGGTGTGCAGGGATGGCATGATCACCGCCGGGTCGGAGTCGGAGAGGAACTTCACCACCAACGGGCCGAGTTCGTCCTCGCCGACGAACGACTTCACGCTCCGCAGCGCGGCGCGACGGACGCGCGCGTCGCCGTGGCCACAGGCGGCGAGGAGGGCGGCGCGGGCCTGGGCGAACGAGGCCGCCTCGGCGGCGGGCAGATCGGCGTCGTGCCGCGGGTCATCGCGGCGGATCTCGCCGAGCGCCACCACCGACTGCGTGACCACGATCGGATCGGAGTCGGAGAGGGCCTTGACCAGTGCGGGCACGGCGCCGACCGCCTCCTGCCCGATCCGACCGATGGCCCGGGCTGCGTGCCAGCGGACGCGCACTGACGAGGTGCCGGTCACGGCCTCGAGGAGTGTCTTCAGGGCGGGCTTTGCCGCCGCGCCGAGTTTGGCGAGGTCGTCGATGGCCGCGACCCGGCCATCCTCGTCAGTGGCCGCGGCGAACCGAGCGAGGAGCCCTTCTACCGCGGCGCTGGCTGCCTGCTTCACGGCCGACACCTCGGCTTCCGGTCCGGATGGCGCGCTGTCGGCTGCGGCGCTCGGCGTTGCCGCCGGGCCGTTGCCTTGGGCCGCCGTGGCCTGGGCTGCGGGGGGCGGCGACTGAGGGCTCGACTGCGCGGCAGTGGCCGACGGTCTGCGCGGCGGGGGAGCCGGGGCCTTCGTCTGCCCGCAGCCGGCCAGGAGAAGCCCCGCGGCCGCCAGCCATGCGGTGCCACGGGCTCCCGTGGGGAGCAGGAATCGAACCCCGCTGGTGGCGGGGATTTCCACGGCGGGGGCACTCCCGCCGACGGACACCGGGATCTGGGACGCCCGGCTGGGCCACGCCGCGACAACTCGGCTCATGCGAAACGCTCCGAAGGCTGCCTGAAACGGACACCGGCACTCCCACCCCTTCGTGGTCGCGCGAATCGACGTCGCCGGCAGATCTTTCGTAGATTATACTTTCCGAGATTTTCGTCACACTGGAGTTTTCCGGTCCCGCGCGGCCCGGTGGTTCGCCCAACGAATCCCCGCGAGTGAAACAGAAACCATGAAGCCCATCACTTCCGCCCCGTGTTGCTCCCGTCGGTCGCTGCCGGTGTCCGCTGCTCATCCGGCCGGCAGGCCCTTCCCCGGTCGGCGTGGCCTGCCGGGCGGGATCCTCACGCTCGTCGTCGCCTTGGGATCCACCCACGCGCTCGCCCAGTGGGGTGGCTGGGGTGGGTTTGGCGAGGGGATGGCGGTGACCGCTGGTCAGGCCGCCGACTATGGCTATGCCCAGGTGATCCGCTCCGAAGGGCAGGCGAACCTGTCGAACTCGGAGGCGGCGAAGAACTGGGAGCAGGCGAAGACGATGGAGATCGACAACCGCGCGAAGTGGACCGACACCTACTTTGACATGCGGCGCACCAACCGCGAGCGGCGCGCCGAGGAGAATGGGCCGCGCGTCACGCAGGAGCAGGCGGTGCGGTTGGCGAAGATGGCCACCCCTCCGCGGCTCGATTCGATGCAGCTCGACCCCGTCACCGGCCACATCGAGTATCCGCTGGTGCTGCGTGATCCGCGCTTCGCCGCCAACCGCGCGGATCTCGACGCCCAGTTCGCCCACCGCGCCGCCACGCAAGGCAGCATCGACTTCGAGGACCAGCGGCAGATCCGCCAGACCGTCTCGAAGTTCATCGAGGTGCTGCGCGAGAACGTGAAAGAGTACCCCGCCGGCGATTACGGCAGGGCCCGCACCTTCCTCGACAGCATCGCGCACGAACTGCGGTTCCCGACGGCAGGCTGATCGCGCCCCTGCGGAGAGAGCGGCTGATCGTTCCCCTGTGGGACGACCGGCTGATCGCGCGCGTGAGGGGTGACCGCCTTCCTGAGCTTCCACCACACATGGTGTACCGGCTGATCGCGCGCCTGAGGGGTGACCGCCTTCCTGAGCTTCCACCACACATGGTGTACCGGCTGATCGCGCGCCTGAGGGGTGACCGCCCGGTGCGGGATCCGGATCCGCCACGCCAGCGGCACCACCGCCAGGCGAAGGCAGGCCGACAGGACGAACAGGCTGACATAGGCCGCGTGGTCTTCTCCCAGCCAGCGGAGGAGGGCCGCCCCGGTGGCCGCCCCCGACACCGTGGCCACCGCGTGGCCGAGGTTGTAGACGGTGACCAGGCCGGTGCGCTCGGCGGGGGGCACGGCATCGAAGAACAGCAGGGCCACCGCCAGCTCGTAACAGGCCCAGCAGCACCCGGCCACCACCTGCACGCCCACCAGGTATGGCACCGCGTGCGATGGCAGCCAGAGCAGGGAGAGTGGAACGAGGGCCAGCGCCCCGGCCCACAGCAGGCGGTGCGAACCGATCCGCGAGCCCAGCCGGCCGATGCCGGGCAGCGCCAGCGCCTTGGCGAGGAAGCTCGTGGCCCCCACCGTCATGAAGGCCAGGTACGAGAACCCGAGCTCCCGGCGCATGAACGGGGTGAAGTAGGGACCGGCACACTGGCAGGCGAAGGCGAACAGCCACAGGAACGTCACCAGGGCTGCGGACCGCGAACCGAGCAGCGTGGCCAGCCGCGTGATGAGCCGCGGTGCTGATTCCGCCGCGGCCGGTGCGCTCCGGTCGGCGTCCGCAGCCGCGGTCGCGACCGCGAGGGGGCCGCGGCCCGGTGGTTGGAGTTCCCGGCAGGCGACCAGGCAGGCGGTGGACACCAGGCGGAAGACGGCCGCGATGGCGAACAGCACCGCGAACGCCGCCCGCGTGTGGCCCCGCGATTCACCCCACTGGAGCACCAGCCCGCCACACACGAACCCGGCAAAGGCGGCGAATTGCCCGAGGCGGTTGCGCTGCGCGAAATAGGGGGTGCGCATCTTCTCCGGGATCATCGTCCCCATCCAGGCGTTCCAGGCGGGGGCCCCCGCCATGCCCGCCGACCAATAGAGGCTGGCGGCGACGAGCAGTTGCCACAGGGCCGCGGTGCCGGTGATGGCCCAGACCAGCATGGGGATGAAACTCGCCGCCTGCAGCAGGGTGCAGCCGATCACCCAGCCCCGGTTGGTGCCCACCAGGCGCACGCCCCACGGCGTGACGAGCTGGAGGCAGGCTCCGGCGAGCACGGGCACCGTGGCCGTCATCCCGGCGGCCACCGGACCCATCCCCAGTTCGAGCGCGAACGCCGGGATGTAGGTCTCTCCGCACCCGACCATCACGCTGAAGGCGGCGGCATCGGCGGTCGACACCCAGAGGTCGCGCCGCAGGCCGGATCGCGGCGGGGCGATCGGGCGGATCGCGGAGGCGACCCACTCACGGAAGGCGGGCACGGTGGGATTCTCGGGCGCGGCGGGGAGGGCGGGCGGTGGGACCTGTTTATACTGCCGCAGTCGCTCGAGCGCCGATGCGGATTTTGCCGGCGCGGGTGGCTGTTGTTTCCGTCAGGAGTCGCCATGCGGGCCCTCGTCACCGGTGCCACTGGGTTCGTCGGTCCACGGTTGTTGCGGCTCCTCGACAGCCCGGTGGTGCTGTCGCGGAACCCCGAGCGGGCCCGCGGGCGCCTGGGCCCCTCCGTGGGGCCGATCTTCCGCTGGGATCCAATGGCCGGGCCGCCACCGGCCGAGGCCTTTTCCGCAGTCGACACGGTGTTCCACCTCGCCGGCGAGTCGGTCGCCGAAGGGCGGTGGACCGAGGCGCAAAAGGCCCGCATCCGTGACAGCCGGGTCGTCGGCACCCGAAACCTCGTTCTCGGCATGACCCAGTCGACGGACAAGCCCGCCACCCTCGTGGCTTCGTCCGCGGTCGGGATCTACGGCAATCGCGGCGAGGAGGAACTGGTGGAATCCAGTCCGCCCGGGAGTGGGTTCCTGGCCGACGTGTGCCGGGAATGGGAACGGGAATCGCTCGCGGCCGAAGGGGCGGGGATCCGCGTGGCCCTGCTGCGCACGGGGATCGTGCTCGGCAGCGGCGGTGGGGCACTCGGGAAAATGCTCACGCCGTTCCGTCTGGGGGCCGGTGGGCCGCTGGGCAGCGGCCGGCAGTGGATGCCTTGGATCCATGTCGCCGATCTGGCCCGGATGTACGTGCATGCGGCCGACGTGGCAAGGATCCGTGGCGCGGTCAACGGTGTCGCCCCGGAACCGGTGCGCAACAGTGAGTTCACCCGCGCGCTGGGCCGGCAACTCCACCGGCCGGCATTCCTCCCGGCGCCTTACCTGGGGCTGCGGCTGATGTTCGGGGAATTCGCCCAGGTGCTCTTCGACTCGCAGCGGGTCTTGCCCCGGGTGGCTCTCGAGACCGGGTTCGTGTTCCAGTACCCCGATATCGCCTCGGCCCTGCGCGAGATCCTCGCGCCGGCTGCGTAACCGGGCCCCGCGGGCGGGCTGCGAAGCTGAACGCTCAGCGCCGGGAGTGTGACTGGGTGCGACCCCGCCCACCGGGATCGGCAGGCGTTCATTCGGGTGCTTCGGCGCCGGAGTCTTCGTCGGCGTCGGTCTCGGTTGCGGCGGCACTCGCGCGATCGAGACGGTCGCGGACGGCGTCCCACGCCCCGTCGGCCGGCGGCGGGTCGACGACGATGGTGTCGAGCGAACGCCGGTCGAGGGCATGCAGGGTGGCGTAGAGCCGAGTGGCGTAGTCCCGGGGCTCGGCCGGCATCGGCACCACCACGACGTCGGCCGTGGCGGCGAGGCTCCTGGTGACCGGGGCCTCCGGCTGCAGGCAAAGCCAGCCCGCGCGGCGGCCCGCGCGGGCCAACTGCCTGATCCGGCGCGGTGCGTCGGTGACCACCTCGAGCGGTGTCCGTGGGGCGTAGTGTCGGCGCAGGCGTCCCGGCGAACGGGCCACACCCGCAGCGTCGGCCACGCTGGCCACCGGGCTCCCGAGGAACCGGCCGAGCTCCTCCGCGGTGACTGGGCCCGGGCGGAGGATCACCGGATCGGGGCCGGTGCAATCGACCACGGTCGATTCGATCCCGGCCGCGCAGGGCCCGCCGTCGAGGATCAGGTCGACGCGGGCCCCGAGGCTCTCGTAGACGTGGCCGGCGGTCGTCGGCGAGAGGCGCAGCGAGCGGTTGGCACTCGGTGCCGCGAGGGGCAGGCCGAGCGTCGCGATGAGACGGCGGATGAAGCGGTGGGCCGGGCAGCGCAGGGCGACGGTGTCGCCGCCGGCCGTGACGGCGTCGGGGATCGAAGGAGCGCGGGGCACGACCACCGTCATGGGCCCGGGCCAGAAGTGCGCCGTGATCTGTTCGGCCATGGGGGGCCACTCGGCGGCGAGGCCGCGCGCCATGGCGGTGTCGGCGACGTGCACGATCAGCGGGTTGGCTGCCTGCCGCCCCTTGGCCGTGAAGATCCGTCCGACTGCGGTGGCATCGACCGCCACCGCCGCCAGGCCATAGACCGTCTCGGTCGGGATCGCCACCAGGCCACCGCCGGCGAGGAGGGCGACCGCGCGATCGAGCGCCGCGCGCGTCGCTTCCGGCGGCTCCACGGCCGAGTCCGGCCAGGGCACGGGCAGGGTGTCGGGCAACGCATGTTCCATCGTGCACCTCGAGGACAGCGGGTGACCGGGCAGGGAATGGTCCGTCGGTCGGGCGTCGTCGTCAACGGCCCGGGGGTTGTCGTTGCATCGCCGGGGGTGAATCGTGAAGATTGCGCCGGTCGTTTTTCCCGCCTCCGCGAGGGCCCCGCCATGGCGGCCACCACCGAGCCCGCCGCCCCCGTCGTACCGCCCCTGGTGGCGGTGGTGATGGGGAGCCGTTCCGATTGGGGCACGCTCGAGCGTGCGTCGGTCGTGCTCACCGAGTTCGGCGTGCCGCACGAGTGCGCCGTGGTGTCGGCCCATCGCACGCCCGAGCGGATGGGAGTCTTCGCCCGTGAGGCGGCGGCGCGGGGCCTGAAGGTGATCATTGCCGGCGCGGGTGGGGCGGCGCACCTGCCGGGGATGATCGCCGCCCAGACCTGTCTGCCGGTGTTCGGTGTGCCGGTGGAGTCGGCCGTGCTCCGCGGGGTCGATTCGCTCCTCTCGATCGTGCAGATGCCGGCCGGAGTTCCGGTCGGTACGCTGGCGATCGGACCGGCCGGGGCCGCCAACGCGGCGCTGTTGGCGGTGGCCGTGCTCGCCCTCGGTGATCCGCGCCTCGCGGAGCGCCTGGTGGCCTACCGGCAAGGCCAGACCGACCGCGTGTTGCGCGACGGCCTCGATGGCGTCGAGGGGGGCGCGGTTCCCCGGGTGTCGACCCGGTGAGTACCGCCAGACCCAGCCCGGCGCCGGTGACCGCGGCCACCGGGCCGTTGCCACCCGGTGCGCGGCTGGGCGTGCTCGGTGGCGGACAGTTGGGGATGATGTTCGCCATGGCGGCGAGGCGGATGGGGTACCGCGTCGAGGTCTTCTCGGACGTGGCCGACTGCCCGGCCGCGCGGCACTGCGACCGGCTCCACGTCGTGCCGCTCGACGATCCGGCCGCGCTCGTTGGCGTGGCGCGGGGCCTCGACGCACTGACGTTCGAGTTCGAGAACGTGTCGGCCGCCGCCGCCGGCGCCCTCGCGGCGCAGATCGTTGTCCGGCCCGCCCCCGCCGTCCTCCACACCGTGCAGGACCGCGGCCGCGAGAAGGCGTTCCTCGTGCGGCACGGCTTCCCGGTCGTGCCCCACGCTCTGATCCGCGACGCCGCCGGGCTGGAGGCGGCGGTCGCCCACGTGGGGCTGCCGGCAGTCCTCAAGACCGCCGCTTTCGGCTACGACGGCAAGGGGCAGCGCCGGGTGGTCGATCGCGCGGAGGTGGCGGCCGCATGGCAGGCCCTCGGGCCGGGCGAGCTCGTGCTGGAGTCGTGGGTCGATTTCATCGCCGAGCTCTCCGTCGTCGCCGCGCGCGGTGCCGACGGCGCGATCGCACCGTTCACGGCCGTCCACAACCGCCACCGCCACCACATCCTCGACGTGACCACGTCCCCCGCCCCCCTGCCCCGGCCGGTGCAGGCGGAGGCCGAGCGGCTCGCCACTGCGGTGCTCGAGGCGCTCGATTTCGTCGGCGTGGGGTGTGTGGAGTTCTTCCTGACGGGCGACGGCCGGCTCCTCGTCAACGAGATCGCCCCCCGACCACACAACTCCGGCCATCTCACCGTGGAGGCGTGTGCCTGTTCCCAGTTCGAGCAGCAGGTGCGGGCGGTGTGCGGCCTCCCTCTGGGGTCGCCCCGGCAACTGGCGCCGGCGGCGATGGCCAATCTCCTCGGTGATTGCTGGGCCGGTGGCGAACCCGACTGGCCCGCCGCGCTGGCGCTGCCTGGGGTGAGCCTCACGCTGTACGGCAAGTCGGAGCCACGCCCGGGACGGAAGATGGGACACCTCACCGTCGTCGCCGCCACGGTGGCCGAAGCGGAGGCGACGGTCCTCCGCGCCCGCGACCGTGCCTGCCGGAGCTGACGGGAAGCCGCCTGGATCCCCGTCACCGACGTGCCGTCACTGAGGTGTCTTTACTGGGGCCGGAGAGCGCGTCCGCGCCACGTCGTCGACAGACCGAGCCCTTTCCGTGCCAGCGCCACCCACTGGATGACCAGGAGCACGAAGACCCCCAATGGATGGCCGACCCACCCCAGGCGGCCGGCGCCGAACCGGCGGTCCTGTGCGGCTCGGGTGCCCAGGGCGAGGATCGCCGCGAGCGTGGCGGTGCCCGCGGCCCACGCCGGCCAACCCCGCCATCCCGTCGCCATCCCGGCAGCGACGAGCACCACCGGCAGCACCTGGCCGCAGCCGAGCAGGATCGTGAAGGGGAGGATCGTGGTTGGGGACCCCATCCCCTCGGTGGCGTTCTTCGACAGCCCGGCGAGGGTCTGCCGGTTGCCCGCGTACATCCGGCAGGTGGCGACGTCGGTGGCGTCGAAGATGTCGGTCCGCAGGCCGGCGCGCCGGTAGGCCCGCGGCAGCATGAGCCCGTCGTGGAGCGACTGCCTGATGGCGGCATGGCCGCCCGCCCGCCGGTAGGCGTGGCGTTGCGTGATGAAGAACTGACCGCACCCGGCCGCCAGCCCCGGGGTGCCGTCGCGGCGGCTGCGGTCGAGCGGCAGGAAGCCGAGGAGGATGAAGTGGATCAGCGGCAGGAGCAACCGGTCGGCGGCGTGGCTGGTGAGTTGGCGGGGAAAACCGCTGGCCAGATCGGCACCGCTCTTCTCGAGGAAGGCGAGCCCCCGGGCGAGGGCCGTCGGGGCGATCCGCACGTCGGCATCGAGGAACACCCAGGTGTCGGCGCGGGCCGCGTCGGCCAGTTGGCTGCAGGCGTGCTGTTTGCCGCACCAACCGGGCGGCAGCGGCCGCCCCGCCTCCAGCCGCACCCGCGGGTCGGTGGCCATCCGCCGGCTGACGATGGCGCGGGTGTCGTCGTGGCTGTCGTCGTCGAGGACCACCACCTCCACATCCACCCCATGGCTGGCGAGGACATGGTCGAGGAGCCCGCCGATGGCCGCCGCCTCGTCGCGCGCCGGCACGAGCACCGACACCCGCGGGGGCGGTCCGGGGGCGGGCATGGGAGCGGGCCGGAAGAGCCGGAGGTTGCGGTACGTGAGAAGGGCGGGGAGAGCCGCCGTCAGCAGGGCTGCGAGGCACACGACCGCGAGCGTCATGGCGTGCCCTCCGGGGGTTCGGCCGCGTGGGCGGGATCGAAACGCTGCCCGCGCAGCCGCGCCACCAGTCGGCGCCACACGTCGTAAGGGCCCCCCACACCCACCCGTCCGCTGAGCAGCGTGCGGAACCGCCGCGGGTCGCGGCTGCTGGCGGCGGCGGCGAGGCGGTCCTGCGTGGCCTCGAGCGCCGCCGTGAGCCGTTCCTGCCACCCCCGGGGGTCGCCCGCCGGTTCCAGTTCCAGCGGCGTGCCGAATGCCACCAGCGCCTCGGGGAGACGCTCGGTCCAGAATGGATACTCGACCGCCAGCGGGAGGATCCAGCCGCGGCCCCCCGCCGCGGCCACGTGGGCGATGCCGGGCCGCAGCCGGAGCGGTCGGGTCCGCGGGTCGACGAATTCCCCCTGCGCCGTGCACCAGAAGATCACGTCGGGCCGTGTCGCTGCCGCCCGCGCCATCCGCAGGAACCGCGCCGCGCCCGACCGGCTGGCGGGATCGATCCCGATGAACCCGATCCGCTCCAGGAAGCGGTAGCGACACAGGGCCGCGGCATCGATCGGTCCGTAGCTTTTTCGGCCCGGGTAGAGGATCCGGCCCACGGTGAGGAACACCAGCGGATCCCACCAGCCGGGATGGTTGGTGTAGATCAACAGCGGGCGGTCGCCCGGGTGCGGTGGCCCGGCGGGATCGGCGAGGAGGCGGAGGGCGTGGAAGTGTCGCTGCAGGTAGCCGCCCACGTACCACAGGAACCAATCGTTGAGCCGGTGGGAAAAAGGGGGGAGTGCGTCGGGACGTCCGCCGTCGGATTCCGCGGTCGTGGCCGCCATCGCCGTCCGCTCCCTTCCCTGACCCAGCTGGGCTCCGCACCGACGCGATCAGGCCGGGCAGGTGGCGGTCGTCCGGGGGGCCTGTACCGGCTCGACCACTCGGTCACGGTCCACGCAATCGGCGGCGATCCAGCCCGACATCAGCACCATCGGCATGCCCGGACCGGGATGGGCGGCGCCGCCGGCGAGGTACAGCCCACGCACGTCGGGCGATCGGTTGGCCGGTTTGAACGCGCCGAAGAACCGGCCGTGACTGGCCAGCCCGTAGATCGCCCCGTCGAGGACGCGGTAGCGATCGTGGATGTCCTGGGGAGTGAGTGCCCGCTCGAAGACGATGTGCCGTTCCAGGTCGTGCAGGCCTGCGGTCGTCTCCAGCTTCTCGATGATCCGCTTCCGGTAGGCGGGGAACATCGCCTTCCAGTCGTGGTGCGGCCGCAGGTAGGGAGTGTGGACGAGGACATACAGCGCTTCGCCCCCCGGCGGCGCCACACCCGGCTCGGTGACCGCGGGGGCGCAGACATAGCACGTGGGGTCGGGCGCCGGCTCGCCGCGCCGGTAGATCGCCTCGAACTCCTCGTGAGGATCGGCTGAAAAGACGAAGTTGTGGTGGATGAGTTGCTCGTAGCGGCGGTCGAGCCCCAAGTACAGGACCACCCCCGAGCAGGCCGGCTCGTACCGCCGGCGGCCGAAGAAGCGCTCGCCGCTGGGTGGTTCGAGCAACTCGCGGTGGGTGCGCACGCTGTCGCCGTTGCTGACCACGACGTCGGCGAGGATGCGCTCCCCGTGGGCCGTCTCCACCCCGCGGACCCGGCCCTCGTCGACGAGGATCCGCTCCACCGGCGTGCGCGTGCGGATCTCGACCCCGAGGTCGATGGCCAGGCTCGACAGGGCCCGCGGCACGGCCCCCGTCCCCCCGCGGGGATACCAGACACCGTCGTGGGACTGCATGTGTGCGATGCCACAGAGCACCGCCGGCGAGGCGTCAGGCGCACTGCCCACATATTGGGTGAAATGGTCGAGCATCTGCGCCGCCCGCGGCTCGCGGACGAAGCTCCGCACGGTGCCGGCCACGCTGTGGCCCGGGCGCATGTGCATCACTTCCGTGAGCACCGACAGCGTCATCCCGCGGCGTGGGTCGAACATGTCGCGCATCCCACCGACGCTCCGCCAGAAAAAGAACTCGTCCGAGAGGCGGTGGAGCCGTTCGGCAAGATCCATGAACCGGCCGTAGCCCGCTGCCGCACCGCTGCCCGGCGCGTAGGCCTCCAGGGTGCGCTGCATCTGCGGGACGTCGGCGACCAGGTCGAGCGTCGAGCCGTCGGTGAAGAAACTGCGCCACTGCGGGTCGAGCGGCACGAGGTCGAGGGCTGTCTCCAACTCGCGGTCGGCCTCGGCGTAGATCCGGCGCAGCACTCCCGGGATGGTGAGGATCGTGGGGCCCATGTCGAAGCGGAAGCCTTGTTCCGCGAGGACGGCGGCCTTGCCTCCGACCCACGGATTGGCCTCGCAGAGCGTCACCGCATAGCCGCGTGCGGCGAGGGTGCAGGCGCTCGCCAGACCGGCGAGGCCCCCACCCACCACCACCACGCGTCGCGACCCGTCCACCTGGTTCATGCTCGCCCCCGCGTCACTCCGGCCCATCGATCCGCACCGTCCTTCCGGCACCGCCGGCCCGCCCCCCGGCAACCACACTCCACCCGCCTGCCGGCTGCGACGATCCGCGTGAAGGCCGTCGCCGAAACCCGCCGGTCCCGCCTGCGTTGCGGTTCACCAGCCTACACCGCCGCCGGTTCACCCGTGCGCCGGCCCGGCCGGGTGACGTCGCCGCGGGGGCCCGGTGCCCCCACGCCAAGGTCGTCGAAGAGCAGGTCCGCGGTGATCCGCGCTGAAGAGTAGATCACCGGCAGACCACTGCCAGGATGGGTGCCGCCACCGACCAGATACGTCCGCTCCAGGTCTTCGAAGCGGTTGTGCGGCCGCATGTGGAGCATCTGCCCGAGGTCGTGCGACAGGTTGAAGGTCGCCCCGTTGTGGATCTCGAAGCCCTGCTCCCAGTCGTCGGGGGTAATCATCCGCTCGTAGCGAATCCGCTCGCGCACCCCGGTGATCCCCATCCGGCCGAGTTGGTCGAGGGCGATCTCACGATAGCCGGCAGCCTCCCGTGACCAGTCGACGTTGGGATGGCGGTGGGTCACGGGGATGAGCACGTAGAGCGTGCTGTGGCCGGACGGTGCCAGGCTCGGGTCGGTGATGCAGGCGTTTTGCACATACATCGACGGATCGGCCGAGAGCCGGTGCCGCTTCTCGATGTCGGCGAGGTTGTCGCGGTAGTTCTCGGAGAGGTAAATCGTGTGGTGCGGCACCTGGTCGTAAAGCCCGTCGATGCCGAGGTAGAGCATGAACGTGGAGCAGGAGAACCGCGACGCCGACAGCTTGCGGTCGTTCCACCGCCGCCGCAGGCCGTCGGGCACGAGCCGGGTCATCGACCGGGCGAAGTCGGCGTTGACCACGGTGGCATCGGCCTCGTACTCCCGGGCCGTGGTCCGCACCGCAGCGATCGCCCGGCCCTCGAAACGCAACGACTCCACCGCTTCGCCGTAATGGATCTCCACACCCATTTCCTCGGCGAGCCGGGCCATCGCCGTCGACACGGCGCCGCAACCGCCGATCGGGTGGTAAACGCCGTGTTCGTATTCCAGGAACGAGAGGATGGAGAACAGGCTCGGGCAGCGGAACGGCGACATCCCCAGGTATTTCGACTGGAACGTGAACGCCAGTCGCACCCGCTCATCACTGAAAAAAGAACCCAGTTCGGCGTCGAGGCTCTTCCAGGGCTTGAGCAGCGGCACGAGTTTGAGGAGATCGGGGTTGGCCAGGTCGAACCAACTCTGGAACGGCTGCTCGAGGAACGGCGCGAACCGGGAGAACTTCGTCCGTGTCGCCTCCATGAACCGCGTGAACGCCCCGCGGTCGGCCGGCGACAGCCGCGAGACCTCGGCTTCCATCCGGGCGATATCGGGCGTGGCGAGCAATTCCCCGCCGGCGCCGAACACGAGGCGGTACTGCGGGTCGAGACGGACCATCTCCACTTCGCGCCGCAAGTCGTACCCGCAGGTGGAGAAGATCTCCTCGAGGACGCGCGGGTAAAGGAAAAACGTCGGTCCGAGGTCGAACCGGAAGCCACCCGGGCCCGTGATCGTGCTGGTGCGTCCACCCGGCACGGCGAGTCGCTCGAGCACCCGGACGCGCACCCCGGCGTTGGCCAGGAGCATGGCGATCGCCAGGCCGCCCGGCCCCGCCCCGATGATGTTGACTGTTCGCGCCATCCGTTCGCTGCACTCGTCGCCGGGGCGGACACTTTGGGCCGATGAACGGGGACCGCCGCCCGGGATCCAGACGGCCCGTCACTATAGGGTGCGGGGGGGGTTGGTCAAGAAAACGGGCAAGCCCTGCGGCCGGTCGGAATGCCGCAGCCCGCGCCGGGTGCAGGGGAGACGGCGCTGCACTGCCAGCCCGATCGTCCGGACAACGGCCGGAAAATCAGGCCGCCGGGTCACGCCCACCGTTCCTCACCACGCCGGATACACGTATCCGGAACGCATTGGCCGGAGGCCGCCGAACAGTCCGCGCCGCAGTGGCACCATGACGGCCGCAGGTGCCACCGGGACGACCGGCATGACCGCGGGTGCGTAGCTCGCTGTCACCGGTGCATAGCCGGCTACCGGCGCATAGCCGGCAGTCACGATCGTTGGGGCGGCCACCGGAGTGGTCACGCTTCCGTAGCCGACGACCGTAACGCCGGCTGACGGTGCCGCGGCGTAGCCGGTCGCTGCGTAGGTCGGCGCGTAATAGGTCGTGCGGGTCGCAGCCACCATCTGCGGCGCCAGCGCGGGCAGCGGCGACAGCGCCACCGGCGTGTAGCCGGTGTTTCCCAGCGAGCTCGAGGGCACCGTCTCGACCACCGGCAACGCGACCGAAGCCAGCGGGGCCGCCTGGACCACCGGCGGCGAGAACGCCGTCACGGCCGCGTAATTCCCCACCGGCGAATAGTTGGCCACGTAGGGGCCGGCCGCCGGGGCGAACATCGGCACCACCGGCCGGTAGACGAGCGTCTGGCCCACAGCAGACTGCGGGACCGTGGCCGCGGCGAGCATGGTGCCGATCGCCACAACCAAGGTCAGCGTCGGCATCCGGGCCTGGCGGACGCGGGCGGGAGTGATCATGGGTGGTTCCCTGCGGGAGCGCGGTTCGGAGGATTCGGGATGTGTAACGCTGGCGTTACCGCGGCGGCCGCGGCAGCGGGTGCACGCGTTGCGGCGGACCCGCAGCCGACCGGAACCCTGCTTGTGGAATCCGCGTGACAACCGGAAGAATACGACGCCCCGGCGGGAGGCTGCAAACGACCGACCTCCTTGCGGGGACGCTTTGTCGCCTCCCGGAGGTGGTCCTGCCCCTCCCGTCGCCCCAGCCGTCATCACCCCACCAGCGAGCCCTGTGTGGATCACCGTCGTTCCCACCGCGATGCCTCCTCCGGTGGTGCTCCGCCCGCTGCTGCCTCGGAGCGCGGTAACGCCGCTGCCGCGGACGATTTGGTCCTCTCGATCCCCGCCGGGGCGTTCCCCGCGCTCCTCGCGGCCCGCGGCCTGACCGTGGTCAACGACAACCTGTTGCGTTGGTTGGCGATCGGTCTGGGCAAGCGCGCCGCCGGGGCGGCCGGCACGGCGCTGGTGCTCACCATCGGCACGGCCGGTTTCGTGCTCCCCTTCGTGGCCCTGGCCTGGCTCGCCGGGTGGCTCGCCGACCGCTATCCCAAGCGCGCGGTGGTGGTGTGGTGCAAAGTGGCGGAGATCTTCATCGTCGGCGCGGCGGCGGCCACGATGGCGTGGAACACCCGCCCCGGCGGCGCCTTCGCCGGTTGGACCGGGACGGTGCCGGCGGCCATGGCGCTGGTCGGCATCGCCGCCGCCGGCTGGTTGGCGAGCCTGCGCCTCGCCGCCCGGCCGGCGGCCGATCCGCTGGCACCGCCGCCGTTCAACGCACTGGGGCGGACGTGGAGCGACCTCCGCGAACTGTTCGCCGCGCCGGAGTTGCTCGCCTCCGCGGCGGGGATCGTCTTCTTTTGGGCGCTGGGGGCGGTGGCGCAGCTCAACGTCGACCAGTACGTGGCCGAGGCCGGCGCGTCATCGCAGGGGCAAGCGGTGCCGATGTTGCTCGCGCTGGTGGTGGGGATCGGCCTGGGGAGCGTGACGGCGGGGCGCCTCTCCGTGGGCGGGGTCAATCTGGGGTTGGTGCCGGTCGGTGGGCTCTTGATGGCGGTGGCGTCGCTGGCCTTGGCACTGGGGCCGGCCACGATCTTCACCCCCGACGGCATCCGTCCGGGGGCATGGGGCCTTGCCGCGGCGCTGCTCGGCCTGCTGGGGTTCGGTGCCGGGATGTTCGACGTGCCGCTCGAGGCCCATTACCAGGAGCGCTCCCCGGAGCAGCGCCGGGGTGGCCTCCTTGCGGGACTCAACCTCCTCACGTTCGCCGGGATGATGATCGCCTCGCTCCTCTACGGCCTCCTCCGAGCGCCCACCGACCAGCCGTCGGCCAGCCTCCCGCCGGGTCTGTGGTTGCTCCTGGGCACCGTGATCCTCATCGGATGCCAGGCGGCGCTCATGGCCCCGGCGATGATCGGCTCGATCGCGGAGGCGGTGCCGCGCACCGCCCTCTCGGGGGCCAACGGCGTGTTCGCCCTGGTGAGCCTTGCGGCGACGCTGGTGGGGATGGCCGCGGGCAACTTCCTCTCGGATGCGTCTGGGGCAGCCGCGGCCGCCGCCGACGGCACCGCCGCCGTGCCGCTGGTGTCGGCGCGGGGCGTGTTCGGGATCTTCGCCCTGCTGTCGGTCGGTGCGGCGGCCGCCGCGGTGTGGTGCGCCCCCCGGGCGACGCTGCGGATGGTGGTGTCGACGATCGTCCACGCCGGGTACCGGATCCGTGTCGAGAACACCGCGGCCATGCCTGCCACCGGCCCGGTGGTGGTGGTGGCCAATCACGTGTCGTGGCTGGACGGATTCCTCGTCACCCTGGCCGCTCCGAGACCGGTCCGGATGGTGGTCTACGGGCCCAACATCCAGGCCCGCTTCCTGCGCATGCTCGCCGACCAGTGGCGCTTCATCCTCTTCGACCCCCGACCCAAGTCGATCGGCACCGCCCTCAAGACGATGCAGGCGGGGCTCCGCGACGGCGACGTCGTGGGGATCTTCTCCGAGGGGGGGATCGCCCGCACCGGTCAGGTGCTGGGATTCAAGCGCGGCCTGGGCTGGCTCCTCGAACGGGTCGAGGCGCCAATACAGCCGCTCTCGATCGACGGGCTGTGGGGGAGCCGGTTTTCCTTCGCCGAAGGTCGGTTTTTCGGCACCAAGCGCTGGAGCCGCTGGCACCGTCCGGTGACCCTCACCTTCGGCCCACCCCTGCCCGTGGGGACGCCGCCGGAGATGGCCCGGCTGGCGCTGCAGGAGCTCGCGGCCAGAGCCGTCCGGCGCCGGTTGGTCGCCGGCGCGGGCCGATCCAGTGGCGGGCCCGGCGACGGGCCCGTCGACGAGGCGGCGCTGGCGGCGATGGCCGAGGCCTTCGACGGCGCCTGTCTCGTGAAGGCCGGTGACGTGCTCGTGTCGTCGCTCGCCAAGGACGATCCGCTGGGGAGGTCGTTCGGCCCCCACGCCGCGCGGCAGTTGGCGATCCGTGGAGAATCGATCGAGTTTGCGGTCGATGCCGGCCGTCTGGCGCGGTCCCTGCAGAGCCAGGGGGCCACCATCTGGCTCGCCTCTGTCGCCCAGGTCGAAGCACTCACCGCGACGCCCGACACGATCATGCTGCCGGCAGGCCTCGACGCGGTGGTGATCCCGATCGCCGCGCCGGCCGCCCGGGGCCGGGCCGTGGCGGCTGCGGCGGCCTTCCAGCGCCGCTTCCGGATCGAACCGGTGACCGCCCTGGCCGTCGCCGGTGGGCAGGCGCTGGTGGCGATGAACACCCCGGCGGCCCGAGTTCCCGCCGGTCACGACGTGCCGCTGCGACCGGAGTCGCTCGGGCGCGTGGTCAACGGGGCCGTCATCTGGCCCGTGGCGCACCAGCGCGCGGCGCTCGGGTTGCCACCGTTTCCGGGGCTCGACGCGGGGGACACCCGCTGTCTCGTCATCGGGGCGATGCTCCCCCGCCCCGCGGAAGGCACATCACCGGCCGAGCCGGCCGCGATCCTCCTCGACGACCGTCTGGCGATCGACGTCGACGGGTTCCTCGTGGAAGGTGCGCCGTGACGGCAGGGAAAAGCAGAGCGCCACCCTCCCGCGACCGCCGTGGCTCCAACCGCATGCCGACCGCGGTCCGGCTGTGGCTTGGTGCCCTGCCTCCCGTGCGGTACATTCGACGGCCTGCGCTCCGGTCGCTCACAGATCGGAGTCGGGCACCCCTAGCTCAATTGGATAGAGCATCGGTCTACGGAACCGAAGGTTGCAGGTTCGAGCCCTGCGGGGTGTAGTCGGCCGTGCCCCGGCGGGGCGAACGGTCGCCGGGTGTCAGCCTTCGTCATGCCTCAGGTCTTGCTCGGCGAACGGCGTCTGGCAAGGAGCCACGCCGCGGTTTGGCCTTGGGCGGGCCACTCGGCAGTCGCTACGCTTCCGGCATGCGCGCAGTCGGAGCGGATACCGTCGGTGAGGACGCGACCACGATCGGGGCTCTCCCGGCCGGCGGTGCGATTCGCGTGGTCGGCTTCGACCCCGGGCTCAACGTCACCGGCTACGGCGTCGTGGAGTGCGGTCGCGGTGGCGTGCGCTTGGTCGAAGCGGGCACCGTCCGGTCGCGCGGCAGCTCGTTGGAGGAACGCCTGGCGAGTATCCACGCCGGGATCCGCGAGGTGATCGACGAATTCGGACCGGTGGCGATGGCGGTCGAGCAACTGTTCGTCCATGGCCGCTATCCCCGGACGGCGATTCTCATGGGGCACGCCCGGGGGGTGATCTGCCTGGCGGCCGCGCAGTCGTCGCTCACCGTCCACCACTATCCACCTGCCCGCGTCAAACGCCTGCTCACCGGGAGCGGTCGGGCCGACAAGGGGCAGATGCAGCGCGCCGTGCAACGCGAACTGGGCCTGGCAAGCCTGCCGGAGCCGGCCGACGCCGCCGATGCCCTCGCGGTGGCGATCACCGACTGGCATCTGCGGCTGCGCCTCGTCCACGCGGCGACCACCCCGGGGGGAGCGCGACGGGCATGATCAAGCGTCTCACCGGCGTCCTGGAACGGGTCGATCCTTCGACCATCGACCTCGCGGTGGGGGCGGAAGTGCACGAGCTCCTCGTGCCCGACCTGGTGCGCCGCGAACTGCAGGGGCAGACCGGGACGACCGTCACGCTCCACACCCTGGAGTTCCTCGAGGGGACGCCGGGGCGGGGCAATCTCGTGCCGCGGCTGGTGGGCTTCCTCTCGGAGGTGGAACGCGAGTTCTTCGACCTCATTTGCGAGGTCGACGGGGTCGGCGTCCGCAAGGCCCTGCGGGCGATGGTCCGGCCGGTGGGGGAGATCGCCACCGCGATCGAGGAACAGGATGCCTCCACCCTGTCGACCCTGCCGGGCATCGGCGCCGCCACCGCCGAGCGGATGATCGCCAAGCTGCGCCGGCGGATGCCCAAGTTCGCCCTCGCCGTGCAGCGCACCCTGCCGGCCGGCGGCCCCGCGGCCGACATCCTCGCCGAGACCTTCTCCGTGCTCCGGTCGATCGGCCACTCGGAGGCCGATGCCCGCCGCCTCGTGGACGGCCTCCGCGCGGCGAAGAAGCCTTGGAAAGATCCGCAGGAGGCCCTCGAGGCGATCTACCGGCAGGGGCAGCGGCCGAAGTGACCGCGGCGCGGGTGGCCCGCGGCCCCTGTCTCTGGAGGCTGCCAGAAGGAAACCCCGTGGTTTTCCGTTTCGCAGCTTCTTGCGCCCGACCCCTGAGGTGCCCCCTGCTGTTGGTCATGGCCGGCGAACCGGTAGGCTCGGTGGCGGTGTCCGGAGTGCGGCAGGAGGAGCGGCATGAGCAGATCGAGCCGTGAGGCGACGGTGCGGCCGGGAGCGGTGCCCGACCCGGGGGCCGGTGCCGCCGCCGGTGCCACCGACGCCGACGACCGCGATCTCCGGCCGCAGCGCATGGCGGAGATGGTGGGGCAGCGTGAGGTGCACGAGCGGATCTCGATCGCCGTCGATGCCGCGCGCAAACGTGGCGATGTCCTCGGCCACATCCTCCTCGACGGTCCGCCGGGCCTCGGCAAGACCACCTTCGCCACCTGCATCCCCCGGGAGCTCGGCACGACCGTGCAGATCGCCAGTGGGGCGGCCCTTTCGGCCCCCAAGGATCTCATGCCCTACCTCACCAACGCCGCCGAGGGGACGGTGCTGTTCATCGACGAGATCCACCGGTTGCCGATCGCCGTGGAGGAGTTCCTCTACCCGGCCATGGAGGATTTCCGTGTCGATTTCACGTGGGGCGAGGGGGTGTCGGCGCGGACGATCAACATGCCGCTGCGCCCCTTCACCCTCGTCGGGGCGACGACCCGCGCGGGGCTCATCTCGGCCCCGCTGCGCGACCGGTTCCAGATGCGCGAGCACCTCGATTTCTACGCCGTCGACGACCTCGCCGAGATCGTGCGGCGCTCCGCCGGGCGGCTCGGCATGCCGATGGACGACACCAGTGCCGACGAGATCGCGCGCCGCAGCCGGGGCACGCCGCGCCTGGCCAACAACCGCCTCCGCTGGATCCGCGACTACTCCACCAGCCGCGCCGCCGGTCGCCTCGACGTCGACATCACCCGCCGCGCACTCGACATGCAGGGCATCGACACGATCGGCCTCGACGCCTTCGACCGGCGCTACCTGGAGACGATCCACCGGGTGTTCGCCGGCGGGCCGGTCGGGATCGAGGCGATCGCCCACACGATGAGCAGCGCCGCCGACACCCTGGAGTCGGATGTGGAGCCGTTCCTGTTGCGCTGCGAGCTGGTGGTGCGGACCCCGCGCGGCCGGCAGCTCACCCCGCGGGGCGAGGAGCATCTGGGGGTACCGCCTCGGGCGGGGGGCCAAGCGCGGCTGTTCTGATGCCAAAGCGGGAGCTGACCGTCCCGCGCGCAGCACGTGGCCACAGTCCCTCCGTGGCTTCGCCCACACGAAAAGTTCCGGTTTTCGCGGACGCTGCCCTCGCGGCGACGCATCTCTCCGGTGCAGCAGCCTGTGTGCATCCTGGCGGCGGGCGGTTTCCCCGCCGTTCCGCCGATCCCGGTTTGACCCGTGGGCACGGTCGTCACTACAGTTGGTGATTCGCCATCCCGTTCCGCAGGTCAGGTGTGCCATGGCCGTTCCCAAACGCCGTCAGTCGAACCAGAAAACCCGGTCGCGTCGGGCCCACGATTTTCTCGTCCCGCGGCAGTTGACGTTCTGCTCCAACTGCGGCAAGGCGGTGCCCACGCACCATGTTTGCGGGGCCTGCGGCCACTACATGGGTCGCGCGGTCGTGAAGTCCGGGGAATGAGGCGGTGGCCTGCCCTGCCGACAACCAGCCTCGCCAGGCTGATCGCGGCGCACCGGTGACCGGCCCCACGGTCGGCGCCGAGTCCGCGGGAGTCGGCGTCGCGCGTCCGCGCGAGCTGTCACCTGGATCGATCGGCGGTTCGGCGCTCGTGTTTCCCGGTCAGGGGTCGCAGGCGGTCGGGATGCTCGGCCCGTGGTGCGACGTTCGTGCGGCCCTGGCCCTCTTCGAGCGGGCCAGCGACATCCTCGGCTACGACCTCGCCGCGGTGTGCCGCAGCGGACCGGCCGATCAGCTCGATGCCACCGCCGTCAGCCAGCCCGCGATCCTGGTGACGAGCCTGGCGGCCTTGGAGGTGCTCCGCCACCGCGACGGCGGCGTGCCAGCCGACATCGTCGGTGTGGCGGGGCTGTCGCTCGGGGAGTACACGGCCCTGGTGTTCGCGGAAGCCATCGACTTCGACGACGCGGTGCGCCTCGTGGATGCCCGGGGGCGGGCCATGCAGCACTGCGCCGACGCCGCCCCCGGGGGCATGGTGGCTATCCTCGGTCTTGAACGGGACAAGGTCGCTAAGCTGTGTGCCGCGCAGCGGGGCGCCGACGTCGTCGAGGTGGCCAACGTCCTCTGCCCTGGCAACGTCGTGATCAGCGGCGACCGGGCCGCCTGTGAGCGGGTGGCCGAGGCGGCCGCCGCCGCCGGGGCGATGAAGTGCGTCCGTCTCGAGGTGTCGGGAGCGTTCCACACCCGGCTCATGGCCCCGGCCCGCGACCGGCTCACCGCCGCCCTCGCGGCCACGACGCTGCGTTCGCCGCGTGTGCCGGTCGTGAGCAACGTCGATGCCCGTCCGCACCACGACCCCGCCGAGATCCGCGACCTCCTCGCCAGGCAACTGGTGGGCGTGGTGGAGTGGCAGGCTTCGATGGAGTTCCTCATCGCGTCGGGGGTGCGGTCGATCGTCGAGGTGGGTCCCGGGCGTGTGCTGCGGGGACTGATGAAGCGGATCGACCGCAAGGTGGCGGTCGCCGGGGTGTGGGATTGATCCGCCGGCGCAGGGATGGCCCGCGGCGGCCGCGTGGACCACGGGAGGCAGAGCCATGGCTGACGGAACCGAACACCAGCATCCGCGTCTGCGCGTCGATCTTTCCGGGCAGGTGGCGGTGGTCACCGGGGCCTCGCAGGGCATCGGCCGGGCGATCGCGGAGACGCTCGCCGCCAACGGCGCCACCGTGGCGCTGGTGGCCCGATCGGCGGCCCGCCTCGAGGAGGTGGCCGCCACCATCCAGGCGACGGGCGGCCGCGCCGAAGCCCACCCCTGCGACGTGTCACAGGCCGCCGCCGTGACGGCGGTCGTGGAGAAGATCCACGCCGCCCACGGGCGCATCGACATCCTCGTCAACAACGCCGGCGTGACGCGCGACACCCTCCTGCCGCGGATGAGCGACGAGGAGTGGGACGAGGTGCTGGCCACCAACCTGCGCGGGCCGTTCCTCTTCACGCGCGCCGTGAGCCGGCCGATGATGCAGCAGCGGTACGGGCGGATCGTCAACGTGGCGAGCGTGTCGGGCCTGATCGGCAACCCCGGCCAGGCGAACTACTCCGCCTCGAAGGCGGGATTGGTGGGGATGACGCGGACGGTGGCCAAGGAGTTGGCCGGCCGGAAGATCACCGTCAATGCCGTGGCCCCGGGGTTCATCGCCAGCGACATGACCGCCGCCCTCGGCCCCGCCCTGCTCGACGAGGTCAAGAAGCGCGTCCCGGCCAAGCGGCTCGGCGAGGCCTGGGAGGTGGCCGAGGCGGTGCTGTTCCTCGTCGCGCCGGCCTCGGCCTACATCACCGCCCAGGTGCTCACTGTGGACGGCGGCCTGATCGGTTGAACCCGTCCGTCGGGCGACGGTGCCGGTGGGCCCTGTCCCCCGCCACCGGGGACCGCTCCACTGCCGACCCGCGACAAGCCCGTCAGCGACGCGTGTCGAACCCGCCGGCGGCCTCCGCCATGAGGCGGCGACCGCGGCGCTCCCCGGGGGACTGCCCCGTGCGTCACCACCCCGGCAAAGCGCGCGCCCCACTGTCGGAGCCGCTTTCGCGGGGGAATGGCGCGCGGGCCCCGGACTGGACACTCTCCCGGCCCAGCCGGTATATCATCGCGTGTTCACGACCTTGGCCCCAACCGTAGTGACGGTGCGGGTACCGGGTCGCCCGGCCCGCGGTCGGTCATGCACCGGCCCGCCAGTCCATCGGTTCGCCAGGAGGATTCACGGTGGCTTCCGTCCAAGAACGGGTGATCGACATCGTCGCGTCGCAACTCGGAGTCAGCAAGGAGCAGGTCACCCCCCAGACCTCCTTCATCAACGACCTCGGCGCCGATTCGCTCGACACAGTCGAACTGGTGATGGAGCTCGAGGAGGAATTCGAGATCAACATCCCCGACGACGCTGCCGAGAAGATCCAGACGGTGGGGCAGGCGGTGGAGTTCATCGAGAAGCACCAGGCGCCATGAAGCGGCGCGTGGTGGTGACGGGGTTGGGGGTCGTGACCTCGCTGGGCCGGGCGATCGACACGTTCTGGGAGCGCCTCGTCGGCGGCGACAGCGGCGTCGGTCCGATCACGCTCTTCGACGTGTCAGGGTTCCGCGTGCAGTTCGGGGGCGAGGTGCCGTGGAATGGCGAGGCGGAGGGGATCGCCAATCCGAAGGAACTGCGCCGCCTCGATCGCTTCACCCAGTTCGCCATGGCCTCCGCGGCGGATGCCGTCCGCGACTCGGGGCTCGATTTCGCGATGGAGGATCCCTACCGCTGCGGTGTCGTGATCGGCTCGGGCATCGGCGGATTGTCGGAGTTCGAGGCGCAGCACGAGCGGCTGCTCACCAAGGGGATCGACAAGGTCTCCCCGTTCACCATCCCCAAGCTGATGGTCAATTCGGCGAGCGGGCACGTGTCGACGATGTACGGGATCAAAGGCCCTAACTTCGCCGTGGCCACCGCCTGCGCCAGCGCCGGCAACGCCATCGGTGAGGCCCTGCGGGCGATCCAGTCGGCGGACGCCGACGTGATGGTCGCCGGTGGCAGCGAGGCGGCACTGACGCCGATGGGGCTGGCCGGCTTCCAGAACATGCGTGCCCTGTCGTTCCGGACCGACGCTCCGCAGGCCGCCAGCCGGCCCTTCGACCGCGATCGGGACGGCTTCGTCCTCGCCGAGGGGGCCGGGGTGGTGGTGATGGAGGAGTTCGAGCACGCCCGACGCCGCGGGGCGCGGATCCACGGCGAACTGATGGGCTACGGGGCCAGCGGCGACGCCGGCCACATCACCCAACCCGACGAGGAGGGCCGCGGAGCCGCCCGCGCGATGCGCAAGGCGCTCGAGGATGCCGGGCTGTCGCCGGACGCCGTGGACTACATCAACGCCCATGGCACGAGTACGCCGCTGGGCGACAAGGCCGAGACGGTGGCCATGAAGCAGGTGTTCGGCGCCCACGCCGGCCGGCTCCTTGTGTCGAGCACGAAGAGCCAGTTGGGGCACACCCTCGGGGCCAGCGGTGGCATCGAACTGGTGGCCTGTGCCCTCTCCCTGGGGCGCGGGGTGATCGCGCCGACGATCAACCTGGAGAACCCCGATCCGGAGTGCGATCTGGACTATGTGCCCAACACCGCCCGGGAGGCGCAGGTCCGGGTGGCGATGAGCAACAGCTTCGGTTTCGGTGGCCACAACGCCTCACTGGTGCTCGCCAAGGTCTGATCCGCGGCCCCCGGGCCAGGCGCGGGTGGACCTGTGCCGGGCGGCGCGGAAAGCGGTCTGGAGGGCTCCTTCCCCCCGCTGCTAGAGTCACCAGGGGCGGCTGTGCCGCCGATGGCTGCCGGCGGAGGTGCCGATGATCGCTCCACGCCCGGCCGGCGTTTGGCTGGCGGTGCTCTTGGGCCTGTGCCGCGCCGCGCCGGCACCCAGCGAACCTCCGCTCCCCGCCACGGCGGGTCAGGTGTGGCGGGAGCACGACATCGCTCCGTTCACCGCCACGGCCGGTACGTCCAGCCAGCGCCATGTGGTCGATTGGATCCTCCAGGACACCGGCTACGCCGCCTGGCATGGCGAGATGGTCGCTTCGCTCACCGCCGACGGCACGGCCGTGCACTGTTTCCACCAGCCTGCGATGCAGGACCGGGTGGCGGACACAGTGGCCCGGTTCGTGACGCCCGCCGCGGCGCCGCATCGCTTCGCCGTCCGGGTGGTGGGGGTGGCCGATCCGGGCTGGCGGCTCACGGCCCGCGGTCTGCTCCAGCCGATACCAGCCGCCACACCGGGGGTGCAGGCGTGGATCGTCTCGCGGGAGGAGGCCGCGCTCCTGCTGGGCACCTTGCGGCAGCGCCGCGACTGCATCGAACTTCCCACCGGCCCGGTGCTGGCCGCCAACGGCGTGCCGGCGGTCGTCTCGGGTGGCCGGTCCCGCCCGTACCTGCGCGACGTGGCGCCGCGGCCCGACCTGTGGCCCGGATGGCAGCCCCTCGCGGCCAGTTGCGACGAGGGCTTCGCGATCGACGTCCAGCCCCTCCTCACGGTCGACGGCACGGCGGTCGACGCGGTGATCCGCTGCCGCATCGACCAGGTGGAGCGGATGGCGCCGCTGCCGGTCGACCTGCCGGTGAGTGGTGGACAGAGGCTCCAGATCGAGGTTCCGCAGATCGCCGCGGTCCGGGTCGGGGAACGGTTCCGCTGGCCCGCCAGCCGGGTATTGGTCGTTGGCCTGGGGTTGGTGCCCTGGCCCGTTCCAGCGCAGAATGCCCAGGCCGGCGGTGGTGCGGTCGCCCTGCGCACGGACGTCGTCGTGTTCGTCGAACCGCGGCTACGGGGCCCGCGCTGACCAACCCCTTCGGTCGGCACGCCGGGCCGCCCGGCCCTTCCCCCCGTCCGAGGATCCTCCCCGATGCCGGTGAGCGCAGAACGTCGTGTCGTGGTCACAGGCATGGGGGTGGTGTGCCCGCTGGGGCTGTCGGTTCCCGACCTCGTGGCTGGGCTGCACGCCGGGCGCAGTGCCGTGAAACCGATCGAGTCGTTCTGCACCGACGGTCTGCCACTCCACCATGCCGCCGAGGCCCGGGCGTTCACCGGCGAGATCGACAACTTCGGTCCGCTCGAAGCCGAGACGAAGAAGGCGATCCGCAAGGGGCTCAAGGTGATGTGCCGTGAGAGCCAGATGGCGGTCGCCGCGGCCCAGCGCGCCCTGTACGACTCGAGACTAGTCGGGGGTGGGGGGCTGGTCGGGGGCGGTCACCCGCCGGAGCGGTTCGGTTGTGTGTTCGGCTCCGACTACATGCTCACGCTACCGGAGGACTTCACCGCGGGAATCGCCCGCTGCCGCGGCGCCGACGGCCACTTCGATTTCGGTCGCTGGGCGGGGGACGGCATGCCCCTGCTCAACCCGCTGTGGTTGCTCAAGTACCTGCCCAACATGCCGGCCAGCCACATCGCCATCTACAACGACCTCCGCGGTCCGAGCAACTCGATCACGATCCGCGAGGCGAGCGGCCATCTCGCCATCGGCGAGGCCACGATGACCATCCAGCGGGGCGCGGCCGACATCATGCTCGCGGGGGCGACCGGCACCCGCGTTCATCCCATGAAGACGGTGCACGCGCTGCAATCCGAGCAAATCGCCATCGGCACGGACGATCCCACGACCTGGAGCCGGCCGTTCGACCTCCACCGCCGCGGTATGGTGCTGGGGGAGGGGGCAGCGGTGCTGGTCCTCGAGGAACTCGTCCACGCCAGGCGCCGTGGGGCGACGATCCATGGCGAGGTGCTGGGGGCCGCCGCGCGCCAAGTCAGCGACCGACTCGGGCTGGGACTCAAGCGCCAGGCCCTGGGGCTGGCCATGTCGCGGGCGCTCGAGGCCGCGGGGCGGCCTGTGGCGCGCCTGGGACACGTGCACGCCCACGGCCTGAGCACCGTGGGGGGCGACCGTGACGAGGCGCAGGCCCTGGCCGATGCCTGCGGCGCCGAAGCGTCCCGGCTGCCGGTGGTCGCGGCCAAGGCCCACTTCGGCAACCTCGGTGCGGCCAGTGGCATCGTGGAATGCATCGCCAGCCTGAGCGCGCTGCAGGAGGGCCGGTTGTTCGGTCTGCTCAACCACACCACGCCCGATCCGAGCTGCCCGGTTCGCCCGGCCGTGGCTGGTGATCCGGCCGGAGACTCCTTCCTGTCGTCGTCGGTCACGCCGCAGGGGCAGGCTGCCGCGGTGGTGATGGCGTTGTGCGTGGATGGCGCTGTCTGAAAGTCCGCGGATGGCTCCGCCGTTTCTCCCCTGCCCGGCCCCCCGCTGGTGGTGAGTGGCTCCTTGACAGTGCCATTCGCCAGCCTTACCCTTTGCGGGTTGCGTCAGCGGGTGGCCGCTGGCCTGGGTGTCGGGTGTTGCTTCCAGAAAACCCCGTCGCTGAACGATTGTTCGGCGGGGCTCCGGTGGCGTTGTGCACAGGTGCGAATGTCGCCCCAGCGCGGGTGACCGTACGCCGCAGTGCACTTCGTCGGAACGGCGTTCGTCGCGCGAACGTGGAGGACGGCCGCCGCCCGGCCGGTCCGGCCCTTGTCGGCGAACCGCGTCTGCCCCCGGCCGTCCAGCCGGGCGACCGGAATGTATGGGTGACCGGGATGACGGGCGACTTGGCGCCACGTCCGGCCGGTGCGACGGAAGCGACTCCGAGCGATCCATGAAGCCTGAAGAAATCCTCCGCATCGTCGATGCGATCCATCGTGACAAGAACATCGACAAGGAGATCGTCTTCCAGGCGATCGAAGCGGCCCTCGTCACCGCGTTGCAGCGACAATACGGCGAGGAATCGCAGATCGTCATCGCGATCGACCGCGAGAACGGCCGCCTCACCGGCACCCGTGACGGTGCCGACATCGACACCCAGGAGTTGTCGGGTCGGATCGGTGCCCAAACCGCCAAGCAGGTGATCATCCAGAAGATCCGCGAGGCGGAGCGGGATGCGATCCACGACGAGTTCGAGGAGCAGATCGGCCAGATGGTGTCGGGGGTGGTGAGCCGGTTCGAGGGGGCCACCGCCACCGTCACGCTCGGCAGCACCGAGGCCATCCTGCCGCGGAGCGAGCAGATCCCGGGGGAGTCGTTCCACCCCAACGAGCGCATCCGGGCGACGATCTTCGAGGTCCGGAAGGTCGGGAGCCGGGTGAAGATCATCCTCTCGCGGATCCGGCCCCAGTTGGTGCAGCGGCTCTTCGAGCAGGAGATCCCGGAAATCGCCGACGGCGTGATCGAGATCCGGGCGATTTCCCGTGAGCCCGGTTACCGGAGCAAGGTGGCGGTGATCAGTTCGGATGCCCGCGTCGATTGCGTCGGGGCGTGCGTCGGCGTCCGTGGCAACCGCATCAAGAACATCGTCGAGGAACTCGGTGGCGAGCGGATCGACATCGTCCGCTGGAGCGACGATCTCCAGGTGCTCGTGCCCAATGCCCTGCAGCCGGCCGAGGTGGACGAGGTGATCCTCTGCCAGATGCTCGGCCGGGGGATCGTGCTGGTGCAGGAGGACCAGCTCTCGCTGGCGATCGGTCGCCGCGGTCAGAACGTGCGGCTGGCCAGCAAGTTGTGCGGCTGGGACATCGAGATCATGACCCGCGAGGAGCTCGACCAACAGATCGAGCGCGCGGTGACCGGGTTCTCCTCGATCGAGGGGCTCGATGAGTCGGTGGCGGAGAAGCTCGTGGGCGAGGGTTTCCTCTCTTACGACGATCTGTCGGTGATCGAGCCGGCCGATCTGATGGACATGGGGGGGCTGCCGGAGGAGGCGGTCGATGCGATCGTCGCCGAGGCCGAGAGGCGGGCCGCGGCCGCAGAAATGGCGGCCGCAGACGAGCGCCGCAAGCAGCGTGAGCAGGAGCGAAGCGATCGGGCCGCGGCCGACCAGGCGGGCGAGGTGCTGGCCGCCGGCGGCGATGGGGCCTCCGCGGAGGAGGCGCATGAAGCCGCGGCGGGCGATGTGGATGATGCTGCGTCGGGTGGCGTGGCTTCGGGTTTGGCCGCGTCGGAGGGGGGCGGTGTGGGCCCTGTTTCCGCGGAGTCGGCACCGCTGCAGGCGACCGACGGGGAATCCTGAGATGGTGGTGTTCTTTCCGGACAAATCGTTTCGATCGTTGCCATGAGGGGTGCGCGTGGCGGTTCGGATATACACGCTGGCAAAAGAACTGAAGCTCGACAGCAAGGAGCTGGTCGATCTGTGCACGCGCGCCGGGATCCATGACAAGGGATCGGCGCTGGCGAGCCTGACCGACGAAGAGGTGGTCAAGCTCAAGGAGTTCATGGCCGCCCGTTCACGGCCTGCCGGGGGCGCGGCCCCAGGTCGGCCCGCTGCGGTCGGGCCGGTTCGCCCTGCGGTCGGTCCTCCGGTGCGTCCCGCCGCGCCCATGGTGCCCGGGCGGCCCCCGATGCTCGGCCCCCCGCCATCCGCCCCGAAGGCGACGGTGCAGCCCGCGCCGTCGGCTCCCATGGCACCCGCTCAGGCCGCGCCGCCGGCGGTTTCGCCGACCGGTCCTGTGGCTGCCACACCGGCGGCTTCCGCTCCGCCTGGCCAGGGAGCGCCCGCGGCCCCTGCGGGACCGGCGGCCGGCACGCCTCCCGCCATCCCTCCCATCCAGCGACCGGTCGCGCCGCGGACGGCCGGTCCGCTCCGCAAGGAAGACTACATTGCTCCGGGCGGCGTGGGGGCCCGGGGAAAGCCCCCCGAGGTGGCTTCCCCCAAGTCGTCGGAGTCGCGCCCCCGGACGATCGGTAGCCGCTCTTCGGACGCCAAGCCGGTGCCCCGGCCGGCGTTCAAACTCGCCCCGTTGCCGGCCGCGGGCAAGCCTCCGGTGGTGCCCCGCGCACCGCAGGAGCCCGCCGCGCAGAAGCCCGACGTGAAACTCCCGCTCGACGCGATCCGCAGTGCCAAGGCGGGCGGGTCGAAGCCACTGGCCGACCACATGCGCAAGCACGAGCAGCGGCAGGCGGACGTGGCCCGGCAGCGGCCGCCGTCCGGATCACCGCTGCGGGGTGGCGCGCGGGGTGGGCCGGGCCTGGCCCCGGTGCCGCCGCCGATGGAGCCCGGCGTGCGCCCGCGCCGGACCCCTGTCAAAGGTGTGCCCGGCAAGCCGGACGACCTGCTCGGCGGCCGCGAAGCAAGGCAACTCAACCGCAAGCGGGTTTCCGAGACCCGGGGTGACGACGATGACGGCGGCGGACGGCGGCGGCGCTCGTCGCGGCCGCGCCGTGGAGCCACCGTGTCGACGGCCGCGCCGCGGAAGGCCAACGCCTCCATCCAGGTGCCGTGCACCGTCCGTGCCCTGTCGGAGGCGATCGGTCTGCCGGCCAGCGAGGTGCTCAAGAAGTTGCTCGCGCTGGCGCCCGCCAACATGCCGAGCATGGGCATGTCGCTCGATCGCGATACGGTCGAGTTGCTGGCGGTGGAGTTCGGCGTGTTGCTCGACATCAAGACGGCGGAGGACCTGGAGAAGGACCTTCTCGCCGGGTTCGACGCCGTGGACGAGGATCCGGCGGTGCGGCAACCGCGGGCGCCGATCGTCACGTTCCTCGGCCATGTCGACCATGGCAAGACATCGCTGCTCGACCGGATCCTCGGCATGAACGTCGCCGCCCGCGAGAGCGGCGGCATCACGCAGCACATCCGTGCCTACGGGGTGAAGCACAACGGTCGGGCGATCACGTTCGTCGACACCCCGGGCCACGAGGCCTTCACCCAGATGCGGGCCCGCGGTGCGAACGTCACCGACTGTGCCGTCCTCGTCGTCGCCGCCGACGACGGGCTGATGCCGCAAACCGAGGAGGCGATCAGCCACGCCAAGGCGGCCAGCGTGCCGATCGTTGTGTGCATCAACAAGATCGACCTCCCGGGGGTCGACGTGCAGCGGATTTACCAGCAACTCGCCGCCACCGAATTGCTGCCCACCGAGTGGGGCGGCGAGACGGAGGTCGTCAAAACCAGTGCGCTGACAGGCGAGGGCGTCGATCACCTCCTCGACACGCTGCTCACGATCGCCGAACTCCACGACCTGCGGGCCAACCCCGATCGGTCGGCCGCCGGTGTCTGCCTCGATGCGTCGATCCACGAGGGGCGGGGTGTGACCGCCTGCATGCTGGTGCAGAAGGGCACGCTGCGCGTCGGGGATGCGGTGGTCTGCGGCGAGGCCAGCGGCACCGTCAAGGCCCTGCACGACACCCTGGGGAAGCGCCGGACCGCCACTGCCGGCCCCGCCGAACCGGTGATGGTGACCGGGTTCGACGTGGCTCCCGGCGCGGGGGAACGGTTCCAGGTGGTCGATTCGATCGCCCTGGCGCGCGAGGTGGCCCTGAAGCGGTCGGCCATCCGGCGGCAGACGAACCTCGTCAGCGCCCCGGTGCACGTGACGCTGGAGAACCTGCTCGACAAACTCGGCAGCCAGAAGACCCCCACGCTCAACCTCATCCTCCGGGCTGACGTGCGCGGTTCGATCGAAGCGATCCTCAAGGAATTGCAGAAACTCGAGCATCCGGAGGTCAAGATCCGCGTGCTCCAGGCGACCGTGGGTGGCGTGAGCGAGGCCGACGTGCAATTGGCCGACGCGTCCGACGCGGTGATCATCGCCTTCAACGTGGTGCCCGACGAACGGGCCCGGTCGCTGGCCGAGGATCGGGGGGTGCAGATCCGGCGCTACGACATCATTTACCAGGTCACCGACGACCTGAAGAGCGCGCTGGAAGGGATGCTCGCCCCGGAAAAGCGCGAGGCCGAACTCGGCCGGGCGATCATCCAACGCACGTTCGCCATCAGCCGTATCGGCGTGATCGCCGGGTGCCGGGTGATCGGTGGGGTGATCGCACGCAACGGCCGGCTCCGCGTCATCCGCGACAGCCGGGTGATCGGCGACTACGGCATCGAGTCGCTGAAGCGTGAGAAGGACGACGCCCGGGAGGTCCGCGACGGGCTCGAGTGTGGCATCAAGCTGCAGGGCTTCAATGACGTCAAGGAGGGCGACTTCCTCGAGTGCTACCGGATCGAGGAAGTCGCACGGACGCTGTCGTGAGCTCGCGGCGACTTCTCAAGGCGGCCGAGGCGGTACGGGAGGTGGTCAGCATGGCCATCCTCACGCAGGTCCGTGACCCACGGGTGCGCGATGTGACCGTCACCCGCGTGGAGATGGCACCCGATATGCGTTCGGCTACGGTGCACGTCTCCGTGATGGGAACGCCCGCGCAGGAAGCGTTGGCACTCCGCGGTCTGGCGAGTTCTGCCGGCTTCCTCCAGGCACAGATCGCCGAGCGCATCGAGACCCGCTACACGCCACGGCTGCGCTTCGAGATCGACAGCGGGGTGAAGCGGTCGATCGAAATGGCCCGGCTCCTCGCCGACGTGCTCCCCACCGACGTCCCGGGAGCAGAATCGGCAGCCGGGGGCGAGGGGGCCGTGGATGGGGGGGATCGGCCGTCCGGCGACATCGCCGCCGAGACCGGCAGGGCATCGACGGATCAGCCGCCAGCGACGGAGCATGATCAGCCATGACCGCAGCCAACCGCCAGCAACTCGTGGCCCGCCTTCACAAGGCGCTCCGCGGCCAGTATCGACCGGCGGCCACCGATACCTCGCGGCCGCTGTTGGAACAGGTCCTGTTTGCCTGCTGCCTGGAGAACGCGCCGGACGACCTGGCGGAGAAGGCGTTCGCCCGCCTCGGCGAGGCGTTCTTCGACCTCAACGAGGTGCGTGTCACCACGGTGGCGGAACTGGCCGAAGCGCTCCACGACCTCCCCGACCCAACGCGGGCGGCGCTCTCCCTCCGCCGTGTCCTGCAGAGCGTGTTCGAGTCGAGCTACAGCTTCTCTCTGGAGGCGGCGCGGAAGCACTCGCTGGCCCATGGCCTGAAGACGCTCGAGGGGCTCCATGGGATTCCACCGTTCGTCATCGCCCATGTGGCGGCGACGGGGTTGGGAGGGCATTTCATCCCGGTCGACCTCGGTGCCCTCCAGGCGCTGTTCCTCGCGGGCATCATCACCCAGGAGGAATACGACTCCGGGAAGGCCACCGGCCTGGAGCGGCTCGTGCCCAAGAAATCGGGCCCCGAATTCTCCTCCCTGCTCCATCAGTTCGGCGTCGAAGTGCTCCGCAATCTCCATGGGGCCACGGTGCGCCGGATCCTCCAGGCGGTCAACGCCGACCTCAAGGATCGGTTCCCCAAACGGGGTGAGCCCATGCCGCTTCCAGCACCCCCGCCGCTCTCCGGGAAGGACGGCCACCGGGCCGCCGAAGCGGCGCGGACCGCGGCGGAGGAGCATCGCCCGGCCGGTCCTCAGGCTGCCGCGCGACCGGCCGGCAAGACGCCGCTCCCCCCGCCCGGATCGGGGCCCAAGCGGACGGCCGACGGCAAGCCGGTGGTGGGAGCCAAGCCGGGGCCGAAGCCGTTCGTCGTGAAGCCGAACGTCGGGCGACCGGCGCCCGCCGATGCCGTGCCGCCGCCCGCCGCGCCGCCGGTCCGGACCGAGCCGAGAAAGGCGGAGGCGAAGAAGCCCGACGGAGCCAAGCCCGCCGCGACCACGGCCCAGCCATCGAAGCCGCCCGCCCGCGCCGGGGAGAAGGGGGCAGCAAAGCCCGCGTCCGACAAGGCTGCCGCCGAAAAGAAGGGGCGCGGTGAGGGAGCACGGAAGGCGGAGGCGAAGCCCGCTGCCGACCGGCCCGGTGAAAAGTCGACCGCCCGTCCTCCCGCGACCACGTCCCCGACCCCGGCGGCGAAGCCCCCGGCGAAGAAGGCAGCCGGAAAGCCCCCCGTCACGGCGGCGACCCAGCTCACCAGGCGTAAGCCGCGTTGAACCCGAGGTGACCCATGGCCGGCCATTCCCATTGGGCGAACATCGCCCGCAAGAAGTCGCTCATCGACGCCAAGCGCGGCAAGCTGTGGAGCAAGCTCGCCAAGGCGATCATCGTCGCGGCGAAGCACGGGGGGCCCGATCCCGACGCCAACCTCCGGCTGCGCTATGCGATCGACGCGGCGAAGGCCGTGAGCATGCCCAAGGACAACATCCAGCGTGCCATCCGCACCGGCACGGGCGAACTGAAGGGGGGCAACCTCGAGGAGTCGCTCTACGAGGGGTACGCGGCCGGCGGCGTGGCGGTGTTGTGTGAGATCCTCACCGACAACAAGAACCGCACGGCTCCCGAGATCCGCAAGGTGTTCGAGATGTGCGACGGCAAGCTCGGGGCGACCGGCTGCGTGGCGTACCTCTTCCAGCGCAAGGGCATGGTCCGGGTGCCGCAAGAGGCGGTCGCGGAGGAGCGGGTGATGGAGATCGCCCTCGAGGCCGGGGCCGACGATGTCAAACTGGCCGGTGACCGTTGGGAGATCACCTGCGAGCCGGTGACGATGGCCGGCGTGATCGAGGCCCTGCAGACTGCCGCACTGCCGGTGGAGCCGGGCGGGATCGTCCGCCTGCCGACGAGCACGGTTTCTGTCGAGGATGTCGACGTGGCCCGGAAGGTTCTCGATCTCCTCGAACGCCTCGACGACCACGACGACGTGCAGGCCGTCGCCGCCAACTTCAGTATCCCCGACGAGGCCATCGCCCAACTCGGCTGAGCCGCGTGTGGCAGCGCCGGTTCATGGCGAGCGCGATCCCGCCCTTCTCGCGGGCTGGAGCCGGCGGCGCTTCTGCAGGGCCGAGCCGGCCACCCGCGGCGGGTTGCCCGTCACCGGTTCGCCGGATTCCGTGGCCCCTGATCTCGTGCCGGCGTCTGCGGCGTGGCGGCCTCGGGTGTGGAGTGCTCCACCTGCGGCCAGTAGGTGTCGAAGTCGAACTTCGGACTGTTGTCGAGGTCGTGGCACTCGAGGCAGTTGTTGACCGCCTTTTCCCGCCCTTCGGGGGTGGCCAGCGACAGCGAGAGATCGGCCCGCAGCCGGGTCCGCTGTTCGTCGGTCGCCTGCACGTCCCCCAGCTCGACGGCCGCATGGGTGGCCGCCGGACCATGGCAGTTTTCGCACCCTTGCTGTGCGAGGTGGGGGGTGGCCGTCTTCCCGGCGAATCCACCCTCGTAGGGTTCGTACTTCTGCGGCACCCAGCCGACGACGTGGCATGAGAGGCATTCCGGGTCGCCATCGCGCCGCGGTGTTTGCGTCTCGAGCGTCGTCAGGGCCCCGGCGTGTCCCGAGTCCTTCCAGACGTCGTACGCCGCCTGATGGCAATCGGCACAGGCGGCGCTCCCGGCGAAGCGCCGGCCGGTGGGGTGGCGGATCGGCGAGAGACCGAGGCCATCGAGGCCGAGCCTTTCCAACTGGCTCTGGTAGGCGCCGAGGAGCCGGATCATGTCCTCCGACTCCCCCCAGCGGGCGTCGAGCGGCACGCGCTGGCTCCGCAGCGGCACGGCATCGCCGGGAAACAGGCCGATGGCGACGGCGTACATCCCCTTGTGGCCGAGTTCGACCAAGCGGGCCGGCTTCCGCCCCTCGGCCGCCGGTAGCGCCGGCGGTTCGGTGGGCGGTTCGTCGGCACCGCCGGCCGCCACCACGATGTCGAACTGGGGGAACAACGCCGCATATTTCGCCGCTTCGTCGGCGTTGGTCCAGGCGAGGAGTACCTGGTGGTCGCACCGGGCCTCCTCGAGCGCGGCCGCGGCGGCGCGGAGGCCGTCGGTCGCCGACCTGATTTCCACCGTTTCGTTGCGCACGGCGACGGCTTGGCGGTCGCCGAGCACGGCGGTGACACCGATCCGCAGCCCACCCACGTCCAGCGTGCGCACGGTGGGCGTGATCCCGGTGTCGAGCCCGTAGAGCCCCACGTTGGCCGACAGGAAGGGGGTCGGTTCGGCACCCACCGCGGCCACGGCGGCGACGAGCCCCTCGGTGGGGAGGCGGAGGTCGGCCGGTCCCAGGCCGACGCCGTCGTATCCCATCGCCTTGAGCCCCTCGGCGATCGACTGGAACTTGATTTCCGTCTGCCGGCCAAAGCGCCGCACCTGTCCCCCGAGGTCGACGGCGACCGTGGGCCAGCCGGCCTTCTCCAGAGCCCGGAGGAAGTTCTGGCGGCGGCTCAGGCCCCCCTTCTGATTCTCCTTGCCGGTGCAGCCGCAGGGTTCGATGTAGCCGTCGAGTTCACCGGTCAGCACGAGGACCGCGCGCGGTGCCGGCCAGCCGACGAACACCCGGCCGTTGCGGCGGCCGAACTCCTCCACCACCTCCGCCCCCACGCCCAGCCCACGGTCGGGGGGAGCAACAGGCCCGGTCGTGGCAGAGGGAACGGCCGGGGCCGCGGGCTCCTGTGCGAACCCCTGGCCGGCCGACCGCAAGGCCAGCGTGATGGCGAGGCCACCCAGCAGCACGACCGACGGCGACGAACGGGTCCGGATACGTGGCATCGGGGGCGTTCTCCGGGGCGGGTACCAGGGTCGGGATCCGTCCCGGCCGCGGTGTTTCGCGAGGGGACACGGTCAAGGGGTGATGGTCACGCAGACCTTGATCGACAACGTCGGGGAGTCGGGATGCCCGGTGTCGAGTACGATCCGTCCCCCAGGGGCCTGCTTGGTGCAATTGTGCACCGCAGGGGCGCTTCCGGCCGGGAGCACCACGCTGATCGGGACGCGCATCACGTTGCCGTTGCCCAGCGGCGCCGGTTCTCCCACGGTGACCTGCAGCGACTCCGGCACCACCTCGCGGACGGTGGGGCGCACCGCCTCCCGGTGCGGGCCCCGTGCCGCCAGGAACAGGTCCCACCGGCCCCCGGTCTTCCCCGGCACCATCCCCAAGAGAAGCGCCTGGCGGTCGGAGTCCCAGGCCGTGCCGGCGAGCGCCAGGGCGCCGGCGACCGAGGCCGTGATCGGGACCTCGGCAGCGAGCTCCTCGTTGGTCTGGAGCACGACCCGGGCAGTCTGCTTGAGATTGCCAATTTCCGCCTCCGGCAGCACGTCCACCACCAACCGCACGCCGCCGGTCGCCCCCTTCTCCGCCGCCAGTGCTTCCGGGGGAAGCGGCTCGGTCGAGAGGCGGAAAAAACGCTCCGTCTGGGCGTTGAGCAGACCCGTCGACGTGACCGTGGGGGGAGTGTCGCCGAACGTGAACAGATCGGCGGTCGCCCGCTCGCCGGTGCCGGCCGTGACCCGCGTGATGACGATCGTGGGGGGCACGGCCCGCCACGCCGGGACCACCTGCCCCTCGATCACGAACACGATCTCGGGGCGGCCCGGGTCGTTGGTGAGCACCGTGGCCTGCTGCCGGAATGGCCCGTCGGTCTTGCCACGCCACTTCAGCCGCACCTCCGCCTGGCCGCCCGCCGGGATCGCCTTCTCGGCAGCGTCGTCCCCACCGTGTCGCGAGTCGAAATCGGCCACGGTGCACGAGCAGGACGTCGCTCCCTTGGTGAGGGTCAGGGGGGCGGTGCCGACGTTGCGGATCACGAAGGTGTGCTGGCCGTCGTTGCCCAGTGGAAGCGACCCGAACTGGTGGGTCGTGGCCTCGACCTCGACCTTCGCGCTTGACTCCACGACCCTGGCTTTCTCGGCCTGGGGGTCGAACTCACCCACCCGCCAGGGGCGCGTCAGCGCCACGAGAGCCGCCGTTCCACTGCCCACCGAAGCCCCGGTGACGAGCGCCACGGCCGCGACGGCCAGGGCGGAAGGATTCCGCAGTGCCATGGAAAGCCCTGTCACAGGTCGCGTCTTCCCGGTCCCGCGGCGCACCCTGCCCGACCCCACCGGCAGGCCACCGCACCCGCCACGCTTCAAGCGGACACCACAGTGTAGCAGCCGGCGGGGATCCGCCCCCCCTGCAGAACCGCCCGGCCGAACGGCCGATCAATAGGCCCGGGCGAGGATGCTGCGGCGTGCGACCGGCTGGCCGGTGATGATGCATCGCCCCGGTTCGTCGTCGCCGTCCATCGGGATGCAGCGCACGGTGACCTTGAGCGGATCGCAGACCGCCGCCACCGCCGGGTCGTCGGCGACGTGGGCCCGCACGAATCCCCCCTGCCCCGCCTCGGCAGCACCGTCCTCCCGGAACCGGGCGACGAGGTCGGCCTGGCTGTCGACCGTGACGGTCCGCGCGGCGCGGAAGGCGGCGGCCCGCTCGAAGAGCCCCTGCTGGATCTCCGCGAGGAGGGCCGGTGCCTGGGCCGCGAAGCCGTCGAGGGGCAGGCTGACGCGTTCCTTCGGCGGTCGGTCACGCCGGCACACGCTCACCACCCCGGCGGCGAGGTCGCGCGGACCGATCTCCACCCGCAGCGGCACGCCCTGTTTGACGTGCTGCCACACCTTGTCACCGCCGCGCATGTCGCGGGTGTCGATCCGCACCCGGAGCTGTTCGTCGGCCGAGCGCTCGGCATGGAGCCGGGCCTCGAGCTGCCGGCTGGCCGCCAGCACCTGCGCACGCTCCTCGGGCGTGCGGTGGATCGGGAGGATGACGATCTGCGTGGGGGCGATGCGCGGGGGGAGCACGAGACCGTCGTCGTCGGAATGGGTCATCACCAGTGCGCCGATGAGCCGGGTCGACACCCCCCAGGAGGTCGTCCAGCAAAACGCCTCGGCGCCGGTGGTGTCGGCGAACTTGATCCCCTGGGCGCGGGCGAAGTTCTGGCCGAGGAAATGCGACGTGCCCGCCTGCAGGGCCCGGCCGTCCTGCATCATCGCCTCGATCGAGTAGGTGTCGACGGCGCCAGGAAACCGTTCGGCGGAGGGCTTGGGGCCCTTGACGACCGGCATCGCCAGATGCTCTTCGGCGAAGGCCGCATAAATGTCGAGGATCCGCAGCGTCTCCTCCACCGCCTCGGCGGCCGTGGCGTGGGCGGTGTGCCCCTCCTGCCAGAGGAACTCGGCGGTGCGGAGGAACAGTCGCGGCCGCATCTCCCAGCGCACGACGTTGGCCCACTGGTTGATGAGCACCGGCAGGTCGCGCCACGACTGGATCCACTTGGCGTACATCGCCCCGATGATCGTCTCACTGGTGGGGCGGACGACGAGCGGTTCCTCGAGCTTGCCCGCCGGCACCAGCCGGCCGTCGGGCGCCAGTTCGAGGCGGTGGTGCGTGACGACGGCGCACTCCTTGGCGAAGCCCTCGACGTGCTTCGCCTCCTGCTCCAGGTAGCTCACCGGGATGAAGAGGGGGAAGTAGGCGTTCTGGTGGCCGGTCGCCTTGAAGGCCCGGTCGAGGATGCCCTGCATCCGCTCCCAGATGGCGTAGCCGTGCGGCTTGATCACCATGCAGCCGCGGACCGGCGACTGCTCGGCGAGGTCGGCCGCCCGGACCACCTGCTGGTACCACTCGGGATAGTCCTCACGCCGCGTCGGGCTGATGGCATGCTCGGGCATGTTGGGTTCCTGCCGGGTTTGCGCCCGCCGCGCGCCGGGCTGCGGAGGGAGCGGGATTGTAGCGTTGCCGCTGCGCGGCGCCGGCCCGGAGGTGCGGCCGTGGTTGTGGGAGGCGCCGCCTGCGGCATACGATCGGGAGATCGCAGTGGGGCCCAGACGCGGTCGTGCACGTCGGGCCCTCGCGCGAAACCCCGCCGGCGGGCGCTTCGGCAGGGGCGGGTCGTTGACACGGGAGCGGGCATGGCCACGGGTCAGGGAGAATCGCGGCCGGGCCATGATGCCGAGCCCCGGCCCGCGCCCGGCGATGGTCGGGGGGGTGCGCGACGGCCCGGACCCCGGCGGCGGCGGGTGAGCGAACTGCCGCCGCAGGGAAGCGTGGAGCAGGTGTTCCGCGCCACCCACAAGCAGCTCCGCCCCAACCGCAACGGGCAATTGTTCCTCCAGGTGGAACTGGCCGACCGCAGTGGCTCGATCACCGGCCGCCTGTGGAACGCGTCGGCAGCCGACTACGACGCCTTCGAAGACGGCGACTACGTCCGTGTGGAGGGCACCACGCAGCTCTACTCCGGCGCCCTGCAACTGATCCTCACGTCCATCGCCCGGGTCGATCCGCGCTCGGTGGACGAGTCGGAGTTCCTCGTCCTCGGTCCCGCCGACATCGCCCGGCTCGACGACGAGCTGGCGGCGCTCTTGGCCACGGTCGCCCCGGGGGCACTGGCCGACCTCGTCGCCGAGGTCCGTGCCGATGGCCACCTGATGACCGCCTTCCTTCGCAGCCCGGCGGGGGTGAAGCAGCACCATGCCCACGTCGGCGGGCTCTTGGTCCACGTGGTCACGCTCCTGCGCCTCGTCGACCGCGTCGCCCCGCTCTACCCCGCCGTCGACCGCGACCTGCTCCTCGTCGGAGCCTTCCTCCACGACATCGGCAAGACGGTCGAACTGGAGAGCGAGCGCGGGTTCTCCTACACCGACGCCGGCCAGCTCCTCGGCCACGTCGTGCTCGGGCTGGAAATCCTCGAGGAGAAGATCCAGGCGCTGCAGGAGCGCAGCGGTGCGGAGTTCGATCCCGCCACGGCGCTCCGGCTCAAACACATGATCGTCAGCCATCACGGTGAGTACGAGTACGGGGCCCCGCGCTTGCCGATGACCCTGGAGGCGGTGCTCCTCCACCAGCTCGACGCGCTCGACGCCCGGCTGGCCGGGATCGTCCAGTTGCTCGACAGCGAGGCGGCCCTCGACGGCGGGTGGACGCAGTACCATCAGCAGCTCGGCCGCAAGTTCTTCAGGGGCCGCGGTGAGCAGCGCGTGGACAAAGCCCCTCCGGGACCTTTGTCCCGATGAAAACCGACGATGTTCACGGGAGCCGCGCTCCCGGCAGTCCGCGGAGGAACCCATGGCGCGGCCGGGAAAACAACCACGCTCGGGCTCCCGGCCCCCCGCCGAGGTTGAGGGGACCTTCCGCCGGGCGCTCGCCGGCCATGGGTTCGTCCGCCCGACGGCCACCGATCCGGGCGTCCGTCCGGCCGACATCCACGTGCCGGCGGCGGCGACCCGGGATGCCGCCACCGGCGACACGGTGCGCGTCCGCCTCTCGGCGGTGCGCGACGCCCGGCGGCCCGGTCCCTCCGGCGAGATCGTGTCCGTCGTCCGCCGGCGCACGACACGCTTCGTGGGGAGCTATTTCGAGGCGGCCGGCGGGGGCTGGGTGCGGATCGACGGCACGTCGTTCGCGCGGCCGGTGTCGGTGGGTGACCCCGGTGCCAAGGGGGTGCGCGTCGACGACAAGGTGGTCATCGACATGGTCCGCTTCCCGAGCCCGATCCGGGACGGCGAGGGGGTCGTGGTGGAGGTCCTCGGGCCGGCGGGAATGCCCGGCATCGACACGCTCACGGTGATCCACGAGTTCGGCCTGCCGGGCCCGTTCCCCGAAGGCGCGCTGGCCGTGGCCCGCGCGGCCGCCGAGGCCTGGGAGGATACCGTCCCCGCCGACCGCCGCGACCTCGCCGGCACCGTCACAGTGACGATTGATCCCGTCGATGCCCGCGACTTCGACGACGCCATTTCGCTCGAACGGATCGAGCGCGGGCACTGGCTCCTCGGGGTCCACATCGCCGACGTCGCCCACTTCGTGCCGGAGGGATCGGCCCTCGACCAGGAGGCCCGCCAGCGGGGCACGAGCGTCTACCTGCCCGACCGCGTCATCCCCATGCTCCCGGAACTGGTGAGCAACAACCTCGCCAGCCTCCAGCCCGATCGCCTGCGCTTCACCCGCACCTGCTGGATCGAGTTCACCGCCGACGGCGTGCCCGTGCACAGCGCCGTCGAACGGTCGGCGGTCCGCAGCCGGCGCCGCTTCACCTACGAGGAGGTCGACCTGTTCCTCGCCGACCCGGCCACGCCGCGCGTGGAGATGGCGCCCGAGGTCCGGGCCCTGCTCGGCCGGATGCGCGACCTGGCGCGGATCCTCCTCGCCCGGCGCACGGCGCGCGGGGCGCTGGAGCTGGTCATGCCCGAGGTGAAGATCGACCTCGACCGCGACGGCCGGGTGACGGGCGCACACGTCGTCGAGCACACCGAGAGCCACCGGATCATCGAGGAGTTCATGCTCGCCGCCAACGAGGCGGTGGCCACCCGGCTCCATGGCGCCCAGTGCGGCTTCCTGCGCCGCATCCATCCCGCTCCCGACCTGCGGAAGCTCCGCCAACTCACCGAGTTCGTCTCGGAGCTCGGGTTCGAGGTCGACACCCTGGAGAGCCGCTTCGAGTTGCAGCGGCTCCTCGGCCTGGCGCGGGGCCGGCCGGAGGAGCACGCGGTGCACTACGCCGTGCTCCGCAGCCTGTCGCGCGCGGTCTACGGACCACAGGCAGACGGGCACTTCGCCCTGGCCAGCGACTGCTACTGCCATTTCACGTCGCCGATCCGCCGCTACCCCGACCTCCAGGTGCACCGCGCCCTCGACAGGCTCGACCGGGGGCGGCGGACGCCGGTCGACGGCCTGTCGCTCCTGGGCGAGGAGTGTTCGCAGCTCGAGCGCCGCGCGGAGGCGGCCGAACGGGAACTGGTGAAGCTCAAGCTGCTGGCGGCGATGGCGGGTCGGATCGGCACGGAATTCGACGCGGTGGTCACGGGCGTGGAGGCTTTCGGCCTGTTCGTCCAGGGTCTCGCCCTCCCGGCCGAGGGGGTGCTACCCAAGGAGTCGCTGCCGGAGGACGTGTACCGCCATGATCGCGCCGCCCACACCCTCGCCGGCCGGCGGCCGGGCAACACGTTCCGCCTCGGGGACCGCGTCCGCGTGGTGGTGGCCCGGGTCGATCTCGACCGCCGGGAATTGGAGTACCGGCACGCGGGCGTCCGCCATGCGGCGCCAGCACCGCGGGGGCGCCGGGGCACGGGGCAGCGGCCCGCGACGCGGGGTGGTCCGATCGCGCGGGGCAAGGGCCGGCGAGAAGGGCGGTCGCGCCGCGGCGCGCGCGACTGAGCGCGGTGCTGCCGCTGGCGACCGGTGACACCGGCTGGCGACCGCCGGCGCGGTTCCTACAATCGCGGCACCCCGACCGGCGGGTATGGCCCCGTTCCCCGAAAAGGCCCTCACGTGTCCCCCGAACCCCTGCGGACGGCGTTGTTCGATTGGCATCTGGGTCACGGCGGTCGCCTCGTCGACTTCGCCGGTTGGTCGATGCCCGTGCAGTACAGCTCGATCGTCGACGAGCACTGCGCCGTCCGTCGCGCGGCGGGGCTGTTCGACGTGTCGCACATGGGGCGGCTCACCGTCGCCGGTGCCGGCGCCGCGGCCTGGTTGGAAGGGCTCATGACCAGGCGAGTGGCCGGCATGCCCCGGGGGCGCGTCCGCTACACCCTCATCGCGTCCGAGGACGCCGCCGGTGCGGTGCGGATCCTCGACGATGCCCTCGTGGCCAATGCGCCCGTCGTGCCGGCGGATGCCGAACTCGACGGCGGCGATGGCCCGTCAGGGTTGGTCGTGAATGCCGGCAACCGGGAGCGCGTGGTGGCCTGGTTGCGCTCGCGGCTGCCGGGCTCCGGCGTCGAGCTGCTCGACCGCACGGTCGGAACCGCGATGCTCGCCGTCCAGGGCCCGGCGGCGGTGGCGATCGTCACCGGCTTGGCGGCGGGGGATGGCCCGCGGCTGGCGGCACTGGCCAACTATGCGTCGGCGACGGCGACCATCGCCGGCGTGCCGGCGGTGATCAGCCGTACCGGTTACACGGGGGAGGACGGTTACGAGATCGTCGTCCCGGCCGAGCGGGCCACCGCGGTGTGGGAGGCGATCCTCGCCGCCGGCGCGCCCCACGGCATCCTCCCCTGCGGCCTCGGGGCCCGCGACACGCTGCGCCTCGAGGCGGGCATGCCCCTCTATGGACACGAGCTGGTCGAGGACAGCGACCCGTTCGCGATCGGCCTGGGGCTGGCGGTCGATCTCGAAGGTCGGCGGTTCCCGGGCGCCGAGACGTTTCGCGCGCAGGCCGCGCAGGCCACCGGGCGGGTGCGCGTCGGTATCGGGTTCGCCGGCCGCCGTGCCGCCCGCGAGGGGAGCCCCGTGGTGGTGGCCGGCGCGGAGTGTGGGCGCGTGACCAGCGGGAGCTTCATTCCCACCCTCGGCCGCGCCGTCGCCATGGCACTGGTCGATCGGCGCGTGGCGGCCACGGGCACGCCGGTGGAGGTGATCGTGCGCGACAGTCCGCAGCCTGGCGAGGTGGTGCCCCTCCCCTTCTACCGGCGGCCGAAGCCGGCAGCCTGAGATGACCGCGCCGCGGCTGCGGCCTGCTATCCTGTGGGCGGCAGCAGCGCCCGCCACGACACCGGAGTGTGCACCGACATGTCCGCAGCCATGAGGTTCGCCAAGTCCCACGAATGGATCCGCCCCGAGGCCGACGGCACCGCCACGGTGGGGATCTCGGCCTATGCGGTCGAGGCGCTCACCGATCTGGTGTTCATGCAGTTGCCGAAGGTGGGCAGCCGTGTCGTGGCGGGGCAGTCGTTCGGCGAGATCGAGAGCGTCAAGGCGGTGAGCGATCTCTATGCCCCGGTTTCGGGTGACGTGGTGGCGGTCAATGCCACGTTGCCGGAGCGGCTCGAAACGCTCGGCAACGACCCCTACGGCGAGGGCTGGATCGTCCGCATCCGCCCCGACGATCCCGCAGCCCTCGACGGCCTCCTCGACCAGGCTGCCTACGAGGCACTCGTCGCCTCGTCGCCCCATTGATCCGCGGTCCGGTGATCCGCGGTCCATTGATCCGCGGTCCGGTGATCGGCGGTCCGGACCGACGCCGTGGCGATGCCCCGCCCCCGGTCCATCATTGTCCGCACCCATGACCGCGTCGCTCGCGCCTGACCGTGACGCCGGGGCGGCCTCTGCGGAACCGCGCGGTGCCGCGGCCACCACGCCCCTGCGCTACTGGATCGACGACCCGGCCATTGGCAGCGTCAACATGGCGGCCGACGAGTGGCTGGCTGGGGTCGCGGTGAGCGCGGGGGTGCCGGTTGCGCGGTTTTCGACCTGGTCGAGGGCGACGCTCTCCCTGGGGGCGTTCCAGGCCGCCGCCGCGGTGCCTGCCGATGGGTTGGCGGCGCTGCCGCTCGTGCGTCGGGCCAGCGGCGGCGGGGCGATCCTCCATGGCACCGACCTGACGTGCACGGTGGCCGTGCCGCGGAGTCATCCCTGGGGAGGCGAGGCGCAGCGACTCTACGACGAGGTGCACCGGGCGCTGGTCGGCGTCCTCGCCGCCGCGGGCCTGCGGGCCGCCCTTCATCCTGCGGTGGGCGACCCCGGCGCGGCCGCCGCAGCGACGGAGGCGTTCCTCTGTTTTGACCGGCGCGCGACCGGGGATGTCGTGCTCCCCGCGCCAACGGGCCGGTGGCCCAAGATCCTGGGAAGTGCCCAGCGGCGCCATCATGCCGCAGTGGTCCAGCACGGGTCCCTCCTCTGGTCGCGGAACGATGCCGCCGGCGGGCCCCACGCGCGGCTCGGCCTGGCCGACGTGGCGGCCACCGCGGGGGTGCGGCTCGACCCCATCGGGGTCCGCGACGCCTGGCTGGCGGAGATCGCGGCGGCCGCTGGCCTCCTGCCAGCGTTGCAACCGGGATGCACCTGGGATGCCGATCGGGCCGCGATCGCAGACCTCGCCGCGCGCTACGGCGACGCGGCCTGGACCCACCGCCGCTGACCCGGTCTCGCGGCGGTCGGGTGCCCTTCAATCACCAGCCTCGGCGGCCTTTCCGGGCCGGGAGAACTTGGTCTGGCGTGCCGCCGGCCGAGTCGACCGGCGCGTGACCGGGAGACCGTGGCGCGGCCCCGATCGTTCGGTTTTGGTCAAATTGGTAGGGGATTGCACTTCTTCCGGGCGAGCCCACAGGGGTCCCCACCCCCCTCAGCGGGCGTGGGTGTCCGTCGCGGCCCTGTTTGCCACCGCGCCCCGACTAGTGCCTTCCGATCGCCGGTTGGTATGATCCGGAAGGTCGTGTCCAGGGTCCATCGGACCGGGCTCGTATTCGGACGACTGCATCGGGTGAGAGACGATATCAGCGGGCGCTTTGGAGGCACTGCTGGACAGATCGACCTCGCATCACGGAAATGCGGCGATGATCGAAATGGGGCCGTGGCTCGGGGCGCCCGTGGTCGGACGCTGATTTGATTGGCCGAGGATCGTTGTCCGAGGATGGTCGTCGGTGGTTGGGTGGGGTCTGTGCGTTCGTAGGGTCTGCGGCCTGGTCGGTCCGGGCGCAGAGGCGACCGCTGTTGCGAGGGGCATGCATGATCACAAAACTGATCGTGGCCACTGGAAAAAGTGCGGGCCGTGCCATCCTCATCAAGCGCAACACCCTGCTCATCGGCCGGGCGGAGGAGTGCGACGTCCGGCCGCTGAGCGAGGACGTGAGCCGGCGCCACTGTGCCGTGCATGTCGGGCCGGCAGACGTGTGGGTCGAGGACCTCGGCAGCCGGAATGGGACTTTCGTCAATGGTGAACGGATCACCGGCAAGGTGAAGGTGGCGTCGGGTGATCTGGTGCGCGTCGGTGTGCTCGAAGTGCGCGTGTCGTGCACCGAACCCGCTGCGGCCACCGGGAGCGATCAGGATGTGTCAAAGTGGCTGATGGCGGATGAATCACCGGCCGGCATGTACGACACCACCCGGTCCCTCTCCGCCGAGGCTCCCGCGGATGCCGGTGCCAGCAGCATCCACCAAGCCCCGCTCACCGACGGCACCGGTTCGATGGTGTCAGGCATCAGTGGCTCCAAGGCGGCGAAATCCGCCGGCGCGACGCAGGCCGATTCGACCGGGATCGGATCGTCGAGCGGTACCGTCGCGGAAGGTTCCGGGGTCGGTGGGGCTGGCGCGGTGGCCGGGGTTGCCGCCGGAACCGGGGCGGCCGATGCGTCGCGGATCGGTTCGACGGTGGGGATCGACGCGCTTCGCGACAGCAAGGGCAAGCCCGGCGGACTCCCCACCAACGCCCGCAAGTCGGCGGAGAACTCCCGCGACGCTGCCGCCGAGGCCCTGAAGAAGTTTTTCAGCAATCGCTGAGCGGTTCCCCGGCATTGCCCAGTCTTCGTTCGATCCCGGCTGGGCCGACTGGTCGCCGGCAGCTACGCCCGGTGCCTGCCCACCGCCCCGGATCGTTTCGGCGCCGGCAGTGCGGCCGCCGTCGGTACCCGTTGCCGCGCTGTGGGGTGTGCAACCGGCACGTCCGAAAAGAGCGCTACTACCGGGCCTTTTCTCCAAGCGGTGCGTCTTGCGCACCTTTTGTGGTGCATGATTCCGGTAGATCTTCCCCCGCCCGCCGATCCGGTTCGATCGGTCTGGTCGCCGGGGGCCCCGAGGGAATCATCCGATGGTCACCGCCGCCACCCGTTTCCGCCCCACTGCTTCCGCCTCACGCCCCACGCGGAAGGCTCCGGCGTCGCGCCGCCGTCTCATCGATCCGACCACGTGCGAGCGCGAGTATGGCGCGGACGAACTCGAGTTCATGCAGGCTCTCGACCGCTACAAGCGGAGCAGCGGCCGGATGTTCCCCACCTGCAGCGAGATCCTCGAGGTGATCCGCAGCCTGGGGTATGTGCGCGGGACCACAGGCTGACACCCGGCAGCGGTGGGCCTGCGGCTGCCGGCCGGCCGGTGGGGCGGGGGCGCTCCGGGGCGACTGGCGTTGCCCGTGGTCGGCCCCGGCCGGTAGTGTCCCAGCGCCCGGGGCCGGTCCCCGCCGCCCGCCACCCCGTCCTCCGACCGTCGTTCACCACCCCATGCCGAAACCTGCTGATCGAAGGGGCCGCTACGGCTGGGTGGGCCTGGTCCTTTCGGCCAGCGCCGCCGGCTGCGGTGGACTCGTCCGCAACGACAATGCCGAGGGGGTGCGGCTCTACCAGCAGGGCAACTACCTGGGGGCCGTCAACCATTTCCAGCAGGCCCTCCAGCAGCAGCCGGGGAGCCCCGACTGCTTCTACAACCTCGGGGCCACCTATCACCAGCAGGCCAAACTCTTCGGTCGGCCCGACGACATGCGGACCGCTGAACAGTACTACCACCTCTGCTTGTCGCGGAATCCCGACCATCCGGCCTGCAACCGCGGCCTTGCGGTGCTGATGGTGGAAACCGGACGGGGTGGCGACGCCGTGGCGATCCTCGACGGCTGGTCGCGGCGCCGTCCGGGTGATCCCGATCCGCAGATCGAGCTGGCGCGCCTCTGCCAAGAGCATGGCGATCTCCGCGAGGCGGAAACGCATCTCATCGATGCCCTGGCGATCTCCCCCGGTAATCCCCGCGCCCTGGTGGCCCTGGGGCAACTGCGGGAGGCGACCGGCGACACCACACTGGCGCTGGCCAACTACTCACGGGCGTTGGCTGCCGGTGGCAGCCAACCCGTCGTGGCATCGCGAGTGGCATCGCTCGGTGCCGCGCAGGCCCCCGTCAGCCGGGTGGCGGCCCTGCCTCCGCCCGGCGGTTTTCCCGCGCCGAACGGCTGGGGCCCCGGGCCTGCCGCAACGCCGATGATCGTGCCGAGCGTGCCGCCGATCGTCGCGCCGCCGGCTGACGTGCCGGCAGGGCCACCCATGGCCCGTTGACCGGTTTGCCGGCTGTTCCTATTCTGCCGGCTTGCCCGCGGGCGGGCCGCCGCCGCGCGACGTGAGGATCCCCACACCGCGCCAGGCAAGGGCCGGGATTCCGGAGCGGCTTGGTTGCCGCTGCCGGCACGCCGTCCTGGCGATCGGTCCCCGTGAGCCATTTCCCCGTCCGATTCCCACGCCCGGAGCCTGGTTGTGACCGAACCCCAGCGGACGCCTGAAGCCGACCGGCTCGCCAACTTTTCGTCCGGTCCGGCCGTGCTGCCCGTGGAGGTGCTCGCGGACATCCAGGCCGACCTGCTCGCCCTCCCCGGGGTGGGCAGTTCGATCCTGGAGATCAGTCACCGCAGCCTGGCATTCGATCGGATCCTCGAGGAGACGGTCGCTGATCTGCGCGGGCTGCTCGGCGTCGGCGACAGTCACGACGTGCTGTTCCTCCAGGGTGGGGCGAGCCTGCAATTCTCGATGGTGCCGATGAACCTGCTCCGCGGCACCGGGCGGACCGCCGATTACCTGATCACCGGCACCTGGGGGGCGACCGCCATCAAGGAGGCCCGCAAGGAGGGGGCCGTGCACGTCGCGTGGGACGGCGCCGCCACCGGTCATGACCGCCTGCCAGCACGTGGTGAGATCCACCTCTCGACCGATCCAGCGTACGTCTACATGACCAGCAATGAGACCATCCAAGGGGTGCAGTGGCCAGCCGAACCGGCGGTCGGGTCGGCTCCGCTGGTGTGCGACGCCTCGAGCGACTTCCTCTCCCGGCCACTCGACGTGTCGCGCTACGGCATCCTCTACGCCTGTGCCCAGAAGAACGCCGGCATCGCCGGAGTGACCGTGGTGATCATCCGCCGCGATCTGCTCGGGCGCTCCCCCGATGGCCTCCCGGCGATGCTCGACTACCGGACGCATGTCACGGGCGGGTCGCGGGCCAACACACCGCCGGTGTTCGCCATCTACGTCCTCGGGAAGGTGTGTCGCTGGGTGCGTGACGCGATGGGTGGGCTGGAAGGGATGGCCCGGCACAACGCCGCCAAGGCGAAACTGCTCTACGACGTGCTCGATGGCTCCGCGGGTTTCTATGCCGGCCATGCCCATCCCGAGTGCCGCTCGATGATGAACGTCACGTTCCGTCTCCCCACCGAGGATCTGGAGAAGGCCTTCGTCGCCGGCGCGGCCCGGCGCGGGTTGGTCGAACTCAAGGGGCACCGGTCGGTCGGCGGGATCCGCGCGAGCATCTATAACGCCATGCCCTTGCCAGCCGTGGTCGCCTTGCGGGACCACATGCTCGAGTTCCAGGCGGCGCACGGACACCCCGCGGCGCACGGCGGACAGACCGCACAGCACCCGACCGCCGGGGCGGCGGCTCGCAGCGGCTGACGTCCCGGTCCGGTTCGGCCCTTCGCGGTCGCGTTGACGGATCACCCCAGAGAGCAACCATGCCCTCCATCATCGTGCTCGACACGCTGAGCCCCGACGGGATCGCCCTTCTCGACGCGGCCGCGTCGGCGGGGATCACCTACGAGGTGCGCACCGGGCTGTCGGGCGATGCCCTCCGCGCGGCGCTGGCGGCGCACGACGGCGCCATCTGCCGCAGCGGAGTGAAGATCACGGCGGCCGCCCTGGCGGGGAACCAGCGGCTCCGGGCGATCGTCCGCGCGGGCGTGGGCACCGACAACATCGACAAGGAGGCGGCGACCCGGCAGGGGATCGTCGTCATGAACACCCCCGCGGGCAACACGGTCAGCACGGCCGAACATGCCTTCGCCCTGATCCTCGGGTTGTCGCGCAACATCGCCGCTGCCGACGCCAGCCTGCGCGGCCACAAGTGGGATCGCAATCGCTTCATGGGGGTGCAACTGGCCGGCAAGACCCTCGGCATCGTGGGGCTCGGCCGGATCGGTCAGACGGTGGCGAGGCGGGCCGCCGCGTTCGACATGAAGGTGCTGGGCTACGATCCGTTCCTCACCCCCGAGCGGGCGGCGGAACTGGGCATCGAACTGGTGGACACGGTCCGCGGCATGCTTCCCCGCGTCGATTACCTCACCGTCCACACTCCCCTCACCGACGAGACGCGGCATCTGGTGGGCATGGCCGAACTGCCGCTCCTCAAGAAGGGCGTGCGGCTGGTGAATTGTGCCCGCGGGGGTATCTACGACGAGGCGGCCCTGGTGAAGGGGCTCGAGGAAGGGATCATCGGCGGCGTGGCCCTCGACGTGTTCGAGCAGGAGCCGTGCACCGACAGCCCGCTGTTCGGCATGCCGGGCGTGCTCGTCACGCCGCACCTCGGCGCGAGCACCGAAGAAGCCCAGTCGCAGGTGGCGGTCGAGGGGGTGGGCCTGCTCGTCGACTACCTCTCCAGCGGCGCCATCCGCCACTCCGTCAACGCCGCTGCCATCGATCCGGCGCAGCTGGAAAGCGTCCGCGGCTTCGTCGATCTGGCCTGGCGGCTCGGGCTTCTGCTGGCCCAACTCGACGGCACCGCCCCCCGCTCCTGCTCCATCGCCTACCGCGGCGAGGTGGCGTCGCGGCCCACGCGTCTCGTCACCGCGGCCTTCGCCGCCGGCCTCCTCGAGTCGGCGATCGAGGACGTCAACATCGTCAACGCGGAGATGCTTCTCCGCGAGCGCGGCATCGACCTGGTGGAGCAGAGCCGCACCGACCCCGGGGCGTTCAGTTCGGTGGTGGCGGTCGACATCGTTTCCGGGAACCGTGTCCACCGTGCCGCCGGGACCCTGTTCGGCCACTCGATGCCCCGTCTGGTCCAGCTCCAGGGCCACCGGCTCGAGGCCTATCTCGACGGCATCCTCCTCGTGTTCACCCACGATGACGTGCCGGGGATCATCGGCCGGGTGGGGACGATCTTCGGGGAGCTGGGAGTCAACATCGCCCAGATGACAGTGGGCCGGACGGCCCCGGGCGGCGACGCGATCGGCGTGCTCAACCTCGACGGCGCCCCCTCGCCCCGGGCGCTCGAGGCGGTGCTCCAGTGCCCCGGTGTCCGGTCGGCACAGGTCGTCACCCTGCCCCCTGCCGGGCAGCTCCCCGCGTGGCTCGCCGGTGCGGGCGGCAGCCGACGTCCGCGCACGGGGTGATGGTGGCCGGCATGCTGGTGTCGCCGGCCGGTGGGCTGTGTGCCTTGCGGAAGAGGGGCGGCTCGGCGGTGAATGTGGAGTCGCGGATCGCCGGCTCGCGTTTGACGCTCACCGCCCCGGTCCCCACAATTGGTGTCCAGGGGCGTTTTGCGGGTGCGGTGGTCAACCCACGAGCGGCGATCCGACATGCTTGAAGCAGCCGTCGTTTCCCGGGAGCGCCGTACCCGGTTGTGGATCGGGCACGCCGCGCTGGTCTTCGCGTGGTCGGCCCTCCTGATCCCGGGGCGCGCGACGCCCGCCGTGGCCGCCGAAGAGCCCTCCACCGCGACCGTCACCACGCGCCGGCTGCTCGCGGCGCTCGAGGAACGGCGCCTCCCGGACGTCGTGCTCTGGGTGCTCGACCGGGTCGAGGCCGATGCGGCGGCCCCGGCCGACCTGAAGCGCGAGGTCGCCTTCCGGCGGGCCGAGGCGCTCGTGGCGCTCAGCCGGGGGGAGGCAGCGGCGGCGAAACGGACGGCGCTCCTCGACCAGGCGACGGCCGAGATCGGTCGCTTCCTCGCCACCGCACCCGAAGGCGACCTGGCGATCACGGCCTACTTGCAGAACGGCAACCTCCTCATCGAGCGCGGCCGGGCGAAGGTGGAACAATCCAAGCGCCCCGGCGAGGATCCGGCCCGGCTGCTTCCCGAGGCCCTGGGATTCTTCGACGCCGCCATCAAGGTGATCGAAGGGACGAAGCGGAAGCCCGACGAAGAGATCACCGCGGTGACCAGCGCCGAGGACGCCGTGCTCAAGGAACTGCGGCAGGTCGACGCCCGGCTGGCGGAACTGTCGGGCGGGGAGGGCAAGGATGCGGGCGAGGGAAAGCCGAAACGTCCTCCGCGGCGCGGTGCGGCCGACACCAAGCTCCTGGAGCAACTCGAGCAACGGCAGGATGATCTCCGGGGCCAACTGCTCTCCACCAGGCTGTTGGCGGCGGGGGCCTACTTCGAGAAATCGAAGGCCCTCCAACCGTCTTCGCCGGAGTGGCGGGTGGCGGTGAACGCCGCCGCCGACCGCTACCGGGAGTTGGCGGAGAAGTACCGCAGTCGCGGTGCTGGCCTGTTCGCCCGTTTCTACGAGGGGCGCAGCTACGCGACCATCGCCCTGGCGGAGTCCAACGCCGACGAGCGAAAGAAGGGCTTGGACAAGGCCCTCGCCGCCCTGGCCGACATCCGTGGCCTGGAGGGGGACAGCGGCATCGTGCCCGGCCTCCGGGCCAAGGCGATCGGTACGTCGCTGGAGTGCTGGCTCGACGAGAAGAACTACGAGGCCTTCGACGAGCGTCTGCAGCGTCTGGCGCTGGCCGCGCAGCCGGCCGATCGGCTCGACGCCGATTGGTTGGCGATGAAGTACCGGGCGGCAGCCCTGCTCGAACAGCGGGCCCTCGCCCTTCCCGAGGCGGAGAAAGCCAAGCGCACCCCGTGGTTGCGCGACGCGCGGAAACTCGCCCAGGAAGTGGCCAAGGTCAACAAGGACTACGCCCGCGAGGCACGCAGCCTCCTCGAACGGCTCGGCCGCGCCCTCCCCGAGGATGCCGACGGCGCCGCGTCCTTCGCCGGGGCGATCGACGCGGCGCGGGTGGCGCTGGCGGAGATGCAGTCCCGGCAGGCGGCGGCCAAGCAGGCCCAGGCCGCCGGTCAGCCGGGCACCGACGAGCAGGCGGCGGTCGGTGCCGCGCGCGAGCAGGCGCTGGCAGCGGTGCGGCGCGCGATTCCCCGCGCCGGCCCCGACGATCTGGAGATGCTCAACCAGGCACGCTACTGGCTCACGTTCCTCCTCTACGATTCGCGGCGGCTCCACGAGGCGGCGGCGCTGGGTGATTTCCTCGCGTCGCGCTATCCCAATGCCAAGGGTGGGCGCCAGGCGGCGACGATCGCCATGGCGAGCTGGCAGCAGCTTGCGCGGTCGGGCCCCGAGGAGTGGCGGTCCGCGGCCCGGAGCCAGTGCGCCGTCGTCGCCGAGCGGATCATGCGCACCTGGCCGGCCGACGCCGAAAGCGCCGATGCCGGTGTGGTGGCGATCGCAGCGGCGACCGAGAACCGCGACGGGGCCCGGCTGGCGGAGTTGGTCGCGCGGGTGCCCGAGGCCTCGCCGCGGCGCAGCGAACTGCTCCTCCGTGGCGGTGGCGGACTGTGGCGGGAGATCCAGGAACAGCGCCGCCTGCCAACGGATGGGCAGCCTCCGGCCGAACGCACCGCCGGCTGGCGGGCCACCGCCGTGCAGGCCCTCGACAGCGGGCTCGCCGCCGTGCCCGCGGAGGCCAAGCCGGATGCCGCGACGGTGGCCGGCGCCCTGGCCCGTGTGCAGATCGCCCTCGAGGATGGCGACCTGCCGCTGGCCGCCCGGCTCCTCGAGCACCCGCAGTACGGTCCCTGGACGGTGGTCACCTCCGCCAACCCCGACACCAAATCGCTCACCGAGGGCACGCTGGCGGAGGGCGCCCTGAGCGTGGCCCTGCGATATTTCATCCAGGCGTCGGCGACCGATCCGACGGCTCTCGGGAAGGCCCAGCAGGCGATGGAGCAGTTGGAGAAACTGGCCGGCACCGGCGCCGAATCGTCGGCCAAACTGACCGCCATGTACCTTGCCATGGGCCGGGATCTGGAGGGGCAACTCCGCGAGATCGCGGCCGCCGGGGGCACGCCATCGGCGGAGTCGCAGGCCCGTGTGCAGGCGATCCTCGCCGGGTTCGAGAAGTTCCTCGACGGCGTCGCCCGGCGCGACACCAAGACCGCGGCGCAGATGTGGGTGGCGACGACCTACCTCTCGCTCGGTTCGGGTGGCAGTGGGGCCAGTCGGGCCAAGGCGGCGGAGTATCTCGACAAGGCGGCGAAGACCTACGAGGCGCTCCTCGCCCGGGGAGGTGACGAGGTCGCCAGCTTCGAACCCTCGCTGCGGCTCCGCTTGGCGAGCGTCTCCAAGGAGTTGAGCCGCTGGGACGAGGCGCTGGGGCACATCGACTGGGTGCTCGCCGACGCCAAGCGGCAAAACGCCCTCGACGTGCAGGTCCAAGCCGCGGAGTTGCTCCAGGCCGCCGGGGAGAAGATCCAGGACAAGGCCCGCGCCGACGGCCTTCTTCGCGAATCGATCGTCGGCCGCCGCAACGGGGCGAGCGTTGCCTGGGGGTGGGGCGGCATCGCCAACAAGCTCTCGCGCCAGGCGTTCGCCAGCGAGGACGCCAAGGCGCTGGAGGCCCGGGCACGGTTCTTCGAAGCGAGGTACAACGTCGCCGCCATTCGCCTGGCGCGCGCCCGACGTAGCGACACGGAGCGGAGCAAGCTCCTCGACATGGCGGTCAACGACATCGCCATCACCTACAAGCTCTACCCGGGGCTCGGTGGCGATGCGTCGCGTGCCCGCTTCGAGAAGCTGCTCAAGGAGATCCAGAAGGAACGGGGCGAGGCGAATCCCCCGGGCCTCGCCGGACTGGAGGCTGGAGGATGATCAGGCTGTCTGTTCCCGGTCGCGCACCGAGCGCTTCGAACCGCCATGCCGGGACGGCCGGTGTCGCCGCGGGCCGGTGCGCGTGCCGCGTGGTGGTGTCGGGGGTGGCCCTGCTGATCGCCGCGACCGCCGGGCCCGCGCTGGCGCAGTCCACCGACCGGGTCGTGGCCACCGACGGCACCTTCACCGGCAAGATCACCGCGGTAACGCCCAACGAGGTGCAGATCGAGGATCGCGCCGGTGAGATCCGCCGCGTGGCGGTGGACCGGATCCGCGACGTCCAGTTTGCCGGTGAGCCGCAGTCGCTGCGTTCCGCCCGCGGGATGCTCTCCCGGGGGCGGGCGGCCGAGGCGCTCGAGGAGATCGCCAAGGTCGAGGCGGCCGAACTTGACGGCGCCGAGCCGACGGTGCTCGCCGACATGGACTACGTGAAGGCGGTGGCCGCCGGCAGGGTGGCGCTCGTCACGGGCGCCGATCCGCGGGATGCCGGGCGCCTCGTCAACGATTTCCTCCAGAAGCACCCCGAGAGCCACCACCTCTACGACGTGCAGGAACTGCTCGGCGACCTCCTCGCCCGGGCGGGGCGGGCCGACAACGCCTTGGCGGCCTATTCCCAGATGGCCAAAGGCCCGCCGGCCTTCAAGGTCCGCGCCGCGGCGGCCAAGGCCCGCATGCTCCTCGACCAGCAGAAACACCGGGAGGCCCTCGCCGAGTTCGACGCCGCACTGGCAGTCGATGCCGGCGACGAGGCGAGCGGCGCCCAGAAGCGGGCGGCGGCCCTGGGACGGGCCCGGAGCCTGATCGGCCTGGGGCGACATGACGACGCGATCGGCGTGGTGACGACGGTCATCGACCAGTCGGATCCGGAGGAGGGCGATGCCCTTGCCGCCGCCTACGACACCCTCGGTGTGGCCTACCGGTCCGCCGGCCGCGACCAGGATGCCCTGATCGCGTTCCTCACCGTCGATCTGGTCTACAACGGGTCGCCGGAGGCCCACGCCGAGGCGCTGTGGAACCTCGTCGAACTGTGGGAGCGGGCCCGGAATCCGGAGCGCGCCCGTGAGGCCCGCGCGACGCTCGACGCCAGCTATCCCGGGAGCCGATGGGCGAAGCAGGCGGCCGGGAAGTCGTCGTGAGCGCGACAGAGCCGATCGCCGCGACGGGCAGGTTTTGCGGGCTGCGGGCGTTTGGCATACGATCCTCCAACCGAATCGATCCATCCGAGGAGTGCAGCATGGTCAGCGGCGTGTACGAGTGGATGCGGCGGGCGACGGGCTGCGTCGTGTGGGCCGTCGTGACGCGGATGGCGCTGGCGGTGGCCAGCTTCGCCGTGCCCACCGCCGTGCTGGTGCCGGCGCTCCAGCCGGCCGTGGCCTTCGCCCAGGACGATGTCGCCGCCGACGAAGCCCCGGCCGAGGAGGGCGAGAGCATGCTCGTCTTCTACTACAAGGCCCTCGGGCTCCGGTACGTGATCGTGTTCCTCCTCCTGTCGTTCGCGTTGGTGGCACTGCTGGTGATGTGCTTCCTGCAGATCCGCCGGGCCGTGCTCATCCCGCCGGCCCTCAAGGCCGGCTTCGAGGCCCACCTGGAAGCGAAGCAGTATCAGGAGGCCTACGAACTGGCGAAGGCCGACGACTCGGCGCTCGGCCGCGTGCTCGCCGCCGGCATGGGCAACCTCCAGGCTGGGTACCCGGCCGCCGTCGAGGCGATGCAGGAGGCGGAGGCCGACGAGGCGATGAAACTCGACCACAAAGTGAGCTACGTGTCGCTCATCGGAGCGCTGGCGCCGATGTTCGGCCTGCTGGGTACGGTGGACGGGATGGTGAGCGCCTTCATGGTGATCGCCAAGAGCGCCACCTCGCCGAAGCCTTCGGAGTTGGCGATCGGTATCTCCCAGGCGCTCATCACCACGCTCATCGGCCTGTGGCTGGCGATCCCGGCCATCGCCTGCTTCGCGCTGTTCCGCAACTGGCTGCAGAAGCTCAACGCCGAGGTCGACGAGGAGGCGATGCGGCTCATGGCCCGGTTCCAGTCGATGCCGACCAAGGCGAGCCGCGGATCCACGGCTGCCCCGGCGACGGGGCGCGAGGCCGGCCCGCCGCTGGGGCGCGATGTCGGCCCGTCGACGGGACGCGAGGAGCGGACGCATGGCTCGTAGGAGCGCGTCGTCGGGGGCGGCGACGACCGAGATCGACATGACCCCGATGATCGACATGACGTTCCAGCTCATCACGTTCTTCATGTTCGTGATGAACTTCTCCGAGGCGGAGCAGGATGAGCGGATTCGGCTTCCGCTCAGCCAACTTGCCAAGCCGTCCGACCGGATCGTGGAGAAGCCGCTCACCCTCCAGCTCACCAGTGCCGGGGCGGTGATCTATGCCGGAGAGTTGGTGTCGGTGCGCGACATCGGCGGCTACCTGGAGCGGGAGAAGGCGGTGATGCTCGATGCCGGCCGCGAGCCGAGCTCGGCCACCGTGATCATCCGGGCCGATGGCCGGGCCAAGACCGGCGAGGTGCAGGAGATCATCCGCACCTGCCAGGAGAAGGGATTCGAGCGCTTCGCGCTCCGTGCCCAGTACGACGAGGGGGGCTGACGGCGATGGCCCGACGGCATGCCTCGAATCTGAGCGACAAGGTCGAGATCAACATGACGCCGATGATCGACGTCGTGTTCCAGTTGATGTCGTTCTTCATGTGCACCCTCAAGGTCATCGCGCCGGAGGGGGATTTCGACATCCGGATGCCGCTGGCCACCGCCGCCGCGGCCGTGCCCGACGACCAGCAGGTGCCGCCGATCCGTGTGCGCCTTGCGGCCAACGCGGACGGCCAGTTGGCCGGGATCACGATGAACGGCTCTCCCGTCACCGACTTCGCCGAACTGCGGCGGAAGATCGTCGGCCTGGTGGGAAACGATCGGGGCCCCAACTCCCTCGCCGAACGAACCGAGGTGGAGTTCGATTGCGACTACGGGCTCCGGTATTTCAACGTCGTCCAGGCGATCACCGCGGTGTCGGGCACGGTCGAGGACGGGCGCATCGTGGAACTGGTGCGGAAGATCAAGTTCACGCCGCCCAAGCGGGCGGCCCCCCGGTGAACACCGCGGCCGCGGGCGAGCCTGGGACGCCCAGGCGACCCCGGGAGGGACGTCAGCCGCGTGGGTGGAACCGGCCGTGCACGCGCCGCAAACGCCCGGAATCGACGTGCGTGTAGCGCTGCGTGGTGGCGATGCTCGAATGGCCGAGCATCTCCTGCACGTGGCGCAGGTCGACGCCGCCGGCGACGAGGTGGGTGGCGAACGAGTGTCGCAGGGTGTGCGGGCCGATGTCGGTGGGGATGCCGGCCGCGGTGGCATGCTGGCGGACGATTTCCCAGATCCGCATCCGCGACAGGCGGTTGCCCCGCGCCGACACCACGACCCAGTCGGCCGCCATCGTGGCCGTCCACTGGGCCCGCGGGCCGTCGAGCCAGGCCCCGAGCGCCTCGATCGCCCGCCGGCCCAGGGGCACCACCCGTTGCTTGTTGCCCTTGCCGTGGCAGGTGCAGTAGCGCTCGGCCAGATGGAGGTCGGCCAGCCGCATCCCGCTCACCTCCGATGCCCGGCAACCGGTGGCGTAGAGCAGTTCCAGCAAGGCCCGGTCGCGCTGTCCGCGCGGGCTGCGGGAGTCGGGGGCGGCGAGGAGCCGGTCGACCTGTCCCGCCGAGAGCGTGGTGGGAATGGCGTCGTCGCGGCGGCTGGCCACGACCGCGGCGGCCGGGCTCTCCGCCACGACCCCCTCGAGCTGGAGGAACGCGAAGAACGTCCGCAGAGTGGCCGCATGCCGGGCGATGCTCGCCCGCGCCAGCCCGCGCCGCGACAGCGCGGAAAAGTAGTCGCCGAGCGTCCCCACCGTGACCGCCGTCACCGGGCGGCCGCCGAGCCAGTCGGCGAAGGTGGCGAGGTCCCGGCGGTAGGCGGCCCGGGTGTTGTCGGCGAGGGTCCGTTCGTGACGGATGTAGCGCTGAAAGCGTTCGGTGAGGGCTGCCATCGTGACCGGCTCACCCGCCCCGTCGGGGCAGTCGGCGAGGACGATTCGCCGCGGTCCCCGCCCGGCGTTTGGTGCCGGGCGGTCAACGCCGGCAGGAGGTGGGTGGCGTTGGGCGGGCGGGCAGCCTGGTGGGTCGCCTTTGTCGGGCACGAGGCTGCGCTCCAGTCGCGGGAGGCGAGGGCCCGGGCGGGCCGCCGCTCAGACGTCGTACCCGAGGTTCGGGGCGAGCCACCGCTCCACCTCGGCGACCTTGACCCCCTTGCGCAGGGCGTAGGCCTCGACCTGCTCGCGGGTGATGCGGTCCACTGCGAAGTATCGGCTGTCGGGGTGGGCGAAGTAGAGTCCGCTGACGCTGGCTGCGGGCAGCATGGCGCAGCTCTCGGTGAGGGTCATGCCGGCAGCGTGCGGGGCATCGAGCCAGCCGAACAGCGCCCGCTTCTCAGTGTGGTCGGGACAGGCCGGATACCCGGGGGCCGGGCGGATGCCGCGGTAGCGCTCCTCGATCATGTCGTCGGTCGAGAGGCTCTCCGCCCGTCCGTAGCCCCACTCGCGCCGGACCCGGGCGTGGAGCCACTCGGCGAAGGCCTCGGCGAGCCGGTCGGCGAGGGCCTTGGCCAGGATCGAGGAATAGTCGTCGTGCTCGGCGTCGAAACGGCGGCAGAGCTCGTCGCAGCCGTGGCCGGCGGTGACGGCGAAGGCGCCGAGGTAGTCCTTCCGGCCGCTCTCCACCGGGGCCACGAAATCGGCCAGGGCGTGGAACACGTCCTGCCCCTTCCGCTCCCACTGCTGGCGGAGAGTGTGGATCCGGCCGAGCTGCGTCGCTCGTGTGTCGTCGCCGTAGAGGATGATGTCGTCACCGGAGGCGTTGGCGGCGAAGAACCCGTACACGCCGCGCGCCTGGAGGGCGTCGTCGCGGACGATCCGGTCGAGCATGTCCAGGGCATCGCGGTGGAGCTTTCGCGCCTCGGTGCCGACCACCGGGTCGGTGAAAATCGCCGGGTATTTCCCCTTCAAATCCCACGCCATGAAGAACGGCGACCAGTCGATCCACGGGATCAACTCGCCCAACGGCACCCTGTCGAGGGGGCGGACACCGAGGAACTCCGGCACGTCGATCGGTGTGGTCGCCCAGTCGGTCGTCCAGCGCTTCGCGCAGGCGGCGGCATAGGGGACGAGTTTCGTCTCCTGCCGGCGTTTGAAGTTCTCCAGGTCGCGGGCTTGGGTCTCCCGGGTGGAGCGCACGAACTCCTCGCGGGCGGTGGGGCTGAGGAGTTTTTCCACCACCCCCGCTGCCCGCGACGCGTCGTTGACGTGGACCACCGCGCCGGAATAGCGCGGGGCGATCTTCACCGCCGTGTGCCGGGCCGACGTGGTCGCCCCGCCGATGAGCAGGGGCATCGAAAGCTTCGCATGCTCGAACTCCTGGGCCACCTGCACCATCTCGTCGAGGCTCGGGGTGATGAGCCCCGAGAGCCCGACGATGTCGGCCTGGTGGCGCACCGCCTCGTCGATGATCTTCGTGCACGGCACCATCACGCCAAGGTCGACCACCTCGTAGCCGTTGCAGCCGAGCACGACGCCGACGATGTTCTTGCCGATGTCGTGGACGTCGCCTTTCACGGTGGCGATCAGCACCTTCCCGCGCTTGGTTTCGGTGGCCCCCGAGGCGGCCCGTTCCGCCTCCATGTGCGGCAGCAGGTGGTTCACGGCCCGCTTCATCACCCGGGCGCTCTTCACCACCTGCGGCAGGAACATTTTCCCCTCGCCGAACAGGTCGCCCACCGTCTGCATTCCGCGCATCAGCGGGCCTTCGATGATCTCCAGGCTGGTGGCGTAGTGCCCCCGCGCCTCCTCGACGTCCTCCTCGACGTGGTCGGCGATCCCCTTGACGAGGGCGTGGGTGAGGCGCTCCTCCACGTCGAGGGTCCGCCACGCGTCGGCCTGGGCCGCGCCGCCGCCCTCCTGCTTCTTCACCGTCTCGGCGAACTCGACGAGCCGCTCGGTGGCGTCGGGGCGCCGGTCGAAGAGCACGTCTTCGATGCGCTCCTTCAGTTCCGGATCGATCTGTTCGTAGACGGTCAACTGGCCGGCGTTGACGATCCCCATCTCCATCCCGGCGCGGATGGCGTGGTACAGGAAGCAGGAGTGCATCGCCTCGCGCACCACTTCGTTGCCGCGGAAGGAGAACGAGATGTTGCTCACGCCCCCCGAGACCTTCACCAGCGGCATCGCCTCCTTGATGCGGCGCGTGGCCTCGATGAAGTTGAGGGCGTAGCGGTTGTGTTCCTCGATACCGGTGGCGACGGTGAGGATGTTGGGGTCGAAGATGATGTCCTCGGGGGCGAAGCCGGCCTGCTCCGTCAGCAGGCGGTAGGCCCGGCGGCAGATCGCCACCCGGCGCTCGACGTCGGTCGCCTGCCCCTCCTCGTCGAACGCCATCACCACCACCGCCGCACCGTAGCCGTGCACCGTGCGCGCGTGGTGGAGGAACACCTCCTCCCCCTCCTTGAGGCTGATGGAGTTGACGATCCCCTTGCCCTGGATGCATTTCAGCCCCGCCTCCAGCACCTCGAAGCGCGAGGAGTCGATCATGATCGGGACCTTGGAGATCTCCGGCTCGCTCGACAGCAGGGTGAGGAACTTGGTCATCACCTTGACACCGTCGAGCATCCCCTCGTCGACGTTGACGTCGATGATGTTGGCGCCGTTTTCCACCTGCTGGCGGGCGACCCCCAGCGCC